>DROJ01000173.1 GCA_011321935.1 Bacteroidota bacterium | reverse complement strand
GTCGCAGTTCCGCTAAAGCGGATGACAAAAAACAGTGGAGTCGAATGCCGGTCCCGGAGGCAGGAATTTTTGTGTACTTACCCTACATTATTAAAATGATACATAAAATGTAACTGTTTACCAGCCCCAGCGGGCGACCATGCCTGCCTGTCGGCAGACAGGTTTGTAGAAATAATGCGTCTTTTTTTTATAGCCCCAGCGGGGCGGCCATGTTTTTTGAGGGGCAACATGACCGCCCTGCTGGGGCTGGCAAACAGTTACCATAAAGTTAAAAAAGTAGGGGTAAAACAACGTTTCTTGGTTTTTATGAGAAAGTCCTCTAAGCTATTTGATCGAAGGTGTTAGTTGAGAAAATTATGCTGCTCACTTATCCATGACTTTGGGCAGGCCAAAAGAAGCCTGTAACGATTTCGTTATTTCGTTAAATACTTTTTTCTTCAAATCTTTCTTTCTTCTTTTTTGAAAAAAAACCAATGCGTAATATTGCGGCTGCGCAGTAGCCAGAAGCAGCACTCCCGGCACTCCAGTCCCGGAACAAACCGCAAATTTATTTATTTCGTTAAATAACGAATTGACGAAATGTTTAAGGGCAAGGATTTGAAAAGCCGGGAGAGCTGCCTTCCGGCTGCAATCGCTTTCGTTAAATAACGTCGTTAAATAACGATTTCTTTATTTCTATAAAAAATCAAACATTATGTCATTGGTCATTGGAGTAATTTCACAAAAAGGGGGCGTTGGCAAATCTACCCTCTCCCGTCTTATCGCCTGCAATTATGCCCTCAGCGAATGGCTGGTAAAGATCGCCGACATGGACTTGGCGCAAGGTACCTGCACCAGTTGGAACCGCCGCCGCCTGCAAAACGGAAAAGAGCCAAAAGTGGCCGTCGAGCAGTTCATGAATGTTGGAGATGCGCTAAAGACCGGGGAGCAGTACGACCTCTTGGTTTTCGACGGTGCCCCCCACTCTACCCGCAAAACGCTCGACATCGCCCGGGCAAGCAACATGGTCATCCTGCCCACCGGCGTCTCCCTCGACGATCTGGAGCCGACTATCCGGCTGGCGCACGAGCTAAAGAAAAACGGCATCAAGACAGAAAAAATCTGCATTGCGCTCACCCGCGCCGGCAACAGCGAAGTGGAACTGGAAGAAGGCAAGGAGTATGTCCGGGCAAGCGGCTACCATCTGCTGGACGGCGTGATCCACGAAAAAACTGCCATCCGCCGGGCCAGTGACGAAGGCAAATGTGCCACTGAAACCCCTTTTAAATCCATCAACAAAAAAGTGGATGTGCTTGTACAGGCCATCGTGAACAGGGCAGATGAGCTTCAATAAAGGCTGTTCTATATTTCGTTATTTCATTAATTCTTCATTTCTTTACGGCTGCGGAACTTTACAGGGTATTGTTCCCCAATTCCCACTGCCGGCCGGCAATTTCCTAATTTCCTAATTTCCTAATTTCCTAATTTCTTAATTTCCAACAATCATGGCCAAAATAAAGAAACCCAGTTCCAATCGCAAAGGCGCCCCGCCGCCTGAGTTTGAAGCGAGTACCAACCTCGACCGTAAACCTGACAAGGTATTGCGCCCGCTCAACTTCAAGGTTTCCGCTGAATTCAAGCGGGAGTTCAAGTCATATGCCACCAATCTCGACATTTCGATGGTGCAACTGTTGCAGGATTGTTTTGATGCCTACAAGAGAAACCGGTAATGTACGGCTGCCGGAATGCCTCCCTGATTTTTCGGGGTTGCCATTCCTTGCCATTTGGATAACGAAATCGTCAATTCGTTATTTAACGAAGCAGTACTGTTGATGTAACCGGAAGGGCAACCCCGAGAAATCGGGGCAGGCACTTCCGGCATTCCACGTTTCAGGTATGCCGACTGTCCGGCAAGACCAGAACAAGCGAAAGTGGTAGCCTTGCCCCGCTCTCCTTGTCTGAATATGCGACGTCGTTAATTCGTTATTTGACGAAGCAGTACTGTTGACGTAACCGGAAGGGCACTTCCGGCATTCCACGTTTCAGGTATGCCGACTGTCCGGCAAGACCAGAACAAGCGAAAGTGGTAGCCTTTCTTCCATCTTCGTGTTGAATGTATAAATCGTTGATTCGTTATTTAACGAAATGACGCAAATAGACAGCGGCCGGGGGCTTGGGGTCGGAGCGCCGGAAGCAGCGCTTCCGGTTACATATGGCTGCCGACTGTGGCCTTTCCTTGTCTGCCGGGTGTATAAATCGTTAATTCGTTATTTGACGAAATGACGCAAATGGACAGTGGCCGGGGGCTTGGGGTCGGAGCGCCGGAAGTACCCTTCCGGTTACATATGGCTGCCGACTGTGGCTTTTCCTTGTCTGCTGGATGTGTAAATCGTTAATTCGTTATTTAGCGAAATAAGGCAAATAGACAGTGGCCGGGGGCTTGGGACTGGAGCGCCGGAATGCCTGCCCCGATTTCTCGGAACTGAGCTTCCGGTTTGAGTTATCGAACGAATTCATTAATTCGTTAATTCGTGTTTTAACGAATTCGTTCCAGCAGATGTCTGCAAACTTGAAGATTGATATTAATCCGGGTTGAGATTTTAACGTCAGCCTGCTTTTAAGGCGGCATGAGCGACGAACGTGGAAAATGTGGCGTGGTGTCCGATTGGGGGAGCCGGGCCGCTCAAACCGCTTGAAATCAAAACTTCGTTTTTTAGCTTTAATTCTACATTTCGTTATTTATAGAAATAAAGAAATAACGAACGGGTGCAAAATTTGCAAAACACACAAGAGGACAAAGAGGGCCTGCCAAATAACTTGCCTGCCTGCCTGCTCGTCCGCCCGCCTGCGAAAGGAAAAAGCCGTTTAAATGTTTAAAAACTTATGATTTGAAGCAATAGGCTACCACTCATAATGCAAAAAGAAATTGGGGGCGATGCCGGAAGCGAGGCGGTTGAGTTTTTGTAGTTCGGCGCCTATGCGTTCGCCGTTGTCGTCATAAATGTCGCTGGGGACAAAATCTATGTCGAGGAGGTTTTTGCGGTTGAGGAGGTTGAAGAAGGAGAGGCCGATCTTCCATTTTTTGTTTCGTTTGCCGAAGGCATAAGTGGCGCTCACGTCGAGCCGGATGGTATTGGGCAGGCGCTCGGTGTTCAGCCGGTCGAAGGCGAGGGTATAATAGTGGTCGTAGCCATCGCAGTCGTCGGGGTTGCAGGGCAATTCTTGCAGGGTGGGCAGGGAGTAGGGGCTGCCGGAGTGGAAATGCAGGTTGGCGGAGAAGTTCCACCTGCCGTAGTCGAGCATGTTGACCCAGTTGAGTTGGTGGCGGATGTCGTGGCGGGCAGGGTAGGGGAGGCCCTTGTTGAGTTCGGGAAACTGCTGCTCCACCTTGCCGAGCGAATAGGCGACCCAGAGGCTGTAAGGCGGCAGCCTTTTCCTGAAAAGGAAGTCGAAGCCAGTGGCCACGGAGCTGCCGTCGAAGGCCCAGGGGCGCTCGAAGCCCTCGTCCACCTGGAGGTTGAGGGAGGTGAGGTTGCGGCTGTTTTTGCGGTAAAACTCGGCGTCTATGAGCAGCGACTTTTTTTCGTAGCGCATGCCGAGGGTCCATTGCCAAAGCTCCTGTGCGGGCACTTCGTCGCTGGTGAGGAACCAAAGCGGCTCGCCGATGCCGAGGTCGCCAAAATCAATGATCTGGAACACGAACTGCCAATAGCGCCCCAGCCCGCCGTTGACCGAAAACCCGTCCCACAGAGGCCGCCAGACGAAACTGGCCCTCGGTTCGGAGTAATAAAGCTGGCGTTCGGGGATGTGGTTTTCGCGGATGCCGAGCGAAAAGCTGAAACGGTCGTTCACGTCGTAATCGAAGGTAGCATAATAGGTGTGCACGAGGTTGCGGGTAGTGTCCTGGTCCCAAATATTGGCTTCGTGTGTAATGCTGTTGGTGTCGCGCACGACGAGCCATGCCCGCTGCCCGGTGAAGTTGTAGCCGAAGGACATGCGGTGGCGGTCGCTGACCTGCCATTGGTGGTGCAGGCGCACGGAAAGGTCGGCCATCGTGTTCTCTTTTTGTTCGCGGTCAATGAAGGGGCGCTCGCGCTCGTTTTCGTTCCAGTGGAAGGTATAGGCATTGTCGTAAGTGCTGAGGGTGAAGGTATAATTTGCTTGGAGATTGGGCGACCAATCTGCTTTGTGCTGCCAACTTAGGCCTGAATTGCCAGCTTCCACGAGGTCAACCGTTTCAAAAAAATCATCGGCTTTGTCGTCGTAGGCATAGCGGTAGTTGAGTTCGTCGGCACTGTTGTAGTAGCTGATCGAGTTGTCGTTTCCCCGTTTGCCCTGCCAGCGCATTTTCAGGTTGAAATCCCCGTAATTGAAAACAGGGTTCCAGGTCACGTATTCATCGTTGGCCTGTTCCTGCCGTTCCCTGGCGACCCTCCCGTTTTTAAAAATCTGGTTGAACAGGCCTTTGTAAATCTTGTTTTCGACGCGGTCTATGGTCGAACTGCGGAATGCGACCAAAATAGCGCCCTTCGTGTTTTTTGTTTTCCGGAACATGGGTTTTTCCATAAAAACGTTGAGGTGGAGGAGGTTGAAGCCCACTCCCCAAGTGGATTCGTCCACGAGGTCGGGGCGGCCCTTGATGTCAATCACGCTGGAATTGCGCCCGCCGTATTTAGCGCCGAAATTGCCGCGCCACACATCCACGTCCTGAATTAAATAAGGATTGAAGGAATCGTAGAGGCCGAACAAATGGCCAGAATGATAGATCGGGA
Source organism: Bacteroidota bacterium (assembly GCA_011321935.1). Classification (GTDB taxonomy): domain Bacteria; phylum Bacteroidota; class Bacteroidia; order Chitinophagales; family Saprospiraceae; genus UBA6168. Next base: position 4,635 of record DROJ01000173.1, on the reverse strand, counting down.
TGCCTTCCCAAAGCACGAGGTTTTGGTCGGGGGTGCCGCCGCGCACGTTCAGCCGGGAGGCATTTCCCTGCGCACCGCTGATGCCGGGCAATAGCTGCAACATGCGCATCACACCGGGTTCGCCCCAGCCGGGCAGGGTGGGTATTTTTTCTTGTTTGAAATGAAAACTGCTGCGGTCGCCGATGGTCAGTAGGTCCATTGCGAAGTCGCTGATGAGGATGTCGGGCATCCAGTTGTTGGCGAGGCTCAGTTGGTAGCTTGCGCAGGGTTGGCCGAGGAGTTGCCGCACGGAGAGGGCCAAGGTTTGGTAGCCCAAAAACCGGATTTCGAGGCTGTCTGTTTTTTTGAAATGGCCTTCCAGTTTGAAATGGCCGTCTAGGTCGGTGGTGGCGCCCTGCGGGGTGTTTTTGACGTAGGCAGTCGCCCCGGTGAGCGTTTCGTTGGTCGTTTTGTCGAAAACTTGCCCGCAGATAACAGACAAGGGCAGGGTAGGGGGCGGCAAGCCCGGTACGCCTATTTTTTTTATTAAAATAAAATGCCCGTCGAGGATCTCAAAACCCAGCCCTGTCCTGGCCAACAATTTTTCCACGGCTTTGTCGAGCGGCAACTTTCGGATGCTGGTGCTGACCGTTTTGCCCTCGACGGCCTCGTCTTCAAAAGAAAAGGAAACAGCGTAATCGGCCTCCAGTTGGGCAAAGGCATCGGAGAGGCTGGTTTGTTTGAAGTCTGCGCTGATCTTGGGCAGGGATTGGGCTGTGAGGAATGTCGGCACGGCCAGTACAGGCACGGCCAGTAAAATGGCCAAAAAGGAAAGTTTTCGGAAGCTCCGGCTCATTGATTGCTGTTTGGAAAGAGTGGCGTGGAAAGGAGGGGAGCAGGTGGTTCGTTAATTCGTTCTTTCTTTATTTAACGAAATAAGTAAATAAGTAAAAAACGAATTAACGAAAAAACACGGCTGTTTTATTTCACAAAAAACCTGACCGTATCGCTGCTCACTTCGTAATCCAGCCCCATCGGGACACTGATCATTTTCAAGGCTTTCTGGAGGTCGTCGTGGACAAACTTACCAGTAAATGGGCTTCCTTGCAAATTTTTACCGATAACAATAATGCCGTATTGTCGCTCCATTTCCTTAAAAACCCTGCTGCGGGCTGCGCTTTTGAAAACGGATTCGCCGTTGAACCATTTGGGGCTGAATTCAAGCCCCTTGCGTTTTTGCATCTTTCCGTTGATGACGGCCACTTGCTCGCCAGCTTTTACCAATGCCTTTTCGGTGCCTTTTGGGTTGATGGCCTGCACCTTGCCCTGTGTGCATTTTACTTCCATGACCCCGCCGCGGGCATAAACATTGAACACGGTACCGATTACTTTCACTTGCCCCTGGTCGGTGCGGACGGTGAAGGTTTTGCCTTTTTTTGCTTTGAAAAGGGCTTCCCCGTCGAGGTGGAGCTGCCTGTCGTCCGGCCAGTCGGTTTCGTTGAAAGCTATCTTTGACTGGGCGTTGAGGGTAACGATGGAGCCGTCGGGCAGGCTCACTTTCCGGTGCTCGCCGATGCCGGTGGCAATCACGGAATTATAGGTAGGGCTGTCGTCCCTGATCCACCAAAGGGCCACCAAAAGCAGGGCCACTGCGGCAGCGATGCCCATGATCCATTGTCGCCTGAACAGGTGTCGGACGGGCGTTTCCCGGACGGGAGAGAGTTTTGCAGAAAGGGTAGGGGAGGGGGCTGCTGTTGTTTCATTTGGCTGCTGGCCGGGCTGCGTGGTTTTGCTTTGCCCTGCTTTTAATTTTTGCTGCAGCTTCTCCCAAGAACCGCTTTCAGAAAACGCAGGCATTTCCAAACCTTTCATGCCCTCCACGACCTGTTGCAGGTCGGCAAAGTCCTCCCGTTGCCGGAGGGCATCCAGCTCGTCTGGCGACAAATCACCGGCGAGCCAACGGGCCAAAAGAGTTTCGTTGTTATTTGCGTTTTCCATTAGTCAAATAAAAAGTAAAAATTGAGCAAAGCGAAATCCCGTATTTTAATCGGGAGGCAAAAGTAAAAAGTGAGGTTACCTCTACTTTGCGCAATAAAAAAATGCAGCTTGCGGCAAAACATTTCCCAGAAAGCTGCTCATTATTTAAACAAACGATTTCAATTGGTTGCACCCTACCTGCTCATCTCCCAAATTCTTCTCCCCAGAAAACGGCAATAAAAGCCAACGAACGACAATACTGCTCTCATACTCTCATACTCTCATACTCTCAAATCCCCTTCAATATCAGCCGCATTTCCACCAATGCCTTCGACATTCGTTTTTCCACTGCTTTTACGCTCAGTCCCAGCCGTTCAGCGATTTCGGCGTAGGTCAGCTTGTCCATGCGGTTCATCAGGAAGACGGTGCGCTGTTTTTCGGGCAGTTGGGAAATGGCGTTTTCCAGTCGCTGGTGCAGTTCCTTGGTTTCGAGCTTGAACTGCGGGTCTTCGGGGGAGGCTTGGCTGTTGGAGCGCCGCTCGAATTTCAATGCTACCTTTTCGTGCTTTTTGGCATCGAGGAACAGGTTGTTGGCGACGGTGAAAAGGAAGCCTTTTGCCTTGTCGGCGGGTACTTTTTGGCAGTCCCTCCAAAGGCGCAGGAATGCTTCCTGCATCAGGTCTTCGGCTTCGGCGGCCTTTGCACCTTTATAGTAGAGGTAGTTGCGTACCTGCTTGGCATGGTCGAAAAACAGTGTTTTGTAAACTGCTTCTTTGCAGACATTTGATGGCTTGTCTTGTTCCATTTTTTTACAATTGCGGCAGCAAAGGTAATTTTATAATCCGATAAAGGAACGGCGGTGCATCATAATATGGCGCTGTGCCAAATGTAAGGCCGACCATTTTTTACTGCTGCCTTTTGGTATCCGCACAAAACCATATGGCGCAGGCACGTTCCGGCAACCGAGGATATATATCCTCGGTTGTCGGCAGGTTTGATTTTTTACAATTGTAAAGCATTGCATTTGATACACCGCCATTATCCAAAGGACCCCTTCTCACAAAGTGATTCCTTTGGAAGGAGATAATCAGTGTTTTGGGCCATAAAACACCCGCCTGCCCGCGTATTCCTTCCGATTGGTTACTTTAGCGCCGAGATAAACAGACAGACTTCACCATGGCTAAAAAACAAACAATCATCGTCCAGGGGATAGACTTGCGGGTTCAATCAGAGGAACTTGGAGATTATATCTGCATCACCGACATTGCCAAAACGGTCAACCAACCGCCCGCCTTTACCATCCGCAACTGGCTGCGCAACCGCGCAACGGTCGAGTTTTTGGGCTTTTGGGAAATGGCCAACAACCGGGGTTTTAAACTAGCCGAATTCGATCACATTAAAAGCCGGACGGGGCTGAACAACTTTGCCCTTTCGGCTTTGGAATGGGTCAAGAGTACGGGCGCCATCGGCATCAAGTCCAAGTCTGGGCGCTATGGCGGCACCTTCACCCATTTTGATATTGCCGTTCATTTTTGCAACTGGTTCAGCGCGGAATTTTATGTGGATTTCCTGAAAGAATTTCGGCGGATGCGGGAGGAGAGCCTGCTGGCAACGAAATGGGATTTGCGGAGGGAGCTGGCTAAAGGCAATTACCTGATCCATACCGATGCGGTGCGCCACAACTTGGTGCCGGTCATGGAACGGCAGACCAAAAAGGAAGGCTATCGCATGGCTTCAGAAGCAGACTTCCTCAACGAAGTTGTATTCGGGATGAAAGCCCGCGAGTGGCGAAAATCGAACCCGAACAAAAAAGGGAATATCCGCGACCACGCCTCCACGGAGGAACTCCATGTGCTGGCCAACCTAGAAGCCCTGAACGCTGAATTTTTGGAAATGGGGCTGAAAGCAGATGAGCGGCTTTGGCGTTTGACCGAAGCAAAAAAGCGGCATATGGGCATCTTGCAGAACCGGAAGTTATTGAAATGACAAGTGGCAATAGGTGGGTAAAATTCTAAACTAGTCGAATTCGACTAGTTTAGAATTTTACCTGTCAACCCTTCAAATTTGAAGGATTTGAAACATAGCTTTCAGATCAATCTTTATTTCGTTAAATCTTCATTTCGTTATTTGTAACTACTCAGGTAGTTCAGGCTATGATTTCACTAACCCCCGACTTTAGTCGGGGGAGGGCAATGAGGGGTCTGGGTTTTAACCCAAAACAAACGTAAATATTTTTGGGTTAAAACCCAGATTTGTATGTTGCTTGCCCCCCGGTTGAAACCGGGGGTTAGTGAAACTATACTTTGAACTACCTCTCTTAAAACAAAATGCTATGAAAAATAAAATATATGCAAAAAAATAAACACCTAATACAATGGCGTATTAGTGCTTTTTTATCAGCAATGAAGGTGTGCTATATAGGCTTTCATCTAAAAAGGCAGAGACTTTTCGGACAGGCCGGATGTATAAGTCTGATTAATCTCTCTTACGGGATAGAATGACAAGGCATTCTTCGCCAATATGCATTTTTGCAAGAATCCGGCCCGGATTAGACTGAGTAGCGGGCTTGATTGGCCCCATTGGGAATTAGAATCTCTGACCGATCCGCCTTCTGCCAGGTTAAAAATGGAAAGGTAAGGGCGTTGCACCTGTTTTTCAAGCATTTTTCAAAGAACTTTG
>DROJ01000172.1 GCA_011321935.1 Bacteroidota bacterium | reverse complement strand
CTTATTGGATAAAAATGGGACATACTGCCAGTGGGTTTTGTAACCCGCTCATAACCAATTAGTTGGCAACAATCTGTCTTTCTAACAATAAACTGATGTATAGTAGTATGAGTCCGCTAATTACGGATCGAACCACTACTACCCCAGAAAAGAGAGTGCAACGGCAGCCAATCCAGAACTGGTATCCGCTCAAAACCACATGGCCTTCGCCCGTTCCGACAACCGAGCATATATATCCTTGGTTGTCGGAACGGGCGAAGGCCATGTGGTTTTGAGCGGATACCCAGGACTGTCCTATTTAACTCATTTTGAAATATATACGTCAAACCCTTTTCCCGACATGCTCTTAGTTTTTTCAAATAAAATACCTTTGCAGCCCTTCCCAAAGAGCTGTTAATTTTTTTTTATTATGAAAAACTACCGCAAACTACTTGTCTGCCTGCCCCTGTTCGGCCTGCCTTTTTTAATGTCGGAAATAAACGATGAGGCAAGCCCCTCCTTCCCACAAAATTTTCACACCGAAAAAGAGATGGCAGCTTTTAATTTAATGCTGTCCGACACCCTGCTGCCCGAACTGACCAACCAACTTTTTGCCGGCAGCGGCGTCTGCGCCAAATGCCATGATTTCGACACCCTCGGCGTGGCGAGTGTTGACGTGTCCGGCGAGGATGTCAACCTGATCAGCGACTGGCGCGCCACCATGATGGCCAATGCGGCCAAAGACCCTTTTTGGCGGGCGGAGGTCAGCAACGAAGTCCTGCTGCACCCGCAGCACAAAGCTGCCATTGAAGACAAGTGCATCACCTGCCATGCCCCGCTCGGCCATTTTAATGCAAAACACATCGGGATGGAACATTATGGAATGGCCGACCTCGAAGCCGACGAACTGGCAAAGGACGGGGTCTCCTGCCTTGCCTGCCATCAGATGAGCGCCGACAGCTTGGGCTTTTTGTTTTCAGGAAATGTGAAATACGATACCTTCAAGGTGGCTTATGGCCCTTACCAGTTCCCGCTCGTTTCGCCGATGCTGACAGAGACGGGCTACAAACCTGTTTTTAGCGAACATATCAGCGACGCCGGCATTTGTGCGGGCTGCCACTCGCTCATCACCGAAACGATTGACTACGACGGCGAATTTACGGGCGGCACTTTTGTCGAGCAGGCCACCTACCACGAGTGGCTCAATTCGGTTTACGGGGATTCCGTTTCTTGCCAAAGCTGCCATATGCCCAACCTTGACAAATGGCCCGTCTTTTTGGTGACCGGCGCCATGACCGACGCCCGCAGCCCTTTTTATTTGCATGAACTTGTGGGCGGCAACGTGACCATGCTCAAACTGCTGCGAGACAATATCGAACAACTGGGCATCAAGGCTTCGGTAGACCAATTTAACGAAGTGATAGAAAAAACGGAAAACATGCTGAAAGACCGCAGCATCGAACTGGAACTCGAACTGAAAGACCGCACCGCCGACACTGCCCGTTTTGAATTGAAATTGTCCAACCTGGCCGGGCATAAATTTCCTTCCGGCTATCCTTCCCGCCGGGCATTTGTAGAATTTTTGGTGCAGAACGAGGCCGGCGATACTTTATTTATTTCAGGAAAAACGGATGACAATTTCGAGGTCTTTGGCCAAAACGACAGCTATGAACCGCACTATCAAAATATCAATTCCGAGCAACAGGTGCAGATATATGAAATGGTAATGGGGGACGTGAACGACGAGGTGACAACGATCCTCGAAAAGGCCGACCACCCGATCAAGGACAACCGCCTGCCGCCCATCGGCTTCACCACTTCACATGCCGTATATGATACCACTTCCATCGCCGGGCGCGCGCGCGATGATATTGATTTTAATAAAAACAACAATATAGAGGGCAGCGGGAGCGACGCCGTTTATTATAATATACCGATGAACGGAAACCCGGGATTGTTGCTGGTGACGGCCAAAGTTTTTTACCAGTCCACCCCGCCCAAATGGATGAAGTCATTGTTCGAAAGCAGTACCCCCGAAATTGAATTATTTAAAACTTTATTTAATGAAACCGACCGCTCGCCAACTTTGGTAAAAGAAATATCCATCATCGCAGATGCAATTACAAAAAACAGGGAAAAAACCGGCAGCAATGATTTTGTTACCGTATTTCCCGTCCCAACCAATGATGGCATATTAAATATTAAATCAGAATATGCACACCAGTTAAAAGTGTTTTCAATAAATGGCCAATTAATAAAAGAAATGGAAAAAAAGAAAGGAATATATAAATTGCAATTAAATAATAAAGGCGTCTTTATTTTATTTTTTAAAAATATCTCGCATGCCGGTCCATACGGACGTGCCGGAAGGCAGGAAAAAGGGCAGGTGCAGATAGAACGGGTGATTAATGGTTGAATGGTTAAATGGTTAAATGGTTAAATGGTTTGAATGGTTAATAAAAAATCCGATGGGACTTATTCCATCGGATTTTTTATTAACCATTCAAACCATTCAACCATTT
>DROJ01000171.1 GCA_011321935.1 Bacteroidota bacterium | reverse complement strand
CGGCGATCTCCTCCCCGATGATGGCGGACAAGAGCAGCTTTGCTACTTTTTTGTCTTTCATCAGGTATTTGAAGACAACATCGTATATCGGGTTGGCTACCAGCATCGCTTGTGTTTTAGGCTACAAATTTACGTGAAAATGTTCAAAATGAAATCCCCCTTTTTTTGGAGCATGATGGGTTTTTATTTTTTTGGAAAATCTTGCCCTTATTTTATTTTTTATAAATAGCTGATTAATGGATTATAAAAACCCCAACATGCTCTTAGCCTTTGTTGACAACCAGCTTTTTGATCCTTCCCGATTTATTTTCTTTGAGAAAATAAATACCGTTTTGCAATTCATGCAAATCCAGTTCAAATATTTTTTCATTGGTTTTTAATTCCAAAACAGCCCTCCCGTATATGTCTAATAATGCCCACTCGCTTTTTCCACTAATTGAGCTTTTGATAAAAACATGATTTCCCGCGGGGTTGGGAAATAATTCAAAATACTTATCCAAAATATTATCTTCAATATAGGTCGGGGTACAAAAACCAATATTGGGTTCCAGTTCGATAAAGCCGATGGGGCTGAGGTCTTTGCTGATAAAACCAGAAAAGTCTTCGGGGTAGCGTTCGAGCTGAAAAGTGAAGTTATCCCCAGACGAAAGTTCTGTGCCCTGTGCTACCGGAAGGCCCTGCTTCATAGGCGTCCGATATTCCCATGCCACTTGCCCCTCTTTGGTCAACTCAAAAGCAAAACCAAATCTTGCGGCACATATCACCACCGTTCCATCACCTATTATTTGTATGCTTGATGCAGTCCCAGAACTACTTATATCGCTGTTGGGGTGCGAAATAGTTTTGGAAAAATCAACTGGTAAATAAAGGCCATCCGATTTAAGGTAAGAATTGGTCAGCGTGTCCCAAACGGGTTCGAGTATTTGGCCACGCGATATATCAACCGATATAAAATTATTAAAGAGGACAATTTTTCCATAATATTCGTAATCGGGGTTTACAAAATCATCGATCCATTGTGCGTCGTGCTGAAAGAACAATTTCCGGTCTGCTGTTTCCCCTTTTTTATATGCTTTGGGATTCCCCCATCGGTACAGTAAGTCCCCCCCCTTTCCACTATTTCCTCCTGTATGCCCTGCCGCTTCGGCAATGGTAGTGCTATGGTCAATGATCCATATTTCATTAAAATTACGGACGCTCAACATAACCTGGTCTTTTACGGGGTCATAATCAATGGCATTGCAGTGCATCCAATCTTGCCTGCCGCCTGCATATTCCTGATAATTCAAATCAATCAGTTCAGGGTGTCCGCTTATATTTCCAAAATTATTTTTCGTGGAATCATAGTCTTGGATCAAATGGTCCCATGCGTGCCATTCCCATTCTATTTCGTTTGTGCCGGGGTTTATTTCCCTTAAATAGTCCGGCCATAATTCCACTTGATTGTAATTGGAAGAATCAAAACCATTGCCGAGCATTTCTTCCAAGCCTTTCAGCTCCCATGCGATCAATAGAACATTTCCATTTTCCATAAAATGCACATCATGATGTTGCATGTTGAACGAATCGGCAAGTATATAACTCCACAGCACCTCATTGTCCCACGTCAATATTTCGACCACGCCACCGCTGCCGCCCGAACCAAATACCGCTCCGACCTCTGGGCTATATTTGCTCCTGAGCAAGTTGCCGTCTTCCAGCAAATAAGCAGTTTTCCCAGGCCTGTTTTCAGGGGCATCTTCCCATATATGTACCAGTTCGCCGCATTCATTTATTAAAAAGACATTGGATTGCCTTTCTGGATAAATTAAGTTATAGCCTCCGGCACTTATATCATTGTCGAATGAAATAAGGCCAACTGTATTTTGGGAAAACAATGCAGTATAGGAAACTGCACTGATTACCGCAGCCAATAATGTATATTTTAATTGGAACAGCATATTGGAATAAAGGTATCTTTTTAATCACCCAAGGTAAAGGTACAATCGCAAACCTACTACCGGACAGGCAGGTATTCGGCTCCGCTGTTTTGTCATCCGCCTTTGGCGGAACTGCGTCGTGTGTGGCTTCCCTCACGATGCAGTTCCGCCAAAGGCGGATGACAAAACAGCGGAGTCGAACGAACATTTTTACACATATACCTTGGGTGATTAAAAAGCTACGAATTGAATTAAAAAATATTTGCTCAAAAAAGAACAACAAACGGCGGCTGATACTTGCTGTTTTGGAATTAGCGGCCAATGCAGGGGGCAATAAAAAAGGCCCTCTTTTCAGAGGGCCTATATCTTTCATTATTATTTTCTATAATAAAAAGATTTTATTTCAGTGCAGGCCAATCAGTGCCATCAGTTCTTGTAATAGTCGTTATAGCTCCTTCACCGTACGAGTTGATCCAATCAAGGATCAAAACAGGGCCATTGACCGTTACACTATTAAATGCATAAGTTTCTCCCCATTGGCTGCTCCCTGTGTAAGACAGCTTGTTGCAGGCGTCAATAATTTGAATATTGCCTTCTGCACCAACTTCGGTGTTGGGCATACTACCTTGACTATTGGGATCATTAGGGTCGTAGCCCCAGCCAGCAAAATAAGCTCCAAACGAAATGTCCAAAAATTCGACATCATTACCAGGGATCGTGTAAATATTATAAACACCGTCACCGACTTGCTCGAAACGGACTTTCCCAGTCTGAACCATTCCTATATTACCGTCCCATGTTCCATTTCCCGTTCCACCAGAAACTTCAGATGAGAAGTCATACGTCCCATCCAGCGCAGAGACACAAAGCAGCGGCTTTTGGAAACGGAAGATACCGTCAAAGCCGTTGTTGCCCTGCAAAGAGGAGCCGGTATTGTCGGGGCCAAAGGAGCTACCGTCCGTTTTTACGACAAAGCCGTCAAAAATGAGGTCGTCGCCGCCGTTCACATCATCAATGGTAAGGCCCAGGGCAGCCAAGGCGTCGTTCATCGTGAAGGTGTAAGAAGCAGTGGGCAGCCCGGATTTGGCATTAGTGCCAAAAGAAGAAGCAGGCATAGAGACCATTAAAGCCTTATCTGTAACATCGCCGGTAATGTTGTTGCGGTGCCAGACATACCAATCGTGGGAAGCCACGTTTTTGCCATCGTTGTCGTCGTAAAATTCGACAGTAAACGAGAAGGAAGAGTTGTCGGGATCAGTGAAAAAGAAAGTACCCTTGTCATCTTCCAACTTTCTCGCAAATGCCCCTTTTTGGGACTGATCAAAAGTCTCGAACGGAAGCGGCTCATCTGCGCAAGAAGCGACAAAGATACCGACCAGCCCAAGAAAAAATAATTGCTTGAATATTTTCATATCTAAATTGATTTTTAGTTAATAAATCCAGCAGGGTTGTTGTCCCAGAACACCTGCTCTGTGATAGCCTTTTGAGAAGCGTTCTCGTTGAGGTTCACATAACTAGAAGGATAGAACATGAGGCGGGGGAAATCGCCAGAGCTTGGCTCCCTTGTTGGCTGCATGCCAGAAGGCAAACCCGTCCTGCGGTAGAAGTTGTATGCCTCGATACCGTTGCCCCAAAGGGCAATGTGGTATTCTTTGAGGATAACATCCAGCTTGTCATTTGTCGAGCCGGCGTTATCGTAAAGTTCGAGCACTTTGGCCACATATGCTTCAACGTCATCGTTAGACGGGAACAAGTTGACATCAGCCCCAGCATCCTTCTCGCCAAAGGACATCACTTTTTCTATTGACTGGCGTACACCCTCTTCCAAATATGCCCTTGGGTCGCCAGTGGTGCCCATAGTTAGCGCTGCTTCGGCGAGCATGAACTTGGTAAAAGAAGAAAGCATGATCGGGGCAATGCCCTCGCCAGCTGCTCCATCTTTGCCACCGTTTTTCACTGATACCTTCCCGGCCAATCCTTCGTCACTGTCGAACTTGCCACCTCCCGGATAAAGGCCAAAAACTGTCCGGCGGTCGCCATCGGGTGGGATACCTGCGTTGTCGCCATGGTCGCGGCCCCAATAACCGAACCCGTCATATACTGCACAGAAAGGATAAGGTCCAGTATAATGGATCGGACGCGGCTGAGTGTTGCAATCAAGGGTAAAGGCATCAGCCTCTTCGGGATGCGCATCTTGGCGGAAAAAGTAATAACGGAGGCGCGGGTCAACGATCCCTTTTTCTTCGGCCAATGACCACATATAGTAGTTGGATTGGTAAACACCGCTTCCTGACTCATACTGGTTGATGTAAAACGGATGCCTAGAATCCCCTCCGTCTCCGTTCATAACATTGCGGAGGTTGTTGGTGTAATTGAACTGAAAGTCACCGTCTTTATCCTGAATCACGTTGTTGACCAGGGCATTGATATCAGAAGTATGGTCTGCGACCAACCTTGTATTGACATACCACCTCAGTTTTAAAGTATTCGCCAATGCGAGCCATTTTTCTGGTTTGCCTTCATAGAACAAGTCTTGCTCTGCCTTGATTTCAACTTGAGGGCCACTGAGGTCCTTGATCGCATCATCCAATAATGCCAGGGCAACATTATAAACATCTTGGCTATTGTCAGCCTTAGGGCTTTTGTTGACAACCCCTTGTCCTGCTTCAGAGTAAGGCACATTGCCAAACACATCCACCAATGTGGTCAGGACATAAGATTTCATGACCTTGGCCGCACCAGCGTAAATAGGCACTTCGCTTCCTTCTTTCTCGGCGCTTGCTATAATTGCATCGAGGTCTGGCAACAGGTCAGCATATGCTTTTCTCCAAGCAAAGTCGAAAGTTGTGGAAGAAAAAGCATTGTTGTAGATGTTGCCACCAGTCATCGGAAGCATTCTTACCGGACGCATGGTGTTGAAGGTCATCGTATTGAAGAAATCTTCAAGATCCAGTTCAGCAGCAAAAAAGATGAACTGTGTCTCTGCATTTTCTGGTGAAACCCCGTTTGGACTGTCCAAGTAATCCAGTTCGGTGAGGTCACAAGAAGAAAATACCAATAGCACTGCTACGGATAAATATTTTAATATATTTTTCATACTCAATTAAGTTTGATTATTAGAAAGTGAACAACAAGGTGCCTCCAAATTTTTTGGAAGTCGGCCCTGTCACAAAGTCAAATCCTCTACCGTTTCCAACACCGAGGCTCAGTACCTCTGGGTCGAAATTGATGCTGTCAGGGAAGTTCACGGCATCAAACCAAAGGTTTTGGCCAGAGAACGTCAAGCTGACGGCTCCAAATGGAGAGTTTTCCAACATACTTCTTGGGAAATCATAAGAAAGGGAAACCTCCCTCAAACGGACAGTAGTGGCATCAAAAATCTTGTTCTCGTCGTAAAACACACCTGTGTTCCTCCAGTAGGCATTGTTGGGTGTCACTTGGATGTCATTGGGCACGAGGCTACCATCAGCAGCTTCTTTCAAACCATTGACAACCATCGGGACGAAGCGGTCGAAGCCTGTTTCGCCAGCAATACCACGGGCGGTAAGTGCAGAAGCAGTAGAACTCCAGATGTCGCCACCTTGCTGCCAGTCAAACTGGAAGCGGAAAGTAAGGCCCTTGAAAGAGAAACTATTGATCAGGTTCATGTTGAAATCGGGATTTGGGTCGCCGATTACACCTTGGTCAGGGTCGGCCTGATAGATACCGTTGGCACCTACGATAGGCAGACCAGAATCTGCGTCTCTCATAATCCTTGAACCTTCAATGGCACCATAAGGGAAGTAATAAGTATTGCCATCTTTTTGGGCAAACTCAAGGCTCCGCTGGTCGTAATCAGGATTTTCGTCCAAGTTGACCGGCGCAATTGCGAAGTTGCCCAAGAAAGAGAAACCAGAAATTAAGACCTGATCGATACCTTTTGAAATTTCTTTCACGCGGCTTTGGAGCTTTGTGAAGTTAACGGTAATGTCCCAGAGTAGGTCTTTGCTTTTTACCGGTACAAGGTTTAGGCCCAGTTCGATACCGCGGTTTTGCAGTGCAGCAGAGTTGACCGTAGATTTGGTGAAGCCAGTTGATGGATCCAGGTCAAGGTTTATTATCAAGTCTGTGGATTGTTTGTCGAATAGGGATAGGTCAATGCCTACCCTGTTCCCGAACATCCTGGATTCCAGGCCAAATTCAAGCTCCCGGTGTTTTTCCGGCTTAAGGTCTGGGTTTCCAAAACGGTTGGAAATGGTGTTGGTATTGATCGTGGTCCCATTTACATCAACAAATGCAGCGGTGTTTTGGCCCAAGACATTTCTGGTCTGATAAGGATCAGGATACCCCGCAGAAGTACCGTAACCGAGGCGGAGCTTCAAGTAGTTGAGGGTAGTGTTGCCCTGTAAAGAAGCAAAGGCATCGGTAGGGATAAAGGATACACTTGCAGATGGATAAAGGACGGAACGGTTGTCTTTTTCCAAAGTAGAAGTCCAGTCGTTCCTTGCTTGTAAGTTCACATAAAGGAAATTCCGGAAACCGGCAGTCACTGTACCGAAAGCACCGATTGTATTTTCTACCCTGTCGAAAGAGTTGTTCTTGTGCGTAGTGAAGTTGTCGTGCGTAAAGAGGTTATAAACGAACTGCTCTGTACTAGTGGCAAAAGTACGGTTGCGGGTTTCTTTCCTCAGGTTCACACCACCGACCAAATCCAACGACCAGTCTTCGTTCAAAGAAGTGGAGTAGGTCAGCAAACCGGTTTGGTCAACGATCAAGTTCAACCGCTCTGATGTGTTCATCAAACCATCAGGCACTTGCGGCCCACCTTTGTTGATGGAGTAACGCTGTCTTTGCGTGTAAGTATCAAGGCCTAAACGGTAAGTTGCCTTAAGGTTGTCCAACAAGTTATAATTAAGGCTCATTGTTCCGAAGAACCTCCTGATCTTCTCATTCTCGTTGAGGTTTTCAGAAGTCCAGCGTGGGTTTTGCATCCCGTTGTCAGAACGGTAATAAACGCTCCTGTGGTCAACAGGGCTTTCGTAAGGCCAGCCAAAGAGGTCGTGGCTGATCGGCGTGTACATGACATTGGAAAACAAAGACGCTCCCGAAATCGGGTTCGAGGAGTAGATCGGTGCAGCAGGAGGGCTGTTCCTTTCCGAAGTCGTGTAATTGAAAGTCGTAGATATTTGAAGGCCGTTGTCCAGTTTGGTACTGGTACCCAAGCCGAAGTTGTGCCTAGACAAGTTGTTGTGGGGCACAAAGCCTTCGTCGTTGAGGTAGCCATAGTTGAAGTTGACGGAAGTCCCGTCTGAAATCCGGTTGGAGATGCCAACAGAAGTTTGGTTGACCAGACCTGTTCCAAAAAACTGCTCTAGGGAATTATGTGGCTCCCACGGGATCCTTGCTCCGTTCAACTCTGGAAATTCACCGATAAAATCGGAAACGAAAGAATAAGGGTGGGTAATGAACCCGTCAGCATCCAATTCGTAACGGCCACCATTGGTGATACCGTTTATTTGCTTGTTGAATACCTCGGCGTTGGTAGAAGGGAAGGGTGCCCCCCAGTTGGAGAATGCATTGGAAGCATCGTTTTGCCATCCATTGCCATACTTTTTCTGAGTGTCAGGAATGCCCCCGACCTTGGTGGCAAACATAGATTGGCTCACCGTGATTTCCATTTTCTTGTCCAAGTTGCCGATGTCTCCACTTTTGGTAGTTACCAATACAACACCGTTGCGGCCAGCCTCACCGTATAGTACGGTTGCGCTCAGACCTTTCAGGATACTGACCTCAGCAATATTGTTGGGGTCAAGGTCAAGGAAACGAGAAGAGGCAGTGGCTCCACCTGAAGAAAAACCACGGTCAGCGTTGGTGTCGGCGTTGAAAGGAACCCCGTCCACAACAAACAATGGCTGGTTGTCTCCAGTGATGGAGGAATAGCCCCTGATGATCACGTTGGTTCCTGAACCGGAAAGCCCAGAGGTAGATGTAATATCCACGCCAGGTACTTTACCGCGGAGGATACGTCCAACGTCCGCTTCAGGCTTCATCGAGATGTCTTTCGACCCGATAGTGGTAACGGCGTAACCGAGGGCCTTTTTCTCCTTGCGGATACCGAGGCCGGTAACAACCACCTCTGAAAGCTGCTCAGCAGATTCTTTCATGGTGAGGTCCAATACATTGGAAGCCCCCAAGGGGAGTTCCTCTGTTCCAAAACCAGTGTAACTAAAAACGAGAACAGTCGTTCCCTCTGGGACTTTTAGCGAGTAAGTCCCGTCAATGTCGGTAACTGTACCGGTGGAAGTGCCTTTGGCGAGGATGGAAACCCCGATAAGAGCCTCTCCGCTTTCGTCAACTACGGTACCTTTAATAGTACGTTGTGCCAGCATAGTGGATATGCTGAACAGCGCTAGTACGAGGACTAGTGAGAGTTTTTTCATACTAATTCAATTTTGATTAAGAAATAAATGATTATCATCGAAACGCAGCTTCCTGCATACAAAACAGGCTCCTGCATTAACTTTTTTTTAACAACACAAAAAACAACGTTGAAAGGGGCAAAAATGCGGCGTTGATAGAAAAAACAATGCCGTTTGTCGTGGATATGTTCTTTTTGAATGGGAAAGAGATGGTCTGTTTCAGCGCTGATTATCTAAGCAAACAAAGAGTCCCGGCAATAAGCGTATGTAATATGGAGAATCTGAAAGACCAGTAAAATTTCTTCGAAAATATGCAAGGATGTCAAAAACAAGCCTTGTCTGCCGTGACATTCAAATCGGTTTGGGTTGCGAAGATAGCACTCTTTTTGAAAGCTGCAATAGGTTTTTTTAAGTCTCTTGTGAAAATCGGCGCCGGAATTGCACCAAACATCGTTTCCCGTTTTTTAGAGAAAGCCTTTTTTTATAGGAAAGCCCTCTTTCTTTATACATTTGTACCTTAACTGCAAGGCATTTTTTTTAACCCATCGGGAAGATAAACAAACCATATTTCTTGAACAAAAGCTATGGAGTGAAACCCTGGTCAATTACATTTATCGCATGAAAGCCATCATACCCGTTGCCGGTGCCGGCACCCAACTCAGGCCGCTTACCTACACCCAGCCTAAACCCTTGATCCCGGTTGCAGGAAAACCCATCATTTCCTTCATCCTCGACAACCTGAAAAAAGCAGGCGTGGACGAGTACATATTCGTGATCGGTTACCTTGGCGAGAAGATCAAAGACTATATAGAAAAGAAGTACCCTAACTTAAAAAAAGAGTTTGTCACACAAAGCCAGCGCATCGGTACTGGCCACGCCATTTTGTCGGCAAAGGAACTGGTAAAAGATGCTGACGAGCTGTTTATCTATTTTGGGGACACCTTGGTTGACATGGATTTTGACAAAATGATGAACAGCCCTTCTTCTTGTTTTGCCGTAAAAAAAGTAGAGACCCCGGGCAGCTTTGGCATCGTTGAATTCGACGCTGCCGGCAAGGTGAAACGCGTAGTGGAAAAACCAAAAATCCCAAAATCAAACATGGCCATGGTAGGGCTTTACCGCATCAAGGAAGTCAACCAACTACTCGCTGCGCTCGAATACAACATCCGTGAAAACCTAATGACTGAAGGGGAATTTTCACTCACTGACGGCCTCATGAGAATGATTGAACAAGGCATACCCTTCTCCACCGTTGAGGTTGAAAGCTGGTACGATTGCGGCAAAAAAGAAAAACTCCTGGAAACCAATGCCATCCTGCTCGACAAAGAAGGATATGCCTCATACGACCTTCCAAACTATGACAACTCCATCATCATCCACCCTGTGAGCATCGGCAAAGGCTGCAAAATCGTCAATTCAATCGTCGGGCCACATGCAACCATCGGCAGCCACGTAACCATAGATTCTTCCATAGTTCAAGGCTCTATCATCGGCAACTATGCGTCCCTGCAAGAGGTCGTCCTGAAAAATTCCGTTATCGGCAACGACACCTCTATCACCGGCTTCCGCCAAAGCCTCAACATCGGCGACAACACCGAAATCGATTTTAGCTGATTACAGGGTGAGAGTTTGAGAGAATGAGAGAATGAGAGTTTGAGAGAATGAGAGAATGAGAGTTTGAGAGAATGAGAGTTTGAGAGCAGTATCGAGAAGGGACTCTTTGGACTTTCGAACGAAAACCAAAGAGTCCCTTCTCGATACTGCTCTCAAACTCTCATTCTCTCATTCTCTCAAACTCTCATTCTCTCATTCTCTCATTCTCTCACCCATTACCTCCCGGATATCACATCCCTCACGGTCATCACTTTACTGCGCCAATAAGAGGATTCGCTCAGTTTATCAATGACCACTCCCCGGCTGGAAGTGCTGTGTATCAAAGTAAGGTCACCGTGGTCATTCTCATAAACCATCGAAACGTGAAAGACTTTGCCCGTGCGGCTTTTCCTAAAGAACACGAGGTCACCGGGGCGAGCTTTTTCTTTAGAAATTTTCTTGCCCAGTTTTTCCAGGGCATAAGATGGCCCGGAAACGGGTATGCCATTCTTTTGCAAAACATGCGAAACAAAACCGGAGCAATCAAAGCCCGTGGATGTTTTCCCGCCATATTTATAGCGGGTACCCAGGTACTTTCTTGCATCTTTTGTTACCTCGGAACGAAGCCGGGGCTTTTTATCTCTCGAAGCATGTGTTTCAGTGTGAGGAGCCGAGGGACTACTAACGTCCTTGAACAACATGCAGCCAGGGCTAGCCAATAGGAGGCACACAGATAGGGCAACACACCATTTTACTGTCATAATAAATAGGATGAAGTCGTCAATACGTTGATGAAGTAGATCTTTTACCTTATGTTTTTTTGGATTTTTGTTGCCGCTGTAACCGGGCCATGAAAATGCTTATTGGGAAAGCAAACGAATAAAACAGAGAGCCAAGTACTTGAAAGGTTTGACTGCCAGGGCTTTCATCAGGCCTTAACCGGATTTGTGCGGGCCAGCACATAAACCGTCCAAATTCATTGCTCTTGAAAGGCACAAAAAATTTCAGGACAAAGCCTATTGTGGTTTCGATTGGAATGCAAAATTATACAAATTATAAATTTATTTAATGTTTTGTTTTGTAAAAATTTCATGCTCGTCCCTGTCCCCCAGAAAGTTCAGCTTTTCTCGATACCCGCTCATTTTTTCTTTTGACAAAAGACAAGTGAACACATCTTCTGCTCCTGAAACGCAGTAAACAACCTTGCCTGAATAGTCTATCACAGAGGTATCGCCAGTATATCCCAGGCCCTTCCCGTCTTCTCCCACACGGTTCACCCCCACTGTATAAGCTTGGTTTTCAATGGCTCTTGCAATAAGCAACTGCCGCCAATGATAACTGCGTTTTTCTGGCCAATTGGCCACATATAGCAGCAGGTCATAGTCCTCGGCATTCCTGCTCCAAACAGGAAAACGAAGATCGTAACAGATCAACGGGCAGATTTTCCAGCCCCTCCATTCCGCTATTAATTTATCCCTGCCAGCCATATAAGTTTCATGTTCCTTTGCCAGCGTAAACAGGTGCCGCTTATCATAATGCAACAATTTGCCATCGGGGCGCATCCATATGAGCCGGTTAAAAAACCGGCCGCCTTCTTCGATAATCAGGCTTCCGGCAACAACGGCACCCAATTGCGCAGACTTAGCCCTCATCCACCTGACCGCAGGGCCATCCATTTTTTCTGCAACAGCAGCGGCATTCATACTGAACCCTGTCGTAAACATTTCTGGTAAAACAATGAGGTCTGTCCTGCCTTTGAGCATCCTGGTTTTTTCATCAAACATGTGGAGGTTTGCGCTTCTGTCCTCCCAGTGCAGGGTGCTTTGAACGGTAGTTATGCGAAGGTTTTCCATAAATTGCAAAATGAAACGGGGCATAAAGATGTAAAATCTTCATGCCCCGTAAAAAAGGTTATCCAAAAAAAAGTTGCCCTTTTATTCTTCCGCAGCGGCATCTTCTTCACTTCCAGTTTCATCTTCTCCTTCAACAGCCAGGTCCTCAACACCTTTCAATACCCTCGGTACCATTACCGAAGCTACGGGCAAACTTTCAGGGTTTAGGATTTCAATCCCTTCAACAGCCTTGATGTCGCGGATACGGATAGATTCACCCAGTTTCAGGGTCGAAATGTCTGCTATCATTTCATCCACCAAGTATTCAGGCTTTGCTTTTATTTTGATCTTGCGCACACTTTGGGTGAATTTCCCCCCGGTACGCACCCCCGGCGATACGCCTTCAAAGCGCAAGGGCACTTCTACCTTTACTTCGTGGCCGTCTTCGAGTTCCAAAAAGTCAATATGGTAAACAGTATCTTTTACATGGTGGAAATCAACCGTTTTCAGGATGCACTTGTGCGGTGTCCCGTCAACAACGATTTCTGCCAATTTAAATTCACCGGTATAGACCAGGCCCCGCACATCGTGGGGTTTCACTGTAAAGTGGACGTTCTTTTTGCCTTTGCCATAAATGACACAAGGAACCAACCCTGCCCTCCTGACAGCTTTAGTTGCTTTTTTCCCTACATCAGCCCTCTGCGTTCCGTTGATCGATAAGGTTTCCATGATTGCTTATTTTTTATCATTAAAACAGCTTAAAAATAGCGCTGTCGAAATGCTCTATTATTTCATTTTTTGAAAAGGAGCGCAAAGATAGTTTTTTTTGAAAAAGAGAATACATTTATCCTTGCTTTTTTTCGTCAGTGAAAAAAATCTTTCCTCCTGCCTTTGCCTATTTGGCCAAAATAAACCTACCTTTGCAGCCCTTTAAGAAAAAGGCAATTCGACATTGATTTTAAAAGCACCATAAAATGAAAAGGACTTATCAACCATCAAGAAGAAAGAGGACTAATAAACACGGCTACCGCACGAGGATAAGCACCAAAAACGGCCGCAAAATTTTGGCCCGCCGGCGGGCCAAAGGCCGCCACAGCCTGACTGTTTCCGACGAAAAGCACACCAAGTAAGGCGGCCGGACATATGGGCAGATGATTCCAGCCTGCGTTTCAAATATATTATTTTTGAAACAAAGCCCGGAGCGATTACCTTCGCTCCGGGCTTTGCTGTTTGGGAAATTCAGAGTTTGAGAGTTTGAGAGATTGAGAGAATGAGAGTTTGAGAGTTTGAGAGAATGAGAGTTTGAGAGCAGTATATTGGAGGAACTTTTGATTTCTCTGCTCCGATAATCAAGAGTCCCTTCTCGATACTGCTCTCAAACTCTCATTCTCTCATTCTCTCAAACTCTCAAACTCTCATTCTCTCAAACTCTCAAACTCTCATTCTCTCAAACTCTCGTCCCCCGATTATGCTTTTAGAAAAAACCTACATTGAAGTAAGCGGGCAGAAAGTGCCAGTAAAGGTCTATCGCGAACGGCGGCGGAGCATCCGCTTTTACATTGGCAAAAGCGGGGCGATCATGCGTTTGCCTTCCCACCTGCCCCATGACCTCCAACAAAAGGAGTGGCTCCGCTTTTGCGATTGGGTAAAAAAGAAAATGGCCTCGAAGGAAGGTGGCGAAAACCTGTTTGGCAAAACCTACCAAGACGGTGACACTCTCACCGTCGGCAGCCGCCAATACCTCCTGAAAATTGAAAACACCGACAACAAAACCCATTCTGGAAAAATAGAAGCAGGCAAAATCATCAGCCTGCGCCTCGCCGGAAATTCCAACGAACTGCAAAGGAAAAAAGCAACGCAGCACCTCTTGAGCCGGTTGGTCGCCCAAGATTTCAAACCCGCCATCACCCGCCGCGTGATGGAACTGAACCACCTGCACTTCCGCAAAACAGTGAACAGCGTCAACCTGAAATACAATCGCTCCAATTGGGGCAGTTGCTCCACCAAGGGCAACCTGAACCTCTCCACCTGCCTCCTCTTTGCCCCCGACGATGTGATTGATTATGTCATCCTTCATGAACTGGCGCACCTCGTTGAGATGAACCACTCGCCCCGTTTTTGGGCACTGGTGGAAGCAGCCATGCCCGATTACAAGGAGAAGAAAAAATGGCTGCGGGACAATTGGCAGAAATGTGTTTTCTAACAGTACTCAATGAGCAGTGAGCAGTGAGCAGTGAGCTATCCAGCCCATCCTCTGCCGTCAACCTTTTCAATATGTCAAACAATAGCAAAGCTCACCTCTACCTCACCATCGTTGCCTTTATTTTTGCAGTAAATTACACCGTTGCCAAAATTATACTGAACGGCGGCCACGTCGGCCCATATGCCCTGACCCTCATGCGGGTGACAGCAAGCCTCATTCTATTTTCCTTTTTCCACGCCATTTTCATAAAAGAAAAAATAAAAAAGAAAGACATCCCGCTGCTGGTTTTATGCTCCTTATTGGGCATGTCCATCAATCAAATGCTTTTCATCGGAGGGCTGAAATTGACCACTCACATCAGTGCGGCATTGATTACGACCATGATTCCGGTGGCAACAATTACGGCTTCCTTTTTTATATTAAAAGAAAAAACAACCCGTAACAAACTGCTGGGTATAGTATTAGGCATGGCCGGGGTCGCAATTTTAACACTTTATGGCAAAAAAATTGTATATGAAAAGAGTGGCCTACTTGGAGATGTCATGATTTTCGCCAATGCCTGTTTTTTTGGAACATTCCTCGTTTTGGTGAAAACCCTGATGCACAAGTACCACCCGATCACGGTGATGAAATGGACTTCCATCTTTGGGTTCTTTTTCGTTTTACCGTTCGGATTCCATGAACTAATTAATACACCCATGAACGACTTTACCCTCCACGTCTGGATGGCAATCGCCTACGTGCTTGTCGGCACCTCTTTTTTAGCTTACCTGCTGAATACTTCTGCTCTGAAACTTGTTGGCCCTTCCACCGTAAGTATTTACGTCTATCTGCAGCCGGCCATTGCTACGGCAATCGCCTTAATGCTAGGCAAAGACGAACTTACTAACGTGAAAATAGCCGCAGGATTGATGATTTTTTCAGGAGTATTCCTTGTTAGCAAAAAATGATCCTCAACACTTGCTTTTACACCTTTGCAAATAATGAATTTGTAAAGTTCAAAAGTGTAAATCCCTGACTTTCTTTCGGTTTCGGGCTTTTGGGAACAAGGTGGGAACGTATATGATTTCCTTACCTATGGAAAATTGTTTTATAAGTACACTTTCAAATATTTTATATTCATAAATTATTTGAAATTAATATCTTACGAAAAACTAACCGTTCCCTTTCAAAAACCTACCGCTCCGTAGATGGTCGGCCACAGCAAGCAACTTTTAGGATTTAACTCGTTAACTTTATCCAGATTATTCAAACTTAACATGTTGGCTATGAGACAGAGAAAATCCAACCGCCAGGCCATTTTTCACCTTATCTCGAAACTGGAAGATATGTTGGAAAAAGGAGGGGCGCACTTTCCAAGCGAAGATCCATACCACGATCTGATCAATTATTTCGAAGGCGAATACCTTTTGGACAGGGCCATCGAACTATCCGACCTTGCCATCCGGCAGTACGGTCTATCACCAAAATTTTATTTGAGGAAAGCAGAACTGCTGCTGCAAAACAAGCAGGCCGAAAAGGCGCTTGCCACCCTCGACAGGGTTGACTACCTGACATCGGGCAGCCTCGATTCCTCCCTTTTGAGGGCAGAGGGACTGGCATCGCTCGGCATGGAAACCGAAGCAATCAGCCTCCTCGATGAACTGAAATATTATGCTACTTCGGAGGAACTGAGCAAAATATATACACAAGAGGCACTCATCTACTACCAGCAGAAAAATCACGAAAAGGAGTTTTACACTTTAAAAGCAGCATTGCAGGAAGACCACTCTAACAAAGAGGCGCTGTCCCGGATGTGGTTCTGTGTCGAATCTGCCCGCAGGCACGAAGAGAGCCTCGAACTGCACGAAAAGATACTGGACCAAGACCCTTTCTGCTCATTGGCAT
Source organism: Bacteroidota bacterium (assembly GCA_011321935.1). Lineage (GTDB taxonomy): Bacteria > Bacteroidota > Bacteroidia > Chitinophagales > Saprospiraceae > UBA6168. The sequence continues at coordinate 10,686 of DROJ01000171.1, read as the reverse complement.
GGTACAATACCGGCGCTGCACACCAGTACTTGTGCAACCACGAGGAAGCAATCGAGGCATACGAGTATGCTTTTATTACGAACGAACATTTCGAATTTGCCTATCGGCAATGTGCCGACGTCTGCATGTACACGGGCAAGTACCAAAAAGCGCTCGAATGCTACAAAGAAGTACTCGACCGTTTCGAGGCGGACGACGACCTCTTCCTTTGCATCGGTTTGTGCTACAAAGAAACCGGCAACTACCCTGTGGCCCGTACTTTTTTCGACAAGGCACTGCGCTCAAACCCCATGAACGACGAGGCGATGTTCCAGATCGGCAATTGCTATGCCGGGCAGAAAAAATGGGACAAGGCCATCAAAGCTTTTTTGGGCGCCATTTTGGAGAACAGCCTCAACGAAGAGTACTTCGCGGCAGTGGCCGAGGCATTTTATGTGACCGGCAAATTGCGCGATGCCGAAATCCATTTCCGCGCCGCTGCCGACATTGCTGCCGACGATGCCAAATACTGGATCCGGCTCGCCCGTTTTTTCATGGACACCCAGCGGTTGCAGGAAGCCCTGAACGTGCTTGACGAGGCAGAAGAATATACTTTTGGTTCGGAACTGCTTTATTACCGCAGCGCTTTTTTATTTAAAATGGGAAAGAAGCGGGATGCGCTGTTGGTGCTGGAAGAAGCCCTTTGCGAAGATTTTTATGCGCACGGCTCTATGTTTTCGGTCATGCCGATGATGGCAAAAGACTCGGAAGTGAAAGCCGTCATTTCTATATTTGAACCGGATTAGAAACCGGCTATCTTACTTACTGTTTAGTGTAGTAACGCTCTAATTTTAGAGCATCAAACATCTTATCAGAACGACGTCCGATCCTCCCCGGACGTCGTTCGTTTTTTTGGTCAAAACGCAAAAACAAATTAAAATGAAAATGAAAATGAAAAACCCCAGCCGTTCGCCTGTTCGGCATCCGTTTCTTTAGGAATTAAAACGGATGCCGAACAGGCGAACGGCTGGGGTTTTTCATTTTCATTTTAATTTTCATTTTCATTTGAACAGACCTCACCAACAGGCAAAAAAAAACCCTGTCAATGGTAGTTGACAGGGACAAAACAAAAAACAAACACTATGAACAAACACTATTCTTAAGTCAATTCAGGGTCAAGGGTGAAAAAAGTCCCCCGTTTTGAGCGGGGGCTACATAAAAAACAAAAACTATGAACAAACACTCACCCTATATTTTTTCAAGAGTGAAAGCCCCGGATTTTACGGAGAGAATCACTCTTGGTTACATGTCAAATTAAGAATTTAAAAATATTTTCCAGCGCAAAAACCTAATGTCTTTCAAGGCTGGACAATAATTTAATCTTTTTTATATGTTTTCAATAAGTGTGCCAACTGAATAGTTAGAAGGAAGATTTTTTCTGCGTTGGCGATGTAGGTTTTATCTCGGAAAACGTTGAACAAAAAACGACATAATCCATTTGCCCTGCTTTAGCAATTGAACGCCACTGTGACAATAAAAAGGAAACGGTTCTTTAATTGCCTTTCATATGAGGCCCCGCTAAAGGCGTACCTTTGTTGTTTTATAAAAATTATTTGCCATTTATAAAAGTGACATTTGCCCCATAAAATCCCACCTTTGCCCGTGGTTTGGCGTATCCCTTCCGGGCGCCCCGCTTCTGCCCTGCCCCGAATTTTTGGAAGGGCAGCTACAACTCGACAACTATGCGTATTTCACATTTCCCTGCCTTTCTGTTTTTGCTTTTGTTTGCAAACAATTGCGGGCTTGCCCAAAGCAAAACCCACCAACAGATCGCCGCGCTCGAACAACAACGCTTTGAGGCCATGACCAAAAAGGACATCTCTTTTTTGCAAAATATCCTGGATGAAAACCTGACCTACTCCCATTCCAACGGCTTGGTGGAAAACAAAACCCAACACCTCGAAAACATCCGTTCGGGAGGCATTGTCTATCAAGAAATGGAACTGGAAAAAAGCCGAATAAAACGCTTTAAAAAAACAGCCGTCGTCAACGGCATTGTACGGGTAAAAGGGCTTTACAAAAACACCCTTTTCAACATCAGGCTTGGCTATACCGATGTTTATATAAAAAGAAAAAGGAAGTGGAAACTGGTAGCTTGGCAATCGGTAAGGCTGGAGTAATTGCACCCCGGCCATTAAGAACAGGTGCCCGGCGTCTTATGGTTAGCTAATTACGATTTGTACCACTAACGCCTACTCCACAACAATGTCTTCTATCTTATAGACCTCCCTGCCGATGCTGAAATAATAATGCCCGGCAAAAAAAATGACACCATAATATATAGCATCGGAAGGCATGGCCCCGGCAGGCAGGACAATGGAATTGGCCCTCAACAGATCTTCTTGCATTTGTTGGGGCACCAAGCCCCGTGCAGATTGGGTGAAAACATAATTGCCCGCAGTCCTTGCGTATTTCAGTTCTGAATTTTGGTTGAGCCGTTCCCATGTGAGGCCGTTGTCGGTGCTTTTGTGGAGGTCAAAAGAGCTGACGCCCGTGGCATACAGGTCGCCCTGCCAAGAAAAGGCATCGAGCATCCATTGTTGGAATATGTTTTTGGGCTCGCCCGAAGGCGCGATGCGCCAAGCCCCCCCCTGTGCGGTGACGTAAAAGTTCCCGTTCAAAAACTTAATGCTTTTCAGGTTGGCAAAGTCACTGCTAAGGTCTTCGAGCGCTACCCGCTTCACCACTTTAACAGAAGCAAACTCTGTGTGGGAGGCATTGTGCAACACTTCAAACAAAAGCATGACGTGGTAGCGGCCCGGAAGCACCGTTGTCGGCAGGAGGAACAAAGTGCCGTCACTGCTGAAAGCACCGAGGCTTCCGTGCAAGAACTCTATGTCCACAAAACTGTCCTCCGTGCCAAGCAAACTATCAACGGGTATTTTTATGATCTGCGACGGGTTGCGGGCAAGGTGGAACTCTACCACTTTCTTGGAGTCATCGTCCACGGTCAGCCGGACAAAGGAATTATCGGAAAGAGCAGGAATACCGAGCACGCCAAAATTGGACTGGAGCGGCCGTTTTTCCAAAAGCTCATCGTCACCTCCAAAACGGAGGAATTCATTTTCAGTAATGGCGTACCACTCAAAAGGGGTCGCATGGAGCCCAAGTATGAGCCTTTCGGATATAGTGTCGATCAGCTTCCAATCTGCTTGGGCGGAGGAGTCGTCGCCTCCTAAATTGAGGGGGCGCTGACAGGAAAAAACAAAGGTGCCGACGAGAATTGCGGTAAAAAAATAGCGGGCTAAGTTCATGGTGTTTTTGTTTTTGAAATATTGCCAATTTAATAGACCTTGTTCGGATTTGTGTGCGGCAGCACATAAAGCGTCTAAATTCATTGCTTTTGAAAAGGCTCCACACAAAAAATTTTAGAATAAAGTCCAACAAAGGGGAGTGAAATACGGGGGGACAAAAATAGCATTTCATTTCATAAAAACAGAATTCTGGCATCGTTATTATTCCTGCTTTAAGTCTTTGGGCAATAGAACTGCACAGGCTGAAAAGCAGTTGGCCGCCTGGGCTTTGGCATTCCTTGTTTCAATATAATTGACTACCGGAACTTTTTTAGAGCTTGTTGTCCAAAGTCCCAAATAAAGGCAATCGCAAGAAAGGAACCGGATAGTCCCGCAGAGCTTGTCCCGAATTTACTTCGGGAGACGGCATATCCTGGCGGGGGATGTAAATCCCTCGAAAAATTTGCAGTTGCCTTAAGTCTCAAAGTCCCCTGCGCCTGTCACAACAGGCACTGAAAAAACAAATCGCCCAAAAGGGGGCACAGCATGTTTCTTTTTATAAAAACCCCGTTTTGGGTAAAGCCCCCGCCGCTGCTCAGTTCGGGCTTTTACCTTTTGCCCATCTTTTTGCCAAACAAAACCAAGTGGCCAACGTAGATGCTCACCAAACTTTTGCAGCGATAGAAGCCTTTTGCAAAGCTGGTCGGGGATTAGACAGGTTTAACCCATTTTGACTTTTCCATGAATTGCCAAGTTGAAAAGTAAATTCTTAATTTTGTCTTTTTTTCTCCCATCATTCCCAATCACCGCATTTCTTCCTTTTTTACAAATATCAACCATTAACTACAACCTTCATACACATGGTCAGAAACTCAATTACTCTTTTCCTCCTTTTTTCAATTTCCATTTTAAATGCACAAAAGCCCATATTTCAAGGGACTGTCCTGCAAAATGGGTTTGAAAACAACCCAGCACTTCTTTATCAATTTCAAGACTTCGATGTTGTCCAGATCGACGTGCAGGCATTTGACGGTTACATCAAAAATGCAGGCACCTCAGTGGATTTCGAACTCCGGATCGGCAACAAATACCACTGGGACATGAGCCTTGAGCCAAAGGACATCCGAAGCCCCAACATCATCAGGAGGGCCGTTACCGACGAGGGCATCCAAACCTTGCCCAAAACCGAAAACCTAACTTTTGGCGGACGCCTGAACGGCCCCGGAGGCGGCCCGGTCGCGCTCACTGTCGATCACAATTTCATCTTTGGCTACATTGAAAAAGATGGCGAGCATTACTTCATCGAGCCGCTGCGGTATTATGTGCCCGGCCAGCCTGTGGACCGCTTCGTCGTCTATGCTTCCTCCGATGTGAACGAACGGGACGACGTTAAGTGCGGCTTTACCGAAATAAACCAGCAAAAAGAAAAATATGACCACAAAGTAAAAGACCAAGTGGCCAACGGCGAAAAAATGATGGGCTGCGTAGAGCTTGACCTAGCCATCGCCGCCGACTTTTCCATGTTCCAAAAATACGGCTCTGAAACACTCGTCGAAGCCCACATCACAGGCGTGATGTTCAGCGTACAAACAAATTATGACGACGAGTTCAACGATGAAATCAGGTTCAACCTCATCGAATTTTTTATCGTTTCCACTGCCGGCGGAGACCCCTGGACCAGCTCCACCAGCCCCTCTGCCCTGCTCAACAGTTTTATGACCTGGGCAGGAGGAGGTTTTGCCAGCGACCACGATTTAGGGGGCATCTGGACCGACCGCAACTTCAACGGCTCGGTCATCGGCATTGCATTTTTGAGTTCTGTGTGTGCAGGCAACAAGTACCATGCTATCCAAGATTTCAGCACCAATGCCTGCCTCATGCGGGTATTGGTAGCCCACGAGATCGGCCACAATTTCAGTGCAACCCACAACAGCGGCATCATGGCCCCCTCTGTCAATTGTACCAACTTTTGGACGGCAACTTCCCTCAACGAGATCAATAGTTTCTACCCCACCAGGGGGTGCCTTTCAAATTGCTCAGCCATACTCCCCCCCATCGCAGATTTCTCGGCCGACCCCACCGAAGGCTGCGCACCTCTCCAGGTTCAGTTTACCGACCTGAGCACCAACTCCCCGACTACTTGGAACTGGACCTTTACTGGCGGCACACCCTCCTCCTCCACCGACCAAAACCCAGTTATCGTTTATAATACCGCAGGCGTGTTTGATGTCATGCTTACGGCAGGAAATTCAGTGGGCGCCACCACCATCACCAAAAGCAGTTTGATCCTCGTCGAAGAACTTGCCGTCCCCAATTTTACTTTTGTGCAAACTGGCCTGAACGTTGATTTCGTCAACCTGTCAACCAACGCTTCCAGCTACGAGTGGGATTTTGGAGATGGCAACACCAGCAGCCTCGTGCAGCCCTCCCACACCTATGCAACGGACGGGTTTTACCTCGTCACCTTGACCGCTTTCAATGCCTGCGGAGGAAATGAATTTTCGTTCAACATCCCCGTTTTCACTTTGCCCGCTGCCGACTTCATTGCCGACCCAACCACAGGCTGCGCCTCCTTCGACGTGACATATACCGACAACAGCACCCCCAATGTATTGGTCTGGGCCTGGGAATTTGAGGGCGGCAGCCCCGCCACTTCTACCCAAAGCGACCCCACCGTCACCTACTCGGTGCCGGGCGTTTATTCAACCACACTCACAGTAAGCAACCCCGCGGGGGAAAATACCTTTACCCAGACCATGTTCATCACCGTGGGCACATCGCCAGTTGCTGAATTTTCATCCGTGACAACAGGCTCTTCCGTTTCTTTTGTCAACGAAACCACCAACACCAACGGCCTCGGCGCACTGACCTACCTCTGGGATTTCGGCGACGGCAATACCTCCACCGAAACAAACCCCGAACATACCTATACCACCAGCGCCACTTTTGATGTCAGCCTCATTGCCACCAACGATTGCGGGGCCGATACCATCAGCCATTCCATCACCATCGAACAACCGCCCTCTGCAAGTTTTTCTGCGCTGCCCACAGAGGTCTGCGAAGGGGAGGACGTTGTTTTTTCCAACACCTCGACCGGCGGTTCCACATCCTTTGCCTGGGCCTTCCCCGGGGGCACCCCCTCCTCCTCCACATTGGAAAACCCAGTGGTCACCTACAGCTCGCCCGGCAGCTACGACGTCACTTTGGAAGTCACCAACAACATTGGTTCTGATACAATCACGCTGCAAAATTTCATTACCGTTGCCCCTCTGCCCAGCGCTGGTTTTTCCGCCGGCACGAACGGCCTCGAAGCTACTTTCACCAACCTCTCCACCAATGCCACCAGCTACTTTTGGGACTTCGGCGACAACAGCAACAGCACAGAGGCCAACCCCGCCCATACATACCCTGCCGATGGCAGTTACGAGGTCGAACTGACCGCCATCAACGACTGCGACTCGGTAAGCAGCACTTCCACCATCATCATTGTCACTGCGCCTTCGGCAAATTTCTCAGCCGGAGCGACCACTGGCTGCGCACCTTTTACCGTACAGTTCAACAACCAGTCTTCGGCCAATGCAGTGGACTTCGAGTGGACCTTTGAAGGCGGCGACCCCGCCACCTCTACCGACGAAAACCCAATGGTCACCTTCGCCTCCGCAGGCACTTTCGACGTCACGCTCACCGTCACCAATGCCGCAGGCAGCAGCACCGTTTCCGAATCCGATTACATTGCCGTAAACAACGGCCCGCAAGCTGGTTTTACCGCAAACATGAACGGGAACATGGCCACCTTTACCAACACCTCTGCCAATGCGATGGCCTTCATTTGGAACTTTGGAGACGGCAGCGGCAGCACCGAAACCAACCCCGAACACGAATACATGGCCGACGGAAACTACACCGTAGAACTCACCGCTGCCAATGAATGCGACACCGTCAGCATGACCAGCACCATTACCATTGTCACTGCGCCTTCGGCAAATTTCTCAGCCGGAGCGACCACTGGCTGCGCACCCCTTGCCGTGCAGTTCAACAACCAGTCTTCGGCCAATGCAGTGGACTTCGAGTGGACCTTTGAAGGCGGCGACCCTGCCACCTCCACCGACGAAAACCCAATGGTCACCTTCGCCTCCGCAGGTACTTTCGACGTCACCCTGACAGTTACCAACTCAGCCGGCAGCAGCACCTCCACCGAGACAGATTACGTCGTCGTCAGCACTGTCCCAAGTACTTCGTTCACTGCTTCGACCAATGTCTTTATCGCCAATTTCAACAACACCACAAGCGGAGCGACTAGCTACCAATGGGATTTTGGCGACGGAGAAATTTCTACCGAAACCAACCCAGAACATGAGTACGCAGGCGATGGCACCTACACCGTCACCCTCACTGCCACCAACGACTGTGGAACAGGGTCGGCCACCCAGCAAGTGACCATCTCCTCTCTCCCGCAGGCAGGTTTTTCCGCTTCGCAAACAATGGGCTGCGAACCCCTCGAGGTCGAGTTTTCCAACCAGTCTTCCTCCAACGCCACTTCTTGGATGTGGGAGTTCCCCGGCGGCAGCCCCGCTACTTCTACCGACGAAAACCCGACCGTAACTTACGGCAGCAGCGGTACTTATTCAGTGACCCTCACCGCGACCAATTCGCTGGGGGAAAGCACCGTTTCCGAAACAGCTTACATCACGGTCATTGGCGTTCCAACCCCCGGTTTTACCACTTCCACAGACATGCTGACGGCAACCTTCAGCAACACTTCTTCGGAAGCAACCAGCTATAGCTGGGACTTTGGCGACGGCCATGTTTCTACTGACGAAAGCCCCGCCCACACCTATGAAGAAGATGGCATTTACGAAGTAAGCCTTTCTGCTACCAACTCATGCGGCACAGTCGTTTCCACCGAAACGATAACTATAGTTTCTGCCCCTTCTGCTGCTTTTTCAGCAAGCACTGCCACGGGCTGTTCGCCTTTTGAAGTAACCTTCACCAACCAATCTTCTGCCAACGCTACCTCTTTTGAATGGCAGTTTGAGGGAGGCAGCCCCGCCACTTCTACCGACGAGAACCCAACGGTAACATACATGTCGCCGGGCGTTTTCAACGTCACCCTGACCGCCAGCAACGCCGCCGGAGAAGATCAGGCAATACAGATGGGCTACATCGCCGTCGGTACAGCGCCCGGTGCCAGCTTTGCTACTAGCATTGACGGCCTCACCGCCACTTTTGACAACAGCTCTGCCAACCCCGCCAATTCTGGCAACGCCAGCTACGAATGGGACTTCGGCGACGGCCAAAGCTCAACCGAGGAAAGCCCCTCCCATTCCTATACAGAAGACGGCGTTTATACAGTTACACTGACCGTTACCAACGACTGCGGAAGTGCCACAACGACAAGCACTGTGGTTATCGCCACACAAGGCCCGGTGGCCGCCTTCAGCGTAGAAAACCAAACAGGTTGCCTGCCCTACGAAGTCACTTTCGATAACCTCTCTTCCGAAAATGCCACTTCATTCCAATGGTTTTTTGAGGGAGGCGAACCATCAACTTCTGACGAGGAAACACCGACCGTCGTTTACAATTCGCTGGGCGAGTTCGAGGTAACACTAGTCGCTACCAACAGCCTCGGCAGCGATACTTTCTCTGTTTCGCCCTTCATCACCGTGGTCACCGCACCGATGCCCGACTTTGATACCGAAGACGAAATGGGAACGGTAACTTTCACCAATAACTCCATCAATGCGGACAGCTACGAATGGGATTTTGGCGATGGCGAAACTTCAACGGAAGAGAACCCTGTCCATGTTTACAGCACAAGCGGCGAATACACCGTCACCCTGACGGCCACCAACGGCTGCGGCCCATCGGCCATCACACAGACCATCGCCGTCATCATCACCGGGGTAGATGAAATACCGGGCATCGCTGATTTCAATATCTTTCCGAACCCGAACAGCGGGCGGTTTACCCTGATGCTCAGCGGAGAAGCAGTGGACGAGCTCAAAGCCTCTTTCACCAACCTGCTCGGGCAAGTTATTTTGCAGGATGAACTCGATTTCCGCACAGGCCAACTGACCAAAGAATTCGTCTTCGATGATTTGGCGGCAGGCATTTATATTTTCCAATTGAAATCAGGCAATGGTTCGCTTTATAAAAAGATAATGGTCAAATAAAAAGGCCCTTGCTTACCTGTTACTTTCAAAAGGCCCCGACGTTATCGCCGGGGCCTTTTTGTTTTTACTTTTACCCTCAATTCGGGGGGCGGCCTCAAAGCCCCTCCCTTATCAAAACCCCAACAAGCACTAACAACCACTGCCATATATTTATGAAATACATTTTTCCGATATTCCTGTCCCTGTTTTTCGCTTGCAAAAACCAGCCAAAAAACAAACCTGTTGCAGAAGAAAAATTGCCAGAAGGTTTCCCTGCTTTTTACCAGCGGTTCCACAGCGACAGCCTCTACCAGATCAATCATATCATATTCCCCCTGCAAGGCATTCCCAACAACGCTGACCGCTCCGCCTTGACGGACGACACCTTCCGCTGGAAAAAAGAAGACTGGCAAATGATGCACCCCATTGATTTTCAAATGAGCGAATACCAAAGAATATTGACCCCCCTCACCGATCAAATGGTCGTTGAACACATTGTCCACAAAAACGGTCAATATGGGATGCTGCGCCGCTTCGCAATTATCGGCGACGATTGGCACTTGATATATTATGCCGGCATGAACCGGTTAGCACAATAAAATGGGTATTCAGGTATTGACCGGCATTAGGTATTCGCAAGCAATATTAAATACCGATCAATACCCAATACCCATTTAATACCCGTTAAATACCCGTTTCCCAATGTTATCAAAAATAATAACCGCCCCTTTTCTTATAGCTGCCATTGTATTTTTATACCTGACTTTAAATGTAGATGACAAATATTCGTGGTACATTGTACCCAACGTAATTGCCTTGGTCCTTATATATATGATGTCTCCACAAATAGATTGGTGGTGGTACCAGCGCAGGCCGCCAAAATTACCGGAAGGGATCGTAAAAATATTTTTGTCCCGCTTGCCTTTTTTTAAAAAATTAAGCCCTGCCGACAAAACAAAATTCTGCACGCGGGTAGCCCTATATATGGAGGCCAATGAATTTATGCCAAAAGGAATGGAGTCAGTGCCATTGGACATAAAGGCCGTCATTGCAGCCTCCGCCGTGCAGTTGACATTTAACAGGGAAAACTATTTAATGGATAAATTTGAGCATATTATTGTTTACCCCCACCCTTTTCCTTCGCCACAGTACAAGGGCTGGCATGCTTCGGAAATATACGAAGAAGACGGCGTCATCATGTTTTCAGCCGAACAATTAATGGCGGGCTTTGCACAACCAAAACAATATTTCCACACGGGTTT
>DROJ01000170.1 GCA_011321935.1 Bacteroidota bacterium | reverse complement strand
CCTGCCATTTATAATAATGGCATTTACTGTTTCATATAACCCGGCAATTACAGTGGATCCAATCCCAATAGAAATAAATATTGGCAAAGGCTCTAATTGTGATGGCCGGGGGCGGATATGTGTTGCCAGCGCAATGGAAATGAATACCTCAAATATAAGCGCAGAAACCGACGCCCTCGGCAAGGCATATTTCGACGACAACGGCCGCTTTGTAATGGAACTGAATATATTATTGACCGATGCCATTTCGCAAGAATTGGCCGACGGAAAGTTCAATCTGGAAAAAGACTTCCAATTGTCCAACGAACTGCTCACCAAAATGGGCGGGGCACAGGAAGCGGTCGTTTTAAAAAAAGGCGATTATACAATCGAAACAATGGAAGGCAACAGTTACCGAATTGTATTTTAAATAAATCGCTGTCGGCTATTGGCAATTCGCTCCCATACTTGGCCAATAGCTAAATGCCAATGGCCAACAGCTAAAAAAATCAGCTATGAAAACGGCAACCTTACTTTTCGTTTGGGGGCTACTGTACTGCTCCCCTATATGTGCAGAAATCGAAAAAGATTCCCTTTCCATGCAATTCGTCGCAGAAGAAATGGAAGCGGAACTGACGGGCATCCACCAAGACTTCGAGGCCGCCGAGGCTGCCCTGCAGGTCGAACTCGCCGCCGTCAACCACATCCTCGAAAACGGCTATGCCGGACGGGGCATGTCGGCCTACCTGCAGGCCATGAACCGCAAGCTGGAACTGCGCGACAAAATGGACATCCTCGAAGACATGTACCAGCTCAGCATGGCCAAGGCCCGCTATCGGAAAGGATTGGAACTGGTCAAACTGATGTACGAAAAAATATTGGGCCTCGACCATCATTTTTATTCCCTCGAAACCTATAACAACATCGCACAGATGACCAACCCCAATGCCTACCCCGATTTCCAAAAGTCGAAAGGCGACATTGAAAAGCGGCTCAAAAAGAACAACAAAATCCGCCTGCCCAACCTCCTGAGCAGCAACCCGCTCATGTCGGCCACCTTCTCCCTGATGGCCTCTTTTGTCGGGGAAGGCGAGCCGCGGAAAAAAGAAAAAGACCTCGAAGAAGTCGCCTGCATCCTTGACTTCACAGTGCGTATGTACGCCGACCTGAACCTTATTTTTTATGAAACAGAATTTTTGAAAGAGAGCAACAATAGCTTGAAAGCCGACTGCCTGCAATTGTTCAAAGACTACGCTAAAATAATAGGCTATAAAGTAGCCCTCGACGTTTGCCGGGCAGACGACGACTGGGAAACGGTCTATGACAAGCTCGACCTCTTCATTACCGAGATGGAAGCCAACGCCGTCAAAAGCAAGGACGACCCCGCCGCCAACCGCAACCTGATGAAAGGCATCGCCAACCTCGAATTTTCCATTGACCGGCTGCTCGATTTTTTGGAAAAATACAATGCCTTCATCGCGCAGGGCGGCAAGTATTATCAAAAATTTGAGGTCATTGTTTCCAATTACCAAAACGAGGCGGCCTGTGCCGGCCAATTGCCCCACCAATTTTCTACCCTCAAACAGGACATCAAATATTCAATCGAAAAATTCAACGAGGCGTACAACATTGCCGAGCTGAACGGCTCAAAATTAAAAGACTTGCTTTATGGAATCGAAGATTAAAACATCAGAAATGACCGGGCTTTACACGTCCGAAGAACCCCGCACCGCCATCGTAGATGTCGAGTTCGGCTCACCAATGAAAAACTGCCTCAACTACGGCATCTGCCGCGTCACCATCCCGGAGGCGGCGGCGCAAGCCCCTTGCCCCTGCCGCTGCAGGGCCACCGTCAGGGCATATGAAGACAGCATGCTGCAGTTTGTTTTCGACAAAAAAAACATGCCCGCAAAAACTTTTGAAAAACATTTCAGCAGCGGCTTTTTCCAAGTGGACGACGCCTATGCCGTGCCGCCCGGTATATTACAAAAAATAGGGCTGGAAAAATACGCCATTAAAGAAGGGCGATATCCCATTTTAATGGAAGGGGGCAAAATGAAAATTGTTTTCTGATTTATTTACCTTGCGTTTTTTTCATTCAAAATATAGCGTAAACATGAAAGGCATCTTTCTGAAATTAGCATTGGCCATCTTGCCACTCTCTACCGCTATTGCCCAAGAGGCCGCCGTCGAGGAGTCTGTTTGGGGCATCCAGACCGGGTTTTTGGGAACATGGGCCCACAACGAATACAGGTTGGCCGGCCAGTTGGCGCTAAGGAGCGAAGTGGGCCTCGATGCGACAATACTTGGTGGAAGCCTGTACGACGGCAATTCAATCATATTCGTCCCCGTCATCACCCTCGAACCGAGGTGGTACTACAACCTCGGCAAAAGGAACGCGCGCAAAAAAAACATTTCCGGCAATGCCGGCAATTTTGTTTCATTGCCCGTGAGTTACAATCCTGATTGGTTTGCCATTTCCGACCTTAAAAATGTGAGGGCACTGAACCAGGTTTCGGTCATCCCTACTTGGGGGATAAAAAGGAACCTTGGCGCTGTATTGAACTATGAGGCCGGCATTGGGCTTGGCTACCGGTATATTTTCGCAAAAAGCGCAGGGTACAGGAACAATAAAGGCGAGGCCGCTTTGAACTTGCACTTGCGGATCGGCTATAAGTTTTAGCGCATCAAAAACCTACTCCAAGCTCCGCCACATATACCAGCAGGCGTAGCTCCGGTAAGGCCGCCAAGCCTCCGCCGTTTCTATCATTTTTTGTTTCAGCGCCCTGCCCGTTCCGGTCAGGCCGTAATTTTTCACCATCCCGTTCTGGATGCCGAGGTCGTCCACGGGCATCACGTCGGGGCGGTTGAGGGAGAACATCAGGATCATCTGCACCGTCCACCTGCCCACGCCTTTTATCTGCGTGAGGTACTTGATGACAGCCTCGTCGTCCATGTCTTCGAGGTCGCTGTGTTCTATTTTTTCTTTTAAAAAAAACTCGGAAACATTTTGCAGGTAGGAAGCCTTTTGCCGCGAGAGGCCGACGCTGCGCAGGTCTTCCATTTCAAAAGACAAAAGTTTTTTGGCGCGGGGACTGCGGTCACCGAACAGGCCGAGGAAGCGCCCGTGTATCGTCTCGGCAGCCTTGCCCGAAAGCTGCTGCCCGACGATGGAGCGCAACAGGTCGGGGTACAGGCCAACCGATTTGCGGAACGCAGGCGGCGGGCAGGTTTCCACCAGTTTTTTCAGGACGGGGTCTTTTGACAGGTGACGGGCGATTTTTTTGTCCATAAGCCAACATCAATTTTTCAATAAATTCTTGAACCGGTGCCGCTTCGGCGTCACGTCTCCGTACTTCTTCTTTTTCATCGCCTCGTAATCTTGGTAATTGCCTTCAAAAAACACCACTTCCCCCTCATTTTCAAAAGATAAAATATGCGTGGCCAAGCGGTCAATGAACCAACGGTCGTGGCTGATGACAATGGCGCAGCCCGCAAAATTATCGAGTGCATCTTCGAGGGCGCGGAGGGTGTTCACGTCAATATCGTTGGTCGGCTCATCGAGCAACAGGACATTGCCGCCGTCTTTTAAGGTCATGGCCAGGTGAAGCCGGTTTCGCTCCCCGCCGGAAAGCACGCCCGCCTTTTTTTGCTGGTCGCTGCCCGTAAAATTAAAACGGGCGATATAGGCACGGGCATTTATCTCATAGGCCCCCACTTGGATAATATCAAGGCCATCGGACACTACTTCAAAAATGGTCTTTTCCGGTTTGATGGCATCGTGCGATTGGTCAACATAAGAAATCTTCACCGTATCGCCAATAGTGATCGTTCCGCTGTCGGGCTGTTCCTGTCCCATTATCATGCGGAAGAGGGTCGTTTTGCCCACCCCGTTTGGGCCGATGATGCCGACGATGCTGTTTTTTGGAATAGAAAAAGAGAGGTTTTCAAAAAGCACCCGCCCGTCAAATGCCTTGCTCACATTGTCGGCCTGGATGACCACATCGCCGAGGCGCGGGCCGGGGGGGATCGAAATTTCCAGCTTGGCCTCTTTGGCTTTCATTTCTTCTCCCGCCAGTTTTTCATAGGCATTGAGCCTTGCCTTGCCCTTTGCCTGCCGTGCTTTGGGCGACATGCGTATCCATTCGAGTTCGCGTTCGAGGGTTTTGCGGCGGCGGTCGTCTTTCTTTTGTTCCTGCTCCAAGCGCTGCGCTTTTTGTTCCAGCCAACTACTGTAATTGCCCTCCCACGGGATGCCTTCGCCCCGGTCGAGTTCCAAAATCCAGCCTGCCACGTTGTCCAAAAAATAGCGGTCGTGGGTGACGGCGATGACGGTGCCGGGAAAACTTTGCAGGTACTGCTCCAACCAGTCAATGCTCTCGGCGTCGAGGTGGTTGGTCGGCTCGTCGAGCAGCAAAATATCGGGGTTGGAAAGCAGCAAACGGGCAATAGCCACGCGCCGACGTTCCCCTCCCGAAAGCACTTTTACCTGCGCATCGTCGGGCGGGCAACGCAGTGCGTCCATGGCCCTTTCTATTTTGTGGTCAAGTTCCCAGGCGTCCTTGCTGTCGAGTATTTCCATTAGCTCGCCCTGCCTTTCGATGAGTTTGTTCATCTCGTCGTCGCTCATCGGTTCGGCAAATTTGGCGTTCACCGCTTCATACTCTTTCATGGTGTCCATCAGTTCGCCAATGCCTTCCTCCACTGCCTCACGGACGGTCTTGGTGTCGTCGAGTTCGGGTTCTTGCGGCAGGTAGCCGATCTTGAACTGTTTTTCAAATTCGATCTTTCCGTCATAGTTTTCGTCAAGCCCGGCGATGATTTTCAGCAAGGTAGATTTGCCGCTGCCGTTGAGGCCGAGCACGCCGATTTTTGCGCCATAAAAAAAGGAAAGCCAAATGTTTTTCAACACCGGTTTTTGTGCGCCGGGAAACGTCTTCGTGACGCCCGACATGGAGAAGATGATTTTGTTGTCAGCCATAAGGATGGTTTGTTCTTGTTTTTTTGTGGCTGCAAAAGTGGGCATTTTAAACAAAAAGAAAAACCGGAGCGCAATGACTGCGCCCCGGTTTTTTTAAAAAGCTTTTACCAGATGTTTGTCTATCAAAATTTATTTCACAAATTTCAATGTCTGCACACCTTTGGCCGTTTTGAAACTGACCATGTAAATACCTGGCTGGAGGTCACTGACATTTATTTCGTATTGGTTGCTGCCTTTTGTTACTTCTACCTTTTGTTGTAAAAGTACTTTTCCATTGAGGTTGAGAACGAAGAAAGTTCCCTCGTTAATTTCACTGCCCGCACCGTCGAAACCGACCCTCAAGTTATGGGTGACTGGGTTTTGCAGCAAAACAAAAGGTATGTTTTTGGTAGCCTGCGCCATTTCTACAACTTGGGGCTGCAAAAAATCATCGTTGATATTGGCAAGACCATCGCATTCTACAACATCATCTTCTGTAAAACCAGCACATTCGGCAAAGCATAAATTGGGGAAGGGGATGATGCCCCCATCGTTGCTTGCGATACATACCAACTCGAACGGAGCATCTAGGCATTCTTCACATTCGAAGCCACCTGTTGGTGGGTCGCATGGCCCAAATACAGTGCTGTCGCAAACAACAAAATCATCGGACGTATAGCCTTCGCACTCCGCAAAACAGGCATTCGGAAATGGGATGACATTGCCGTCGGCATCCGCCACGCAGACCGGCTCAAACGGGGCATCGAGGCATTCCATACATTCAAAGCCGCCGCCAACGTCTCCACAATCTACAAAATCATCAGCAGTATAGCCCTCGCACTCGGCATAGCAAGCATTTGGGAATGGGATGATATTGCCATCGGCATCGGCCACGCAGACCGGTTCAAATTCTTCCGTACAAACGCAATCATCCCCTCCAAATATAGTGCTGTCGCAAACAACAAAATCATCGGACGTATAGCCTTCGCACTCCGCAAAACAGGCGTTCGGGAACGGGATGACATTGCCCTCGGCATCGGCCACGCAGACCGGCTCAAAAGGTGCGTCGAGGCACTCTTGGCAGTCGAAGCCGCCTCCAATGACATCGCCACAATCTACAAAATCATCCGCAGTATAGCCCTCGCACTCGGCATAGCAAGCATTCGGGAACGGGATGATATTGCCATCGGCATCGGCCACGCAGACCGGTTCAAATTCTTCCGTACAAACGCAATCATCCCCTCCAAATATAGTGCTGTCGCAAACAACAAAATCATCGGCAGAAAAGCCTTCGCACTCCGCAAAACAGGCGTTCGGGAAGGGGATGACATTGCCGTCGGCATCCGCCACGCAGACCGGCTCAAACGGGGCATCGAGGCACTCTTCGCATTGGAAGCCGCCCGGAGGATCGCAAGTACCAATAGTGTCGCAAACAACAAAATCATCGGATGTATAACCTTCGCACTCCGCAAAACAAGCGTTCGGGAAGGGGATGACATTGCCCTCGGCATCGGCCACACAGACCGGCTCAAACGGGGCGTCGAGGCACTCTTGGCAGTCGAAGCCGCCCGGAGGGTCAATAGGCCCACCAATAGTGTCGCAAACAACAAAATCATCGGCAGAAAAGCCTTCGCACTCCGCAAAGCAAGCATTCGGAAACGGGATGACATTGCCCTCGGCATCGGCCACGCAGACCGGCTCAAACGGGGCGTCGAGGCACTCCAAGCACCCCGCACCCGGCTGTGCGGCCAATTGGAAAAGCACACCGCCAAACAGGAGGCAAGTGATGGTAAAGGTTTTAATTTTTAAAAGCATAATTCAGTACATTTTTAAGATTAGAAAAAATAGTTATAAAAAATTAGAGCTTTGGATATTACCGACTTTAGCAACGGTCAAATAATAAAACCAAAATGAATCTCAATGTCCTTTCAGACGGGGCAAAAATGCAGGCCGTTGGGTATCCTACCAATTACAAAATTTGTCTTTTATCAAAAAAATAATTTCGCTGCGTTTATTTTATTTTTTTTATAAAAAATTGATAAACAGTTGTTTATGAAACAAATAATCTATGCTCCAAAATAAATTTATCAAAATTATTTTTCCAAATCATCCCCCCGGTTTCTATGGCTTTTGACAAAAATCATACATAAAGCCTACTTGCCTTTCTTTTGAATTCTTCATGTTTCAGCCAAATAAAAAAGGGCAGCCCGGAGATACCGGGCTGCCCTTTATATTTTGCAGAACAAATATTATTTACTGACCACAATCCTTTTAATAAACACCTCCTCACCGACCACCATCCTCAGTATATAAATACCCGCAGCGAAGTCAGCAGTATTTATCGAAAATGATTTTTCGGTGCTTTTGTTTTTCGTTTCCGGCATGGCCGGCCGGCCTGTCAGGTCGAGCAGCACAAAACTTATTTCCCTGTTTTGCGGCAGGTCAAACTCAATGAACAGGCGCTCCGAAACTGGATTTGGAAATACGGAAATATATTTTTCCAGTGCAGGGTTGTTGGTGCTGTTTACAAAATCAACTGTTACCGTTAATTCAAAAGTGCAACCATTGCCATCGGTAACAACCAAGGCGTAGTCCCCGGCCGACAGGCCCGTCGGGTCTTCATCGGTCGAGACCGTTGCCCCGTTCAGCGCCCAGTCAAAAGAGTAGCTGCCCGTGCCGCCGGAAGCACTGATTTCAATAGCTCCGGCCATGTTGCCACCTACCTCATCGGTCACTTGATCTACGGTGACTTCGAGCGCTGGCGGGTCAACGACTTCTGCGGTTGCGGTGGTCGTGCAGCCCGCTGCGTCGGTGATGGTAACGGTATAATTACCTGCCGGAAGGTCAACGGCCGTTTGGGCAGTCTGTGCATTGTCATCGTCCCAAAGGAAGCTGAAAGGAGCTGCGCCACCGAGGGGGTCTGCCATTGCCGAGCCATCGCTAAAACCATTGCACAAAGGGTTGGTTGGCAATACTTCAGCACTGAAACCATTGTTTATAGTAACCGAAAAAGTGCAGGTTGCTTCATTGCCGCTCAGGTCTTCGACGGTGTAGCTGACCTCCGTTGTGCCGGAGGGGAAAGAAGAACCCGAAGCTGGCCCATCGCTTACAAAAAGGTCGCCCGTAGAGCAATTATCGCTGGCGGTGGGCAGGCCGTATTCTACTGTTTCTGTGCAGTTGCTGCTCTGTACCACGATGTCGTCGGGGCACTCAATGCTTGGCGGAATGTTGTCCACCACTGTCACCGTGGCCATGTCGAAACCGCAGTTGCCTGACTCGTCGGCTACCGCAAGCACCACTTCGTTTTCACCAATGTCGTCGCAAGTAAAAGTGGAAATGTCGAGGATCATGGTGTCAATGGCGCAGTTGTCGGTACTGCCGTTGTCTATCATCATGGGGGTTATGCTTGCCGTTCCGTTGGCGTTCAGTTCCACGGTGATATTTTGCACAATGACATTTGGCAACTCGGTGTCAGGGTCAACTCCAACTTCGACATTTAGCGAAGCGGAACAGCCGTTGGCGTCTGTTGCGGTCACTTCGTAAAAACCGGCCATCAAGTTGCCGATGCTTGCACCCGTGCCCCCTCCCGGCCATGCGTAAGTATAGTCGGGAGTGCCGCCCGTTGCTGCGACAGTGATGGCGCCGGTTGCATTTTCAGGGCAATCGGCATTGGTGACGCCCGTGGTGTTGACCACTAATTCGGCAGGGCTGCCGACCTCGATTTCATCAACTGCGGAGCAGCCATTTATATCTGTCACGGTGACCGTGTAAGGGCCTGCAGCAAGGTTGTTGATATTGGCCGTAGTTTCATTATTTGACCAAGCATAATTAATAGGTTCGGTAAATCCAGAGGCAGTTACACTGCCTGTTCCGTCGGCTTCGCCAAAACAAGAAACGTCGGTGCTGCTTGTTTGGGTGCTGATGCTCCCGCAGCCAAATGGGTTGATGGCCGTGCAGCCCTCGAAGGTACATCCGTTGGCGTCGGTGACAGTGACGCAATAGGTGCCGGGAGCAAGGTTGTCAATGGCCTGCGTTGTTGCGCCATTGTCCCATAAATAAGAATAAGGGGTGGTGCCACCAGAAGGCGTTACCGATGCCGTTCCGTCGTTTGCCCCGACAGCAGTTTCATCCGTTGAGTCGAAATTTCCAGTTACTGCCGATGGCTCACCGATGGTAACTGTCGCTGTTGCGGTGCAGTTGTTGGCATCCGTTGTGGTCACTTCATAAGTGCCTGCTGCGAGGTCTGTTCTTGAAGCCCCCATGTTTCCGTTGGGCCACTGATAGGTATAGTCGGGAGTGCCGCCCGTTGCCGCCACGGTGGCTGTTCCGTTTGCTTCGCCGTTGCAGGTTGCGCCGGTCGTTTGGCCAACTTCCAGTAGCAATAAGGGCGGCTCGTTGATGGTCACTGCAAGCATGCCCGTGCAGCCATTGTCATCCGTTGCGGTTACGGTATATTCGCCTGCGGCGAGGTTGCCGATGGTTGCTCCCATATTCATATTTGACCAAGAAAAAGTAAAGCCGGAATTGCTGCCGCCCGATGCTTCCACGGTGATGCTGCCGTCACTTTCCCCATTGCAGGAGACATGCGAGACCGCTGTCGTACTGAGGGTCACAGCAGATGGTTCACCAATTGTGGCGTTTGCGACTACTTCGCAACCTGCCGCATCTGTAACGGTAACCGTATAATTGCCAGCTACCAGCCCTGTTGCCATTTGCGCCGTTTGGCCATTCGACCAGGCATAACTAAACGGCGACACCCCGCCAGAGGGAGTAGCCGTAGCTGCTCCGTCATCATCTCCGTTACAAGTCGCAGCGGTCGTGCTTACTGACACTGAAAACCCAGAACAATCAAAGCCATTTACAGAAACCGTTGCTTGCACTGTGCATCCGTTTGCATCTGTTACAGTAACCGTATAGCTGCCCATAGGGAGGTTCATGATGCTTTGCGTCGTTGCACCAGTACTCCATAAATAAGTATAGTCGGGAGTACCACCAGAGGGTGCCGCAGTGGCGGTGCCGTCGTTTGCCCCCGCAGAGGTTTCGTTTGTTGCACTTGCATTTGCTGACAGCGCACTTGGTTCGGTAATGGTCACACTAGCAGTTGCCGTACAGTTGTCGGTATCTGTTACAGTTACCGTATAAGTGCCTGCGGCGAGACCATCCGCTTGTGCGGTCATTGTTCCATTAGACCATTGAAAAGCATAGCTTCCGGTTCCACCTGAACCTGCCGCGGTTGCACTTCCTGTACTGTTGCCGTTGCAATCTACATTTACCTGATTTGAGATAGAGGCCGATACGGCGGGCGTTTGGGAGACCTGTGCTTGGTCGCTGGCCGTACAGCCATTTTCGTTGTTTGTTACTGTTAAGGTATAAGTGCCTGCGGCATCAACGGTCGGCATATTGGTGGTTGCCCCCGAAACGATGTTTCCATCTACAGTTGTCCAAAGGTAGGAGATGTTTGGGCCGGAAGAAGATGCCGATCCGTCTAGTACCACTGAGCTATTGTTGCAATTAAGGCTTCTGTCAATTCCTGCATTTGCTGTTGGGGGTGTAGTGTCGGTATTGACCACAACGTTGTCGGAGGAGGTACAGCCATTGCTGTTGTCGGTCACTGTTAAGACGTAAGTGCCTGCGGCATCAACGGTGGGCATGGTAGTCGTTGCCCCTGAAACAATATTGCCGTCCGCAGTTGTCCAAAGATAAGTAATGGTGGAGCCAGAAGAAGAAGCCGAGCCGTCCAAATTTACCGAAGTTGCAACGCAGGTCAAAGTAGCATCGGCGCCTGCGTCAGCAACGGGTGCAACTGTGTTTGAGCTTACCGTAGTGGTGGCCGACGAGGTACAGCCGTTTGTATTGTTTGTGACAACAATAGTATAGGTGCCAGCTTGATTTACTGTTGGGGAGAGCGTATTGGCTCCGCTGACAATATTGCCGCCAACAGTTGTCCAATTATAAGAAATGTTGGCACCGGTTGCAGAGGCCGTTCCGTCTAGGGTTACCTCGGTAATGCTACAATTCAATTCCATGTTTGCGCCAGCAGAAGCAAAAGGCGGGGTCGTATTCTCTGTAATAGTGACAGAAGCAGTTGCTGTACATAGGTTGGCATCGGACACCGTGACCATATATGTACCGGGTGCGGCAAAATCCGCCATTTGAGATGTTGACCCATTTGACCAATCATAGGTATAGCCCGGAGTCCCTCCACTGCCCTGGGCCATTGCCGAACCAACTGCATTTAGGCAATCAATATTTACTTGGTTGGAAATAGTTGCGGTCACAGGAGTGGAAGGTTCTTCGATGACAATACTCCCTTCTCCCGTGGCACCAACGGCATCGGACACCGTGACCGAATAAGTGCCTGCAACAAGCCCTGTGGCAGTTTGGGTTGTTGCTCCGTTCGACCAACTATAAAAGTAAGGCGGGCCGCCACCGCCCGTAGCGTTAGCAGTAGCGCTACCGTTGTTGCCACCAAAACAACTAACATTTGTGCCCGAAAGGCTCACCGTAATAGGCGCTCCCCCCCCCATAAAGTCTCCAACGGATATGGTGGTCGTAATGAAATCGCCCGACGTATTGCCGTTGCCGTTTGCGAAATTGGCAGCGGCATACATCGTAATATTGCCCGAACCCGTAGCGGGCGACGTCCAGTCAACGGTATAGGTGATAATGTTGCCAGCAAAACTTTGGGCGGGGTTATGTTCAAAATATGTCCGGCCTCCGCTTGGCTGGGTTGTAGATCCCGCTCCGGGGTTCGACAAAGTGCCCACGTTGTTGTTGTTGTCATCCAGAACGACCATTTGAAAACCTCCTAATTCGGGTATCGCACTGGTCTTGTTCAGGCTGACACTGATAGGATATAAAGTATTGGGCATTATTGTCCCCGGCAATCCAGTTATGGACACATTCCCAGAAGGCATGCCCCCCGAATGGCAATCGGAGCATAAGCCTTCGCCGGGCGCACCTGTGCGCCCATTAGGGGGATTGCTCGAAAAGGAGAGGAACAAATAGCCAGACAATACGGCGAAAAAAAGGGCGTAAACGCGTGTGAATTTATTTTTCATAATCAGGTATTTTAAATGTTTTATTTACGGCTCAACTTTAATTGCCCAGCTATTTTATTTTTAAAAATATTTAGGCGGTCAAAGGTGAAGGTGTGAAAATCGCATTTAGTCAGGATGGCTTTTTCCCTTTTCAAGTTTCTCCGGGCATACAAGATTGGCTGGCAATGTCGGCCTTGTTTTTACCTTGCAAAATTAGAGGGGGGCAGATTGGGAAAAATTAAAAATGGATAAAAAAGCATCAATTAGTTTTAAAAAATAGCCTCGCTGGAAAACCTGCATAGCAGAGACTTGCACCAAAAAGAGCTTCCTTAGGTTTATTGAAATCCGTCTGGGTATTTTATTGTTGGCTGCCAATATCCAAATTATGAATGCGCAATAACTTGGTAAATACCCCTGAACGGGAAAGAACCCATGCTGAACAGGAAAGGTCATGTAGTTTTATTTTTTTTTATGTTATAATGAGGACGGTTTGGGCGAATCAAGGAATTGTGAAGTATTTTTTTAATTTTGGGAAATTATTTTTGAGAAAACAGAAATGAGTAGAAAAACTAACTAAAATACAATGCAACTCAGCACCCTCGATTGGTCGTTCATCATCGGCTTTTTCATCCTCTCCATCGCCATCGGCGTTATCGCTTCCAAAAAGGCGGGCAAGAGTTACGACGACTTTTTCCTTTCGGGCCGCAACATGCCCTGGTGGCTGCTCGGCTTTTCTATGGTGGCCACCACCTTTTCCGCAGATACGCCAAATTTGGTCACGGACATTGTGCGCAAAAACGGCGTGTCCGGCAACTGGCAGTGGTGGGCCTTCTTGCTCACGGGCATGCTCACTGTTTTTGTTTATGCAAAATTGTGGCGTCGAAGTGGCGTGGACACCGATCTCGAATTTTATGAAATGCGGTACAGCGGCAAGGCGGCAGCTTTCCTGCGGGGCTTCCGGGCGCTCTACCTCGGCGTCTTTTTCAATATCATGATAATGGCCACGGTGTCGTTGGCAGCTATCAAAATCGGTGGGGTCATGCTCGACCTTGAGCCGTGGGAGACCATCCTCATTGCCTCGGGGGTCACGGTAGTTTACTCTTCGCTGGGCGGCCTGACGGGGGTCATCTGGACGGATTTTTTCCAATTTATTATTGCCATGGTTGGCATTGTGGGCGCAGCTTATGTGGTGCTCAACCTGCCCGAAGTAGGCGGCCTGTCGGCAATGTTGGAACACCCCAACGTGGTGGGAAAACTGAGCGTGGTGCCCGACTTCAACAACATGGAGGTAATGGTGCCCTTCCTTATCATGCCGCTTGCCATCCAATGGTGGAGTGTCTGGTACCCCGGTGCCGAACCGGGCGGTGGCGGCTATATTGCGCAGCGCATGCTTTCAGCAAAAAACGAGAACCACGCCATCGGGGCAACGCTGTTTTTTAATTTCACCCATTATGCCCTGCGCCCGTGGCCGTGGATATTGGTGGCCTTGGCCTCGCTCATCGTATTTCCCGACCTCGATTCTTTGAGTACAGCTTTCCCGAACATACCTGCCGATAAAATCAACGACGACCTTGCTTACCCGGCCATGCTCACTTTTTTGCCGACGGGCTTGCTGGGCTTGGTGATAGCCTCGCTCATTGCAGCCTATATGTCCACCATCTCTACCCACCTGAACTGGGGTTCGAGCTATGTGGTCAATGATTTTTATAAAAGGTTTTTAAAGCCAGAAGCAAGTGAAAGGGAACTGGTCAACGTGGGCCGGATTTCTACCGTTGTGCTGATGTTGTTCTCGGCGCTGCTGGCATTGGCATTGTCCAACGCATTGCAGGCTTTCAATATCCTTTTGCAGATAGGCGCTGGCACTGGCCTCATATTTATCCTCCGTTGGTTTTGGTGGCGCATCAATGCTTGGAGCGAAATAGCGGCGATGGTCATTTCGTTTTTGGTGGCGCTGTATTTTGAGTTTTTGCACCCGGAGGAGATTGCGTCACACCTTAAATTAATATGGGGCGTGGGCATCACGACTGTTGGCTGGCTGGCCGTTACTTTCCTTACGCAGCCAACGGAACATTCCACTTTGCTGAATTTTTACAAACTTATCAAGCCCCAAGAAACGGGTTGGCAGGCAGTCATCCAACCTGCGATTGCCGCAGGCGAAATGAAAAAAGAAGAAGTGATCCCCGGCAAATTACCGCTCGAACTGCTCTGCATGGTTGCGGGCTGTTTCCTCGTTTACGGGGTACTGTTCGGCATGGGATTTTTTATGTACGGGGAAACAGGAAAAGCGATGATCGGCTTGGGAGTAGCGGCAGTGGCTGGATTTATTTTATTGAAATCATGGAGCCAGGTGAAGGGAAATGATTAGTGCAGTGATTCGTAATTAGTTGATTAGTGATTAGTTCGCCAAATCCTTGATAATGTGGCATTTACCAAAAAATAAATAGTCCGCTAATTACGAATCGAACCAGTAGGAATGTTTTTTTGTAAAAATGGAAATTCGGCTTTGGCCTCGACTGCATCATTTTTGGGCAAGGCTTCAGAGCGGCGGCGTTTTGAACGCCGCCGCTCTGGAGTCTTGCCTAAACAGAAGGTTGGGAGCGGTCAAAAAATACCGTTTTTGATATTTTAACAATAAAGCCCTTTATGCCACATTTACAATATTCCAGCCCTGCTTTCGAGGGTTTTTCTATTTCTACGGATCCATCCGATCTGGACTTGGCGTTTGTTCACCAGTTCCTTTCCGAAGAATCTTATTGGGCTGCGGGCATTGAAAAAACAGATACGGAGGCATCCCTTGAAGGCGAGCTGTGTTACAGCGTTTTTTATAAAAAAAAACAAATTGGATTTGCCAGCGTCACTAGCGATTTTGCCAGCTTCGCTTATATCTCCGATGTTTTTATTGATGCGCAATTCAGGGGCAAGGGGCTGTCCCTTTGGCTGCTCGAATGTGTGCTATCGCATCCTCAACTCCAACATTTGGAAAGCTGGATGTTGATGACCGACGATGCGCACGGGCTGTATGAAAAAATGGGTTTTGAGCGGATGCCCGGCAGTGCCGACCAAATGATAAGAACAAGTAAAAAGTAAAAAGGCAAAAGTAACCTGCCGGCCGGTAGGTTACTTTTGCCTTTTTACTTTTTACTTGAACATAGGCTTTTATGAAAATAAACAACCAAGCATACCGAACCATCTGGCTAAAAAAAGACGACCCTTCCATCGTCCAGATCATTGACCAACGGCACCTGCCACACCGCTTCGTCATCGAAGACCTCCGCACTTTGGAAGACTTTGAAACGGCCATCCGCGACATGCACGTGCGCGGCGCTCCTCTCATTGGTTCGACGGCGGCTTATGGCATGTACACCGCAGCTTTGCATTTTTCCGAAAATAAATTTTATGAAAAAATAAAAGAAGCGGGGGCGCGCCTGAAGGCCACCCGCCCCACCGCGGTCAACCTCGCCTATGCAGTGGATCAGATTATTTTTAAAATAAAAAATGAAAGTGGTGGACGGGAAGAAAAACTGAAAACCATCCTCCAAACTGCCCACGACATTACCGAGGAAAGCGTTGAGCATTGCCGTTTGATCGGGGAGCATGGCCTGAAATTGATAGAAGAAATACACCTTCGAAACACCGCCTCTCGTCCACCGTCCACCGTCCACCTTCTGCCGTCCACCCCCGAGGTTTCGGGGCAGGCCGTGAACATCCTCACCCATTGCAATGCCGGTTGGCTGGCCTGCATAGATCACGGCACTGCCACCGCCCCCATTTATGCGGCGCATGACAAGGGCATCCCCGTCCATGTTTGGGTGGACGAAACCCGCCCCCGCAACCAAGGGGCAAGGATCACTGCTTTTGAACTCAAAGAACATGGCGTGCCCCATACCGTCATTACCGACAATGCGGGCGGCCATTTGATGCAGCACGGCATGGTGGACATGGTCATCGTGGGCACTGACAGGACGACGCGGACGGGCGATGTCGGCAACAAAATCGGTACTTACCTAAAAGCCCTCGCTGCCCATGACAACGGTATCCCATTTTATATCGGAGCGCCTTCTTCTTCCATTGACTGGTCGCTGCGGGACGGGCTGAAAGAGATTCCCATCGAAATGCGCAACGAAAATGAAGTGAAAAAAATAAGGGGATTGAACGAGGATGGAAAGGTGGTAGAAGTGCTGCTGACCCCAAAGGAAAGCCCCGCTGCGAACTATGCTTTTGATGTGACGCCCGCGAGGTTGGTGACGGGGCTGATTACGGAGCGGGGGGTTTGTGCGGCAAGCGAGGAAGGCTTGCTAGAACTGTTCCCGGAGCATCGGTAGCATAGCCTTTAGGCTGTCCCGGTCAACGGCGTTTACGCCGTTGGTGAGTGTGGATGTTTATTGCGCCGGCGTAAACGCCGGGCACCGGGACAGCCTAAAGGCTATGCTACCAATACAGCGCTACTTCCCGTTCGCCATTTCCAATAAAACGCCTTCCTTCATGGCGTAGGTTGAGGTGATGATTTGGCGGATGCCTGCTTTTTTTAGGATAAAACCGACGAGCGAAAAAGCGACCACGGTGAGTTCGACCCGCTGCTCGGGGAGCTTTTTCATGGCCCTTCTTTCGGCGATGGTGGAAGAGATCATTCCGGGATGGATTTTATAATAATCTTCGACAGGTACGATGGAATAGAGCGGATGCCGGCGCTGCTCAAAAAGCAGGTCTTCGATGACTTCAAAAGAGCCGGACGCGCCCAGTAAGGTGGGCGTTTTGTGGACTTTCAGGATGGCTGACAATGGTTGGAGCATGTCTTCAAAATAGGTTTCCAAAGACCGTAGTTCTTGTTGGCTGATGGGGTCGTTGTTGTGGAATTTTGAAAAAAGTACCTGCACGCCGATTGGGAAACTTTTTGCCCATAATACCCGGTTGCCGTTGGTGATGATGAACTCTACGCTGCCGCCGCCGATGTCCATTATCAGCCCTTTGCCCTCAAAAGGCGGCACTGCCTGCATGACCCCTAATTGGATCAAACGGGCTTCTTCTTCTCCCGAGATCAATTGGATTTTGATGCCCGTTTCGGCTTTTACTGCCCTGACAAATTCCTTCCCGTTAGTAGCCCTCCTCAACGCTTCTGTTCCAAAAACCTTCAATTTTTCGACGCCCGATGTTTCCAGTTTTTGCTTAAAACCTGCCAAGCATTGGACGCCCCGCCGGAAAGGTTCTTTGCCGATTTTTTCCAGACCATCCTCTCCCAAGCGGACGTATTCCCGCTGCCGGAGAACGGTCTTGATTTCACCGCTGCCCTCAACATCAGCCACCAGCAAATGAAAAGTATTCGTACCGCAATCAATGACGCCTAACCGCATAGTTTATAAGGATAAAGCTGTTGGTATTTGGGTTTTAGCTGTTGGCAAGTGACCAGCAATGGTTTATTGTTGTTGCTGTACATTGGTCCTTAATTTAAGTGCCTGCTGTATCTGCGTATTAAAAAAATTGACCCCTTCGTCGGTCATATAGTTGCTGTATTTTTTTTTCTGGTTTTCGTAAAAAACGAAATAGGTGCAGCCCGTGCTGAAATAAAAATCGCCTTCCAAAACAATATCTCCGTCAACTTGATAGGTGACCCTTCCTGCGGTTTTGCAGTTTGGGTCTAAAGGAGCGGGGGTTTCTGCGATGTGGCGGGTGGCATTTTGGATAGCGGGCTTTTCGCTCAGGCTTGAGGTAAACGGGTAGTTGTAATAAATGAAATCAACCTGTGTGCCTTTCTGATATATTTTTTGCAAAATTTCGAGCGGTACGCTCGGAAGAGTGGCAGCAGGGGGGGCAGGCGCGGGAGCAGGTGCTGCAGCCTCTTCGCTTGCAGGGGCTTTTGCCGTTTTGTCGGTATTGCAAGAAAAGAAAAGAAATATAATTGCGAAGCAAAAAACGAAACGTGACATATTAAAGTGTTTTATGATTGAGGCGGGAAAGATATACATTTCAGAATAAAAATGGGAAAGGTTGACGGTGCGGGAAGTGTTATTTTTTTTGACGCAAGAATAAAAGTTTGCCCGAAAAAAACCTATTTTTACCATCTTCCCGTTTACCTAAAAACCGGGGGGAATTACCATTATGGCCGAACAACAAAAGCGCATCATTGATAGCCTTCGCCTTCCAGTTCAACTCGTTGCCCTGTTGTGGGGCGTTCATTTTATCCAAATGGTATCGGGCATGGACTTCGGCAAATTTGGGGTTTTCCCGAGGGAGGTTTTTGGGCTGCGGGGCATTTTGTTTTCGCCGCTCATCCATAGCGGCCTTCCCCACTTGATTTCCAATTCTGCCCCCCTGTTTGTCCTTTCTTTGATGATTGTTTATTTCTATCCGCGGGTAGCCAAACGGAGCATGCTCATGATCTACTTCCTCACGGGGCTGGCCGTTTGGATATTTGCACGAAGGGTATTCCATATTGGTGCCAGCGGGGTCGTATATGGGCTGGTATCATTTGTTTTTTGGATGGGCATTTTTCGGCGCAGCCTCAAGTCCATTGTTTTGGCCCTGATTGTTACGGTGCTTTACAGCAGTTATTTTTTGGGCATCTTGCCCAACCAAGAAGGCATTTCTTGGGAAAGCCATTTGCTCGGAGGCCTCGTCGGCATTTTTACCGCCTACTGGTACAAGGAAGAAATCGAAACGGATGAAGAAGAGCAGCGACCTGTTTGGGAAGACGAACCGTTGGACAGCAAATACTTTTTGGAAAGGGACATTTTTGAAAAAACAAAAGCGGAGAGGGAGGGGTAGCTGCTCAGTCTTCAGTCATTTAGTCCACAGTCCACAGTCTGATTGGAGCCTTACTTTAGACGTAGAGATAAAACCGACTGACCTAAAGTAGGACTCCGATCAGACTGGGGACTGTGGACTAAATGACTGCGGACTAAATGACTGCAGACTAAAAAAAAGAAGCCCTGCGGGTTGTAAAATCCGCAGGGCTTTTTTTATTCTTTTAGGGGCTTTAGGTCTTATTTCATAAAAATCATTTTCCGGAAAATCAGGAAAGGAAAGCGGCTTTTTTTCTCATGCCTGCAAATTGCAGCACCTTCCTCAGCGGTTTCAACAAAGTGGTATATGGCCGTGGTTTCAGGTTGTTCTTTTTCCAGGCGAGGCGGTCTTCGAGGTTGGCGATCAAGCGGTTTTCCATCCAGCGGTTGCCGGCACCGCCGATGCGCATTTTGACCATGCAAAAGGGAATGTAGTGGGTGGAAATATTATGTTTGTAAAGCAGGCGCAGGATGAGTTCGTAGTCGCCGGCAAAGCGGAAGGTAGGATCGAAAATGCCGTATTTTTCTAAGACAGACCGTTTTACGAAAAAAGTAGGGTGGGGTGGCATCCAGCCATTGAGAAAACCCTTGGCCGTACATTTTCCAGCTTTCCAAAAACGGAGTATTTCATTGGTATCGTCGTTGCTCACATAGCAGAGGTCACCGTAAACGGAATCGGTGTCGGTATTGGAAAAAGCCTCGGCAACTTTTGCAAGTACGTTGTCGCTCACGTAACAGTCATCGGCATTCAGGAAGCCGATAATGTCGCCCGTGGCAGACCTGATGCCTTTGTTCATGGCATCATAAATCCCGTAGTCCGGCTCTATGATTACGTTTGCCAAGCCGTCTTTATAGCGCTCGACGATTTCTTGGGTGCCATCTTTTGATGCTCCGTCCACCACGATATGCTCAATGTTTTCGTGCGATTGTTCCCGAACACATACCAGCGTATCTTCGATAGTCTTTGCACTGTTGTAACTGACAGTAATAATTGATATTTTCATAATTTTTGTGGGATCTAACACGGCCTATTCCCGATAGAAACCATGCGCGAATGTTCAAATAATCGAAAGGGGGATTACGAGTTTTTTTTTGTTACAGGTGTTAAGACCAGATCACTCAACGGCTGCTTTATGATTTCATAAAGCATGGCGTGAGGATAGAAGGGTAGATACTTGAGCCAAGAGCAGAAAAACGATTGAGCGGTAAAGGTACGCCCTTTCCTGTGAAATCCATGAAAAAAAAGCGCTTATTAATTAGACCGTCAATTGACTGTTTGCAAGTAAATAGCACTTGGAAAATGCTTTCCTCTCCCAGCCTGCAAGCCTTGGTCATTGTTTTCCGGCTCATAATGAGGGATCAATTTTTTTAATGCTCCAGGCTCACCGTAATGGATCATACTGAGCGCAGCCCTGATGGTATAGCGATTGTTGCCCACCAAAAAAGCATGGAGCAAAGTACTTTCTGCCCAAAAAAATAGGTCTCCTTCTAATAGGTCCCGTTTGTAATCGAATGGGAAATAAATATCGTGGAAGTGTACAAAAACCCCTTTTTTCAAACGGGGCAACACCTCTAGTATAATGCGGTTGACTTCGCTTCCGGGTTTAACGGTATGCGTGGAATCTACAAAAAACAGGTCATTTTCGCCCAAGTCAGTCAAGGTTTCCAAATCTACCTTTTGGGCTTTTTCCTTTACCAAACGAATGCGCCCTTCGGCGTTCATTTTTTCTAAAAACGGCATCGGAAATGGTTCAACACAAACTACTTCTGGGCGGTAACCAGCATCTTTGGCCGCCCTCAAAACTATCGAAGTAGATACACCGCAACCCACCTGTACGATTTTCTTTGGCCTTTGTTTGCTGACAAAACAATAAAGAAAATCTGCTTCGATGGGGCCGTAACCTCCATCCTCTCCATTTTCAACAATAGCAGTCTTGTGAACGTCTAAATGGGACAGGGCAGCAGTCAGTTCTGGAGTGAAACAAGATTGGGCAAAAGCCACTTGCCCTTCTATCTCGGTGCCCTGTATGCCGTACATGGAAGAAGCTGCCTTCCAGTAAGTATCTTTTTTCAGGGCGGCAATATCAGGCGTTTGCGAATAAAAATGGTGGGGCAGGATATTGATTCCCAAACGTTGCCCGCCCTCAAAGAGCTGTCTCGACAATGATTTTAAACGGTTTTTTATAGCACGTTTCATGATGGTGTTTAAGGCTTCCTTTGTTCTTCCCTTATTATTTGGTAGCTGCTTTTACGGCCATTTTTTTGACAAATTGAAATGCTTTTGGAAAGGTGGTTTCCACTTTCATGATCGCCCTGTTTTTGGCCA
The DNA here is from genome assembly GCA_011321935.1 of Bacteroidota bacterium. Lineage (GTDB taxonomy): Bacteria > Bacteroidota > Bacteroidia > Chitinophagales > Saprospiraceae > UBA6168. Next base: position 15,059 of record DROJ01000170.1, on the reverse strand, counting down.
CGTCGAGGTCTTTGGGTGAAAAGACATTGATGCCGTTGACCTTTTTGAGTTTGGTCGGCCTGATGAAAGCCTGCAGCGACAAGAACCTTGTTGATTCAGGGATGAAATGGCCGGTTATCGAATTTCTTGAGTGTTGCGGCTCAAAGGTATCCAATGCCCCGTGGATGGTTTTTGAACCCCAAAAAAGCACATCCCCTTTTTTGAGCATGGGTGCTTCGCAATTAAGGTCAAAGTCCTTTATTATTTTTTTCACCAAAGCCTTGTACCTGTCGTGGTGGAAGGCAATGTCGAAATCGCCCCCGTTTTTGCGGATGTCTATTTTGTGGCTGGTAGGGTAAACGTAAAAACGCCCGCCACCCGGGTGGATGTCTTCCAATGCCAGCCACATGCCGATCATGGCCCCGTCCTTTTCCGAGTCGAGGTAATAACAATCCTGGTGCGCCCAGGTGGCGGGGTTTCCTTCAAAATACATGGACTGCATCAGCTTGGGCGCTTCGCCCATCAATATTTGCATAGTATCCTGAACAGATTTGTGGGTGAGTATGCCCAAGCCGTTCGGCCGGAAATGGGGAAAATCTTTGCTGCTGACCGACTGGATATTTAAAATTGAATTGAGCATATAATCATGCTCGGTGAACTTGTGCTTCTCCGGGTTGGCAGATGCCTGCCGGTAAATATAGCCTTTGTAGGGCTTCACTTCCTCCCGGAAATTGCGGAGTATCTGATCGCACAAATCTGTTGGGATCAAGTTGCGGCGCACCACGTAGCCATTGTCGTCGTAATATTTTTTGATGTCGTCGGCTGTTTCCAAAGCGAGGTATTTATCCGTCGCCTCATTGACCGTGGTTGGTACTTTCAATGGCTTGCCCAATGGGCATGTTCCGTTGTAAAACATGATAATAGAAATTAGGAAATTGGAAATTGGAAATTGAGAAATTGGAAATTGGGGAATTGGAAATTGGAAATTTGGAAATTGGAAATTGGGAAATTGGGAAATTGGGAAATTGGGAAATTGGGAAATTGGGAAATTGGGAAATTGGGAAACTATTAAACCATAGGGAACGGGTTTTAATAATTTCTCAATTTCTAATTTCTCAATTTCTAATTTCTAATTTCTCAATTTCTCAATTTCCAATTTCATTTTAACCCTCTTCTGCTGACCACAAAATTTTCCAGCACCAGCATGTCCATTTTGGTGCGGAGGAAACATTCGAGTGCATGTTCGGGCGTATTTACGATGGGTTCGTTTTCGTTGAAAGAAGTGTTCAACAAAATAGGCACGCCTGATTTTTTGTAAAATGTGGAGATGAGGCGGTGGTAACGGGGCGCGTCTTTTTTCGATACCGTCTGCAGCCTGCCCGTGCCATCAACGTGGGTGACAGCGGGGATGGATGCCCGTTTTTCCTTTTTTATTTTATAAACCTTCTCCATATATGGCACGTCGTCAACCTGCTCAAAATATTCGCCCGTTGCCTCTTTTAAAATGGAGGGCGCAAAAGGACGGAAGCTCTCCCGCCGCTTTATTTTTGAATTTAACAGCTCTTTCGCATCCTCGCGGGAGGGGTCAACAATGATGGACCGGTTGCCCAGTGCCCGTGGCCCAAACTCTGCCCTGCCCTGGTACCAGCCGACCACGCAGCCATTCACGAGGCCATTGGCCACTACCTCGAACAGCTCGTCTTCCGCATATTTTTTTACCGAAAAACCATTCAGGTCGCGGGTCTTCAAATAAGCCTCGATTTCGTCGTTTGTAAAAACAGCCCCCGTAAATGCCTGGTGCGAAAAGGGGGAACGCGGGTGGTTCAAATCGTGGTGGTAATGGAACAATGCCGAGCCTACCGAGGTGCCTCCGTCGTGCCCCGCAGGCGGGACAAAAAGGTTTTCAAAAGAAGTGTTTTCGATGACCTTCCCGTTGGCCACCGAGTTCTGCGCCACGCCTCCGGTAATGCACAGGTTTTTCAGCCCCGTCTTTTTATAAAGGTCTTCGGCCATGTGGAAAATGACTTCCTCACAGACCCGTTGCACCGAGGCGGCGAGGTCCATGTGCGCCTGCGCAAGCGGCTCGTCCTTTTTGCGGGGGGGGCCAAATTTGCTGATAAAATAATCGCTGTATTTTAATTTGATGATCGGTCGTCCATTCTCGTCAACACTCGACCAATCGCCCTGCCTCGCCCGGTTGAGATATTTCAGGTCTAATTCAAAAAGGCCGTTTTTCTTTAGTTTGATAAACTGCCGGATCTTTTTCATCAGCGCTTCATCCGGTGTGCCGTATGGGGAGAGACCCATCATTTTATATTCATCGCCAAAATTTGGGAAACCGAGGAACTGGGTAAAACAAGTATAAAAATAGCCCACCGAATGCGGGAAGGTCACGCTGTCGATCACCGATATTTTGTTGCCTTTTCCCGTGCCCCTCATGGTGGAGGTAAAGTCGCCCATCCCGTCAACGGAAAGGATAGCGGACTCCTCGAAAGGCGACACAAAAAAGGCGCTCGCCATATGGCTGCGGTGGTGCTCGATAAATTTGACCTTGGCTTTCATCGGCGTGCCATTATAGCCGAGGGCATGCGCCACATCCGCTTTTATCGTTTTCACGCCGCCGATATGGGTCGCTTTCTTTTTGATGGAACTCAATGAAGTGCGGTTCTTTAAAGTGAACATTATTTTATGGGCAACTTTTGCCCAGGGATTGCGAGACACCGTTATCACGTCCACCTCATCGAGTTGGATGCCTGCCTCTTCGAGGCAAAATTTAACAGCTTCGGTCGGCAGCCCCGCCCAATGCTTGACGCGGCGGATGCGCTCTTCTTCGGTAGCGGCTATCAATTTGCCGTCTTTATATATGCAGGCAGATGCGTCGCCGTGGTATGCATTAATTCCGAGTGTGTACATCATCGTTTTTTTGTGAAAGTTTTACGTGGTTAAAAATTTGGAAATTGGAAATTATGAAATCAGAAATTACGGGCAACAAATTTCTCAATCATAATGGACTGGGGGGATTATACTTTTTGAATTTGAAATTTGGGGTTTGGCTTATTATTTTATCGTTCCTAAATATTTTCATCAATTTTTATATCAATCACCAGACGGTACCAAAAGGCTTGCAAAAAATGGAATATAAAACCTTCCTTCCCGTCAAGAAAACCTAATTTGAAAAAATAGCGCCAAATAAAATAAACCATCGGTCGGACCATGAGCGGCGCATCGAACCATCTTTTTTTGAACCATGCCGTGCGTTGGTCGGGGTTGCCAAACAGCTTGGGCTTTAATGCCTGAACACGCTGCCCTTTTTTTCTTTCTATTTCTTCCAATGCCTGCAAGGTGCTGTATTTATTGTGCTTCGAAATCCATGAGGCAATATCGTTTTCTTTTAAATTTTCTTCAATTAAATAGCCTTTTTTCCAGACCAATGTTTCGCCCGGCACAACAAAGCGGTGGTCCATGTTTTGGTTTAAATCCGAGCGCCCGATATTGGTACGGAACATTTTCAACAAATATTTTGGGAAATAACCGCCGTGCTTGATCCACCTGCCTTTGAAATAATTTTTCCGGTTGAAATATATGCCGTTTATATTTTCGGGGATATTTTCGTCTTTAAAATCTTTTAATAATTCAAATAATTCCGGCGTCACTATTTGGTCGGCATCAAGGCCGATCGTCCACGGTGTATTTATCGGAAAAAGGTGCAGCGCACGGTCCCATTGTTTGGGGTGGTTGATGAATTTATTGTACGCCGTTGTTGCGCCATATTGTTCGGCAATTTCCAGCGTTGCGTCCGTGCTGCCCGAATCCAAAATATAGGTCGGCGCATTTAATTCTTTTATAGAACCGAGCAGCCGGGGCAAATGCTCCTCCTCGTTGAAGGTCAGGATGACAAAAGTAAATGGAGAATCAGGCATGTTTTTTAAGCCGGTTGTATTGTTGTGTATAACGGTCGCTCAAAACTTTTGGGGAGAAATCATGCTGGATTTTGGCGGGTGCTTTTTTGCGGATGGCAGCCCTTTTTTCTTTTTCGGTATATGCCGATTTAATGGCTTGCGCAATATTGTCTGCCTCCGTGCTGCACAGCCAACCGAGGTCGTTTTCTTTCACATAATTGGCCAAGCCGACGTTTTCTGAAACCAATACCGGCGTGCCTGCCGATAATGCTTCGGTCACTACCAATGCAAAATTTTCGTTGTGCGAAGTAAGCACAAATATATCGGCTGCCGCCAAATGCTGGAATTTTATATCGCCGTGCAGTTCGCCCAGCCATTCTATATTTTTTGCGACGTTCTTTTCTTCTGCCCTTTTTTTCAGTTCCTCAATATATTCTTTTTCCCCTGGGCCGACTATTTGCAATTTAATATTAAAATCAATTATTGCCAGCGCATCTATCAAGCCTTCTATATTTTTTTTTGGATGGATGCGGGAGAGGAATATTAAAGTGAAAATATCGTTTTCTTTTTTTTGCAGTTCAGGGTTGTCGGCCGTTTCGATAAAATTGGGCAATACAAAATTATCCTCGTTTATACCGCCAAGTTGTTTTTGTTCGGCAACCGAGGTCAGGTGCATATGTGTTTGCCTCAAAAGGAACGAACCAATATATTTGTGGAAAATGTTTTTTATCCCCCCGTGGCTTTTATTAAATGAAAAATCGCTCAACATGCCGTGCGGCGAGAGTATCGGCCTCACCCCCCTCAGCCAACATATCAGCACCGAAAACATGACCGACAGATTCCACCAAGAATGGATATGCACGGTATCGTATTTTTTGCAGTCCCTCCAAACAGCGGCAAGCAGCCCCGGCGAAAACTGGGAATGGTCTTTGGTCCAACGGGGATAATATACGACCTGCACCCCGTCCACATTTTGCAACACGCCCGGCTGCACATTTAATTCTTCTTTTCCATTGGCCGTAGTTGTCAGCATCTTTACTTCATGCTTTGCTTTCACAAGGCTCTCGCACAATAAGCTGACGCAAAACACCGTGCCGCCATATATATAAGCTGGTTTATAGGTCGGTATTATTTGTAATATTTTCACTGAATATTGGTGGAAATTAATTTGCGCTTATGCCGCGCATATCGGCAAGCATGGGCGCAGCAAGAGAGTCGCTTATAATAGCTGCCGCCATTTCACAGCCTTTGTCCGTTAAGTGATAAGGGTCGTACATATACTCTTTTTGAGCGGGAATGTTTTTTTCCAGATCAATGACCATCACCTTTTCTGCTGCCCCGACCTTTCGGATGGTTTCATTAAATATTAATTCCAGGTTTCTGAATTGGGCATATGACAAAGGAACTTGGTGCTCATATGGCCCGGCCATAAACTCATAATATTTTTGAACAGCAGGCTCAGGTTTTTCCAATAATCGGTGGGCTTGGGTCATCAGTACCGGCTCGATGTTTTCGGCCCTGCACATGGCAATAAACAGTTCGAGGTTTTTTGAAAATAAATCCACATAATAACCGTCGCCCATATATGCTTTCTTTTTTTTTGAAATACCAGAAGCGGTTGTTTTCTTTCCCGAAACAGCTTTTTCTACGGCAGTGTATAAACTTGGGAACAACCAGTCTTTTAATGAAACCAACATGGAAAGGAAAGGCTTTCTTGGCGCAGGCGTTTCAAAAAGAGGGGCGAGGTCGCGGCTGTTGTTGTTCCAATAATTTTCATAAGTAGATAAGGTGCAGAAATCATTGCAATTGTGCATCATCACTACCTTGTCCGGTTTTTGGGGGATTATTTTATTCAATAAAATATTAATGGAATGGAGGGAATTGTTATTGGAATGCGCGGCATTATAAGTATTTATTTTTTTCCCGGTTTTTTCAGACAATAGTTTTCCGCACAAATAAGGGAATCGGGCCGTCTCTTCGTTGAATGAACACATCGTCGTTGACCCTCCCAAAAAATATATTTCGGCATCGGGGTTTTCATAGCCGTTGTTGGGCAACAAAAACCCGTTTTCGTCATATCGGTGAATATAAGGTTTCTGTTCCAGGTTATCGCTGCGGCCTATAATGTCGTCGTTTGGGACAATATACAGGTCGGCGAGCGGCCTGCCTTCCCGCAGGCGGATGTCCCTTTTTATGCCTTTGTTCTTATACCCAACATTATCGTTGCTGAATTTATTTTTGAAATATAAATCCGCCATTTGGAGGATAGCAAAAATAACAACGGCATTGAACAGGAAAATGGTAAGCCCCGGATATTTTTTATAAAACTTTTTCATTTTTACTTATTCTTGGGGATGGGCTGCCCGGACTTCCGTCCGGGTTGCTATGTCTTTTATGCCCGGACTTCCGTCCGGGTTACCATACATCTTCCAATGCCCGGACTTCCGTCCGGGTTACCATACATCTTCCAAGTCTTTGGCCGAATATTTATGCTTGCGCTCGGTCCAATAAGTATCCGATTGTTTTTTTAATTGCAAAGGATTTTTTTTGAACAATTTGTTCAACAAAGAAACAGGGAAAAGGAATCCAAAAAATACAATCGACAACAATACTTTGGACATAACAAAGCCCATTATGTCGGATATTTTGTACCAAGCCCAATTGATCCATTTTGCCAGTGCAGGTACAAATATACCGATCAGGCCAATGAACAACGCAATGGTCAAAAATATCTTTGCTCCATTTATAAACCAAAATACGATCAGGCCGGTGGAGATGACCAGACAGGTTTCTAATTGTTTTTGTCTTTCCATATTTATAAGGGTATTATAAAGGTATTAGGGTATTAAAGGTTGGGGTATTGGGATATTAAGGTATTGGGCGTTAATACCCTTAATACCCTTAATACACTAATACCCTTGTCACTTAAATATCTGTTTATTAAAACAAGGTATAAATAAATGGAGCTACGGCGCTGCTGCCTCCAATGACTATTAATACGCCAATAAGCAACAGAACAAAAATGACGGGAAAAAGCCACCATTTTTTTCTTTCTTTCATAAAACTCCAAAGGTCGGTCAAGAAATCCATATTAATTGTTTTTTAAAAATTCAGTGCTGTTGAAAAAACCGTTTTGGCATACGTTGACAAAACTTTTAAAGTTTAGTGAACGTGGAAACCTAAAATCGTAAATTTAATTTTTCAACAATACTGGTATATAATTAAAATCAGTTTTTTTTAATCCAGTTTAAATTCTTCTTTCCAGTTGTCTTTATTGTCCCACTCCGGTTGTTTTGTTTTTTCAAACAAATAATCACCTATCACCAAATAATCCATTTCCGTCCGCATAAAACAACGGTAGGCATCATCGGGCGTGCAGACAATAGGCTCGCCCCTGACATTAAAACTGGTGTTGACCACAAGGCCATAGCCCGTTTGTTCTTTAAATTTTGCAATCAATTTATGATAGCGCGGGTTGGTTTCTTCATGGACCGATTGCACCCGGGCAGAAAAGTCAATATGCGTGATGGCCGGTATATCCGAACGGTTGATATATAGGCGGTCCATCAATGGCATCTCATTATAATTGCCCGGCAACTTGGCCTTTCTCGAATCTTGTATCGGCGCCACCAACAACATATATGGCGAGTCCCCTTCTAAATTAAAATATTCAAAAGAATCCTCTGCCAACACGGAAGGCGCAAATGGCCTGAAACTTTCCCGGTATTTGATTTTCAAGTTCAGTTTTCTCTGCATCTCTTTGTTGCGGGCATCGCCCAAAATACTCCTGCCGCCCAATGCCCTCGGGCCAAATTCCATGCGCCCCTGCATCCAACCGATGGCATTCCCTTCGGCAATATGTTTGGCAACGGTATCGGCCAAGTCGTCAAATTTTTCAAAGCGGGTATATTTTGCTTTATATTTTTTGGCCATTTTTTCAATGTCCATATAAGAATATTCTGGGCCCAAATAAGAGCCTTCCATTTGGTCCATCGCCCCGTTCAAGTGCCGCTCTTTTTTAAAGTATAAATAATTGGCGGCCAATGCTGCGCCCAATGCTCCTCCGGCATCTCCCGCCGCAGGTTGGATAAATACATTTTTAAATGTTTTGCGCTTTAATAATTTTCCATTGGCGACACAATTCAATGCAACCCCTCCTGCCATGCACAAATTCTCGGAACCGGTCAGCCGCTTGGCCTCCTCGGCCATCAGGAAAACAACTTCTTCCGTCACCTGCTGTATGGCCATTGCAAGGTTGCAATGTTTTTGTTCCAGCTTGTCTTCGGGCGAGCGTTTTGGGAAGCCAAATAATTGTTCCCATTTTTTTTCTTTAACCATGCGCAGCCCCGCAGCATAATTAAAATATTGCTGGTCGAGCCAAACGGAGCCGTCCGGTTTTATATCAATTAAATGTTCTTTAATTGTTTTTTTATATTGTTCGAGGTCAGGCGAATCGGGGTTGCCATAAGGGGCCAGTCCCATTAATTTATATTCGCCGGAATTTACCCGGAAGCCCAAAAAATAAGTGAAAGCAGAATACAGCAAACCGAGCGAATGCGGAAAATGCAGTTCTTTTATTATTTCGATATTGTTCCCTTTTCCATAACATATAGAAGCCGTCGCCCATTCGCCAACTCCGTCCAGCGTCAATATGGCCGATTCTTCAAAATTAGAAGGATAAAAGGCACTCGCCGCATGGGAGAGGTGATGTTCTGGAAAAAGCAATTTTACTTTCTTTTTGTTAAAATCGCCCACTGTTTTGAGTTCCTCAAAAATGACCCTTTTCAAAAACATTTTTTCCTTTAACCAAACGGGGATGGCGGTGATGAAAGAACGGATCCCTTTTGGGGCAAAGCCATAATAGGTCTCCAAAAGACGTTCAAATTTCAGCAAAGGTTTGTCGTAAAATACGATGGCATCCAGTTCGTCAATTGAGAAGCCCGAATATTCCAAGCAATACTTTATGGCATTGGTGGGGAAGCCCGGGTCGTGTTTTTTCCTGGTAAAACGCTCTTCCTGTGCAGCGGCCAAAACCTTTCCGTTCTCCACAACGGCTGCCGCCGAGTCATGGTAAAAAGCTGATATTCCTAATATTTTCATTGTAGTGTTATCGTCTGGTGGTAAAAATGGTTTTAATTAAATAGGGGATTATAATTTGTTTCACTTTTGCTAAATTCTCAAATTTAGCAAAATTGAATTTCTGCTTGCCGTGTTTCATGCTTCGCTGACCTCTTTATATAATTGATAATATTGGTCGGCGATTTTATCAATGTCGAACCGTTTGCGGTTTTCATAACCGTTTCCGATCAATTGTTGCCGGTAATCTTTATCGTTTATTATTTTTAATAAACCTGCGCGGATGGCCTCCACATTATATGGGTCAACTAGGCAGGCCGCATCTCCGGCCACTTCTGGCATGGACGATATATTGCTGGTCAGCACGGGGCGCCCGACGGCGTTGGCCTCAATTATCGGCATCCCAAAACCTTCATAAACGGATGTGAAACAAAGCAGGTCGCACTGCCTGTATTGTTCGAGCACTTCCCCGTCGCTTATATTGTAAACAAAAGAAAAATCAACCCCGTTTTTTTCCAGCAAGGTTGTTTTTTCTTTATCCAATTTGCCGATAACTGTCAATTTGCAATTAAGCCCTTTTATGGCTTCCGCCAACCTTTCAAAATTTTTATTGGGCGCCGTGCCGATATGCAGGATGTTCGGTTTGTCAATATTGAATTGTTTTGGGGAAGGCTGGTAATTGTCAGAAACAATAGAATAAATGACCCTTATTTTTTCTGGCGGGCAATCAGTGAACTTTATAATTTCACTTTTGGTAGCCTCCGAAACAGCGACTATATATTTGCATTTATTGACGGGAATATCCAGCCAGAGTTTTTTGAACAGTTTCCTTGTCATGCCCGACACCCAGTACAAAAAATAACAATCGTGAATAGTGAGTATTGTTTTTTTCCCATTTAAAAAAAGTGCCAGATAATTGACATCGCCGGTTATATGGTTGACGGTGCTTTGCCGGAAGGATGCCTCCACCGCATTGTATATCCTTTTCCAAATGCCATTGCTCTGATAGGTCGAAAACTGTGTGTTGCTTTCGACAACATCATCCAACCGCTTGCGTATTTCGCTAAATATAAATTCAATGCTGAACGTCCCGACGGCCCTCGGTTTCCTATGGAAAAAAGAGACCGGTATTTTAAAAGGCTTTTCACTTGCGGCCTGCTCCATATATCCCGTTTTATTTTCCAGTTCTACCAGCATGTCCTTATAGCTTAGTGCCAAATATTTTTTCAAAACCAATAAACAGGATCAGCATGAACATGGATGATTTGATTAAATGGTTCAGGCAAACCAATACGGAAGTATCGGCCTGCGACACCCCGGTATATATAAGCGGAATCCAAAGTATTAAAGTGGGGATGCTTTCTGCCGATATTTTAAACATGAACATATAGACCGTACAAAACAACAAGCCATAAAAAAATAAAAAGACGGCCCCTCCTTTTGCACCAAAATTCACATAAGCATCGCCAAGCTGCCCGATGTCCATTGCCGTCACGTCCCCGATATCATAACCTGTAAACCGGAGCATGTTTTCCCGGCCTCCCGCTTTGGGTTTGTCGGGCCATATAAACCTCGGCACAAAAGACCCTAATGTGGAAAGGAAAATGGTTTCCCCATTTGCATATGGCTCGAATTGCGGCGTATATCGGATGGCCATCGAAGTCAACGAACCTTGGTTGGTGCGGTCCAATGCACCGGACAGCATTATTTCTCCAAACAATAAGGTTGGGTCTTCTACCCGGTCCCCGATCAGGCGCTGGTACAAATCCAATTTATAATCAAGGCCAGTAACTTCGTCGTCATAGGCAAACCAAGTCAAACGGCGGATTTCATATTTTACGGACTGAAGAAACAATACTATTAAAAAACCCGATGCGACGAACAACAGCCGGGTATGTATTTTTACTTTAAAACTGGGCAGCACCATTATCAACATCAACAGCCCCCAGAAAATAATACCGCCGTACATCCCCCCCTTGATTGCATTGAGCAAAGGCATTGCTGCCGTCGCTATATAATAAGGCAGTTTTATTTCGGTCGGAGAAAGCCAAATATATAAGGCACCGATATAGACCAAGGCACTCCCAAGTTCAAAGAAAAAACCGAGTGCATTCGGAACAAAAGGCATGGCTAAGGTGCAAAAAATACCGGTCCAAAATAATTGAACCCCAACCAATGGTTTGTCTTCAAGGTATTCCCGGATGCGCTCTATCGGTTTTTCAAATTCGTAGTCTAAACTTTTATAAGGAAAACTCAAACCACCGAGCAAGGCCAATATGCCCGGAACTGCTACTCTGAAATATTCTTCATACGGAACGCTCATCGTATTAAAGCCTTTGTACCAATCTGTTTCCACCAAATAATAGGAGAGGGCAGGGGCCAACAAATAAGCGCCCGTCGCATATAATGCCATAACACTGAGCGCATCCAGTTTTTTTCCGAGCCGCCATACAAACCTCCCAAGCACATATGCAAACATTGCCAGCCCGAATACCAAATTATTTTCAATAAATATATTGGGCATGAACAAATAAACCGCAAGCAGGGATATGTATAAATAAAAAGGCATTTATGCGTTTGTTATACTGAACCTTTTTAGGTTTTGTGCATTGAGCGTAGGTTCTCCCCTTCTGGGGCTGGGGGCTGGCGAGGGCAAATGCACAAATCTAAAAAGGTTCAGTATATTTTTTTTCATTTTGGTGGTGATAAGTAATGATATTGGCAGGTATATTTCCATTGGGGGCAATAAAGTCTTCCTTATAACTGAATACCCGGTCAACTTTTAAATTGAAAGGCGCCTGGTCAATAAACACGCCCGATTTGTAAACCAACCGGACATCTGGCCCGATGCCTTTGTTTTTGTTCGGGACAATGCCCTTTCCTTCCGGCACATGTTCGGTCACCAACAAATGTCTGAATTTAATTGTTTTGTCCAATATTTTTTTGATCTGTTTATTGTCCAAATGCTGCAATACTTGGCGGATGGTGCAAAGGTCGGCAATTGGCAGCTTTTCGCTAATGGCATCTATATGGACAAAGCGGATTTTTTTGGAAGCATAGCGCTCGTTGTTTTTCTCGACCAAAGGTTTTACCACGTCAGCCCCAATAAACTCGACATCCGGGCATTGCTCCAAAACCCTTTTCATCACCCTGAAATCCCCGCAGCCGATATCCAATATGGAGCGGATATTATATTGTTGGACAAAGCCGGCCAAAAAGCTGACATACCGGTCTGTATTTTTATTGGTGGTGCCATCCCCTGAATAAAAATCGCCGTCTTCCCCTCCCCATTTATTTTCAGTATATATTTTGGTAAATACATCGTTGGGGTTCATGCCCCGGTATTCCTGGTGTTTTTTTTCTTGATAAAAATCCCAGAATTTTTGCGGGAGCAATTTGCCGATCAGTTTTTTCATTTATTGTAAAAAATTACTTGAGGGCTTGTTTTATATAAATAGAGATTTGCTCAAAATGGCTTTCGTAATTCAGCGAGGTATTAAAAGCCGACATGGCATTCGCCGATAATTTTTCATAATCAGTTACAATTTTTTCGAGGCTGTTTTTAATAGAGCCATCGCTGAGGTCGGTCGGCACTGCCCAATTGTATTTTCCGAGATGCTCCTTAAAATGTGGGTTGTCGAAATACAATATAGGCAAACCCACTGCCGCATATTCATATATTTTATTGGAGGCCGTTCCCAGCGTTTTGTTCATCACGTCCGTCTTTGTAAAAATAGCAATGCCGACATCGCAGGAAGCCGTGACGGCGGGCAGTTCGGCATAAGGTAGCCAACCCGCGAAATTGACGCTGCCGCCAATTCCTTTTTCTTTGATTGCCTTGTCTATCGTTTCTCCAAAAGCGCCGTGCAGCCAGCCGGTCATTGTCAGCTTGACCGGTTTTCCTTTTATTTCAAAAGGCATCATGTTTATTATTTCCTCTATGCCGTGCCCTTTGTCTATACTGCCCTGGAATATAAGGTTGAGGGAGCCATTGATACTTTTTGCTTTTTGAAATTTTCGATAAAAACTGCCTGCGGGCACATTGGGCAAGAAAAAATATTCCCCCTTTAATTTGTCCATCGGGAAATAGGCTTTCCGCTCATTGGATGGCAACGAAAATATATCAATATTTTTGAACATCCTTTTTTCGCCTTTTGCCGCAAACCAGCTTACCGAATATTTTCTGGTATTTTTAATTTCAAGGATATCATGGTTGTGGTACCAAATAACAGGTTTGTTTTTCAATCCTTTTTTCGCCAGCGAATAGGCATACAAGGGCAGCGGGTCATATAATAAAACCATGTCGGGTTTTTCTTCCCGGCACAGTTGCCGCATTTTTTTCACATACCCCGCAAATAATTTGACCTTTTTAAGGGCAGGCAAATTTTGCTGCTCCAGTGCGGTCATTTCCGCTCCGCATTCCACCAGTTTTATATTTTTCGGATAAGGCCATTCTGATTTGTTGAAGGGCCTGAACAGGATGGTTATATCATCAAATATATTCGCCAAAGAACTGATGGCATTCAATGTGGGCGGATAATTTTCCGGGTGCGAATAAAGCGATATAAGCAGCCTTTTGCTCATTTATTTTTTAATGGAATTAATGAACCCTGCATACCGCTCGCCATAGCTGTCCCACGAAAGGTTTTCCCGTTTTGAATGGAGCGCGGCGCTTTTCATTTCCTCCAAACGGCTGCGGTCTCCATATAGCAAACGTATTTTTTCGGCAATGGCTTCCGGGTCGCGGATTGGAATAATAAAACCGTTTTTGCCTTCCTCTATCGTATCCTTTCCTCCCGTATTGGCCGAAGAAATAACAGGCACGCCACAGGCCAGCATTTGCGGAACGACCATTCCGTATCCGTCTTCCAATGATGGCACCACGGCAACGTCGCAGGCACTTATATACCGGGCCAGGTCATAATGGTTGACATGCCCAAAAAATGTCCAGTTCGGCTGCGCATATTTTTCGACCAGCGGCTTTATTTCATTATCTACTTTTCCGATAAACCATGCCTCCAGTTTTGTGTCGGGTATTTTTATTTGCTTTAATGCCTCAAATAAATAATACATCCCTTTCCTGATTATCAAACTCCCCAAATATAAAACCCGGAAAGGCCGCTTTTTTTCTCCTGTTTTTTCTTTTTGAAAAAAAGAACTGGTGCCGTAAGGGTTTACGATCAATTTGTTTTCAGCTACGCCGTGTTCCAAAAAAGACTGTTTCGCAAAACTGGAAGGGATTGAAATATAATCCGCTTCTTCATACTCGGCCAATTCTTTTTCAATTGTTTTCGGGTCTATTTTGAAATCACTTCCAAATCGGCGGTACTCGTCTTTCAATATATTGTTTTGGTATTGGATATGGGCAGAGCCTCTTTCCAAAATAATTGTTTTTCCGTTTGCCTTTGCTGCCCGCAATGCTTGCAGCGACATGCCGCTCCATCCGATAAATATATTGTAATCTTTTTTATTGGCTATTTGTTTGGCCACCCATTTGTCAAATAAATTGTTCCAGCTTTGCCAATAATTTTCGCCGCTCATCAATTTCATCGCCACGGCCAAGGGCACCAATGTGTGTGTTTTTTCGGGAGGTATATTTTCTTTGTCGTTCCTGCTGACAAAGCGCCTCATAAAAGTATTCTTCTTATAGGCATAGGTCGTATAAAGGTCTTTTAACAAACCATGTTTTTCCATCTGCTCCGCCAATGCAAAAGCGTGGAATTTACTGGAACATGAAATAGTGACCATTATTGTTTTTTATAAAAAGGGGCGCAGAGCTTCATGCCATTGCGAAGCCGTTATTTTTTAATAATTGAGCCATCGCAATATATGCCTGTTTTGACCTGTCTTTATATGAGTAGCCGGAAGACAAAGACCTCGCCCGTGCATTGCTGCGGATTAGGGCAGCTTCTTTTTCAGAAAAAGACAATATTATCTTTGCTTTTTCCAGCATTTCTTTTTTGTCCTTATAAATAAAAATTTCTTTGCCGCTTTTAAAAAAACGGCGGTGGTCGGCACTTTCAGGGGCAAGCATGATACTGCCCGCAGCAGGTATTTCAAAAGTGCGCATATTGTGGCTGTGGTCATTATGTGGCTTAAAAATAT
>DROJ01000169.1 GCA_011321935.1 Bacteroidota bacterium | reverse complement strand
TGTCATTTTAATGATCCGAGGTAAGGGCGCCAAATGCTCACTCGACTCGGCTGTTTTTTGTCATCCGCTTTAGCGGAACTGCAACGTCATGAGGGAAGTCATGAACGGCCGCACACACCAAACGTCTCAGTTCCGCTAAAGCGGATGACAAAAAACAGCCGAGTCGAGTGAGCATTTGGCGCCCTTACCTCGGATCATTAAAATGACACAAAAAATCTTAACTGCTAAGAGAGGGGAATTTGCCAAAGGTCCAAAGGACTCCCGTGGAGGATGCCTGTGGCAAATTCCCACCCTGTCCCCTCACTCCTGCAGGCCCCAGACCCATTTCCCTTCCATATCAAAATAGCCTACTTTGTCGCCCTGTTCCACCCGGAACAGGCCCTCGCCTGCATAGCTGATATATTCGTAATCCGGCTGTACGATCACCTCGCCCTTGGTGTTGGAGAGGCCGTTGAAACCCTTGATGCGCACTTTGGCGAAGCCGTTCTCGAACTGCTCGATCTTATCGTATTTGGGGGGGATGACCTCGATGCCCTGTTGGTTGATGATGGCCCAGCGGCCATCCACCTGCACCACTGCCACGCCATGCCGGAACTCGCCCGCCTTGTCATAAAAACCATCGTGAAAACGGGCCTCTTCGGTGATAAAGTAAAACTTGTAATGTTCGTCCCTGACCAGTCCCCGTCCGTTGTTGAAATCGAGGAGGCGGTTGATGCCCGGTTCGATGACGAAGTTGCCGTCGAGGTCAATGAGGCCGGCCCGTTGGTTGCCTTTGAAAACGATGGCCTTGCCGTCCTTGAAGTCCATGCAGCGGGAAAAAGAGGGCGCCACCACATAGTGCCCTTTGGTGTTGATGAAGCCGCAGCGGCCTTTTTCCCAAACGGCGGCGCGCCCGTCGGAAAAGTCGCTGGCCTTGGAGTAACGGGCGGGGATGACGAGCTGCCCGTTCAGGTCGAGGTAGCCGAAGCCGTCCTTTTTGCGCACCCTCGCCAAGCCCTCCGAAAAGGCTTCGATGCTGCGGAAAGACTGGGAGGTGATGGCCTGGCCTTTCAGGTTGAGCAGGGTGTAGCGCATGGGGTTGCCGCCGATGCCGACCACGGCGAGGCCATGCTGGTCGAAAGCGGAAATGGAGGCGTATTTGGGCCGGGCGATGAAGCCGCCCTGTGCGTCTATCAGCCCCGTGCGGTAGCTGCTGCCCTGCATGACCATGACCCGTGCAGCGCCGCGGTCGAAATCGGATGCCCGGAGAAACTGCGGGGCAATGGCCCATTTGCCTGCCTTGTCAATGTAGCCGAAGCGGGGGCCTTCCCTTTTGGCAGGGGCGAGGCCGTCGTGGAAATTGCCTGCTTTCGAAAACTGGAAGCCCAGTTCTTCTTCCCCGTTTTTGTTGATATAGCCCCATTTGATGCCGATGCGGACAGCGGCCAAGCCTTCGCTGAAGGGCTTTACTTCGTTGAACCGGCAGGGCACCACTTCGAGGCCGTTCGGATCAACGTAGCCCCAATGGCCGTACTTTTTTACGGCCAAACGCCCCTCGCTGAAAAAGCCGATGTCGTCGTACTGTACGCCGATGGCCAAACGCCCGAGGGTGTCAATGAGTCCGTATTTTTCTTGTTTTTTGAAAATGTGCAGCACCTCGTTGCCCGTTTGGTCAATGAAGCCGAGTTCGTCGAATTCGCAGCGGAGCAGGGTCTTGCCCTTGCTGTTCAACATGCCCCATTTTTTGCCCTGCGCCACGATGCCCACGTTGTTCACAAAGTCGCGGGCGAAGTCGTACTGCGGGGCGATGACCACTTGGCCGAGGGTGTCCACGTAGCCCCATTGGCAGCCCTCGCAGCTGAGGTGCCCAAAGCGGTCAATGTTGCGGTCGTGGCGGGTGTAGTCGGTCAGGGTGACGGGCGAAAGCAGGGGCGCAAAATAGTTTTGCAATTTGCCCAGGTTGAACGGCCGGCCTTTTAACGAAGCGGACAATTTTCCTTTTAGGCTTGCCCTCGCCACGCCGTTGCGGTAGTTGCCGATAAAGGCAAAATCCTTGCAGACGACCTTGCCGATGCGGTTGACGAGCCCTTGTTTGCCGTTGGTAAAAATGCAGCGGGCGGCGGGCAGTCCCCGGTCGAAGTCGCCCAGCCGGACATCAAAGAGGTTGACCTCGTGGACGAGCAGGCCGGTATCGTTCTGCACCAGCCCGTAGGCCATTTCGAAGCGGTAGGAGGTGCGGTCGAAATCAATTTCCTGTTTTGTTTCTATGCCGACCAGGGTCAGCCCCAATTCTTTTTCTACCCTCACTTCGTGAAATGAGGGTTCGATCTGGACTTCTCCGTTGTCGAGGCGGCGCAGGCCCCATTTGTCTTTTTTGGGAGAGTAAAACCATTCAAATTTTTCGAGCTGGTAAGGGCTGTCGGAAGTGGCCCACCGGGGGATGCGGGCTTGCGCCCCGCGCTTTATTTTTATGGTAAAATGCCTGCCGAACCTGTTCTCCTCTTCGAGCCTTCTTTCTTTGTTGAAATTGAACAGCGTCAACTTCTTTCCCCGGTATGCCTTGGCCTGGTCGCCTTCCAAAACGATGCGGTCGAAATCGGTGCCCACCACCACTTCCCCGCGGTGGTTGGCGATGCCGAGGCGCTTGTTTTTGATGACCACGCAGAGGCCGTCTTTCATGGGGGCGATGTAGTCAAAGCCAAAAGGGATGATGTTGAGGTCGTCGAGGGTGACGATGCCCCACCGGCCGTCCTTGTTGGCCCTGAAGAGGTCGCCGTCGTATGCTTGTATTTCGTTGTAGCGGGGCGACAGCACGAGGCTGCCGCAGTGGTCAACCAAGCCGAGCAGCCTGTTTTTTTTGCACAGAACATATTCATCTGAAAAGGGGTAAAATGCTTCGTAGCTCCCCGTGGTGACCAGTTTGTTATACACCAGCGAGAAGAGCGAAGGCTGGTTGTTGCGCAGCAGTTTTATGAATTTGCCGGAGATGCGGCTGAAGTGCGTGTAGAGGGGGGGCAGCACCTCTTTGCCCTGTCGGTCGGCGGCGCCCCAGAGCAGGTTTTTTTTGAAAAAAAAGAGGTTGTTGTTATAGGCCCAGATTTCATCGGCGGAGGGTTTGAGTATTTCTTTTCCAGTGCTGAGCAAGAGCCCGAGCAGGCCTTCTTTTTTTGTTTGGAAATAAAGCCCCCCGACGTTTTTCGGCACGTTTTGCAAAATGCTTATTTCATCAAAACGGGGTTTTGCGACGAGCCTGCCCTTCTCGTCCACGATGCCCCATTTTTTGTCAGTCCGAAAAGCGAGGAAAGACCTGCCTGCTTTGCTGGCCAGCACTTCCACCCGCTCGTAGCCTGCTTTCAAAACTGTTTCTCCCTGAAAATTGACCACTTTCCATTTGCCTTTTTCCATCACGGAGACGAGCATGCTGTCGAGTACTTTCACGTCGTCGTAACGGGCGGGCACGACTTCGGCTCCCTTGCTGTCGAGCATCCCGACCCTGCCGTTGCGCTGTATGACGGCGCAGCCATAAGCCTTGAACTCGCCGATGGCGTCGTAAACGGGCGGTTTGACGATGCGCCCGTCCGAATCTATCAAGCCCCATTTTTTGTCCTTTTTGATCGGGTACAGCGATTGGGCGCGGTGGCTGTACGGCGACAGCAACAGCAGGAAGGCTGCGAAGATGGAAGGGAAGGAGGCTGGCACAGGCGTCTTTTTGGTTGGCATAAATCAATGTGTCCGGTGGAGGTTGAGAGAGGCCGGTAGCGGTTGGTAAATTACGCTCGGCCAACCCGGCTTTTCTCAATCCAAAGTCTGGTGTACTGGTTTTTTGGGCGGATAGATAAACGGTTTATATAACGAAGGTCGAAGGTATTATTTTACAAAGAAAAGAAATCCCCGAAGGAAATAATGGAAAAGTTTGAAAAAGTGACATTTTGGGCTGTCGGGGGGAGGGCCGTTCATTTTCCCTTTCCCTGCAAAAGTACCAATAGGGTGTAGAACATGATTTTGAAATCCAAGAGCAGCGACATGTTCTCGATGTACAAAATGTCGAATTTCAGGCGCTGGAGCATTTCGTCCACATTGGAGGCGTAGCCGTATTTCACCTGGCCCCAGGAGGTGATGCCGGGGCGTACTTTTAGCAACTGCCGGTAATGCGGCTCTTGCTCTACTATTTGGTTTATAAAAAACTGGCGTTCGGGGCGGGGGCCGACCAATGAAAGGTCGCCCTTGAGCACGTTCCAGAAATTGGGCAGTTCGTCGAGCCTGTACTTGCGCATGGTAAGCCCCCAGGGAGTGATGCGGGGGTCGTTGTCGGAGGCCAATTGGGGGCCGTCTTTTTCCGCATCTGTGAACATGGAGCGGAATTTAATCAAATGAAAAGGCTTGCCGTTCAGCCCGATCCTTTCTTGCCGGTAAAAGATGGGGCCGGGCGAAGAAAACCTTACTTTTAAATAGACAAACAACAGCAAGGGGGAAAAAAGGAGCAGGAACAAAACCGACACCACAATGTCCATCAAGCGTTTTAAAAGGCGCTCCCATTTGGGCATCAGTTCCTGTTTGATATGGATGAGGGCCGCTCCCATTACCTCGTTCATCTGCACGTTGCCGAGCATGATGTCGTACATGTCGGGAACGATCCGGATGTGGATTTTGCCGCCAAAACCGAAAAGGACGTTCAATATTTTTTTTAATTTATCATGCTCTGTTTTTTCCAGTGCAATAATGACATCTTCCACTTGCTGTTCCTTTATCACCTCTGCCAATTGCCCGACCTCGCCAAGTTTTTTTAAATGAAAACCAATGACCGTTGTTTCATTGCCGTTGACAGAAACATATCCCACAAACCGGATACCGATGCCTTCTTTTCTGTCTTTTAGTTCAGCGTACAGGTCTGCCGCTCTTTTTCCACCCCCGATCAGGAGGGTCGGGAAAGCGGCCATGCCTTTTTTCAGGCGCCGGTGCGCCCGGGTCAGCAACAACATGCGGGCGAAAGCGGTCAGCCCGAAATGCAGGCCGAACAGCAGGGCAAAGGAGATGTAATAGGCCGTGTATTTTTGCACAACGTCGTCGAGCAGCAGGGTGAAAAACAAAAAGCCGACCCCGAACAAAGTCAGCACAAATGTCCTTGCCAAAGTACTCAGGCGGGCCAGCCTGTATATGTCGCTGTAATCGTCGAAAAGGGAATAAAAGAGGTACCAGCCAGTGGGGATGATAAAAATGCCGTAATAAAAATTGAGGTCGTGAAAGGCTTCGATGCCGAGGGGCGCCCCTTCCATCCATTTTCGCCAAAGAAAAAAAAGCGCCCAGGCAAGCATCGCTGTCAAGAAGTCGGCAAGACGGTATAAGTAGGTGTCTCTCTGGCGCATGTTTAAATAAAAGGTATTGAAAAAAAGGGGTAGTACAGTGATTCGTAATTAGTTGATTAGTGATTAGTTCGACAAATCCTTGATAATGTGGTATTTATCAAAAAATAAATAGTTCGACAATTACGAATCGAACCAGTAGTGTATCAAATGTAATGCTTTTTTTTCGAGGGATGTGAATCCCTCGAAAAAAAAGAAAAAAAGCATTACATCTGATACACCGCCAAAAAAAAGGGGGGGGGTTAACTGGTATTGGGTACTGTTTTTAAAAAGAGATCAACTTGATATTGTCGAGGTAAACAAGTGCTTCGTCCAAAGTGAACTCCCCGTTTTGGCTGGGGATGACGCCCCTGATGATGAACCTGAAGCTGCTTTCGTCGGCGGTGCCGATGAGGTTGGACAGGTCGAAGTATATTTTGTTCCAAACATCTTTTTGGAGGACCACAAATTCAAATTTAGGGATTTCTGCACCTACCCCGTCAATGGCCAAAACGCCAAATTCGAGGGGGATGTCAGTTTTGTAATTGACCTCCATGAAAATTTCTTTTACTTCTGTCAGGTTCAGGTCGTAAATATTGTTGGTGGCCACTGCAAAGAAGGAATGGTCTTTTGTCAATTTTATTTTGCCCGAGCCGCTGCCTTCAAAAACATCTTCGTCGCTTACCTCCAAATAAGTGTCCGGGTCGCTGTCTTTGTCCAGTTGAAAAATCTGCCCCGTGTTTTCAAATGGTTCAATGAACTGAAAAACAGCGGCATCAACATAGGTCGTCTTTGGTTTGACCACCGTTACTTCTTTTTGGTTGACGGTAATGGGCACCGTGAATCGTTCGTAAAAAGGATAAACTTCTATAAACAAGCTGTTGCCGTTGGCCTTGATGTAGGGGTCTATGGTAATGCTCATGTCGCCGGTGACAATGGTGGGCACTTCAGCGGGCAGGCTGACTATGCCCAGCGATTGCAACTGCCCGTCGGCGTCGGTCAAAAAGACCTTGGCGTTGGTGATTTTTTCTGAAATGCTGCCGTGTATCAGCGGCTCGGTCGCTATTAGCTCAAAGGGACCGATGGAGAGGTAACCGGGGATGGGCTCGTCTTCTCCGTCGCAACCGGCAAATAAGAGCAGTGCCAAGATTATTTGAAAAGCATACCGTGGCCACTGCTGGTCGTTTTTTGTTTTTTTCATTAAAATCGTTTTAATAGTTTTCATAATCAGCGTTTTCAACGCCGTGCTTTATATTTCGGTTGCTGGCCCGGCCATTTTTCCGAAGGTCAGGTCAGTCGGGCGGCAAAAATAAGAGAGGCAGGGGGACCGCTTGGCCGTTGTATTGCGGTTTTCTGAAAAGAGGCTGAGAACGGCATGACCGGCACATTCCCCTACTCGTTGCCCAGGTGAAATATCCAGGTCAATTTGGCGTGGACATAAGCTTCTTGGGCGGATGCCTGATAGCTGAAGGGGACTGTCCTGGGGTCGTCCAGCCAGTGATTGAACTGCAAGCCCAGGCCGAGTTCGAGCAGGAAAGAATTCTTGAACTGTTCCAGCTTGAAATATTCGGAGGCCCAGCCAAGCCCAAACCTGGTTGCATCGTAAGTGCCGAAGGTATGCGAGCCGTTGAAGAAAAGGCCGTTGGCCCTGATCTTCTGTTTGTGCGGCTTCTGTTTCAGGTGCCTTTCCAAAAAGTAATTGCCCGTGAGTTCAATGGTTGCCCCGTCCCCGAGGTGTTCCCATTCTTCCCTGCTTTCATAGTACAAAAAGGTGGTCGTAAAATGCAGTCCCAGGTCCAAAAAGAATTCTTCTTCGAGCTTGCTCCTGAAATGCAGCCCTATGAGCCCGGGGCCAAACAGGGAAAGCCCCATTGCCTGCTTTCTGCCATATTCATCAAAATCGGTGATGTTCTCGTCCCCTATTATGATCCGCCTTATTTGTTTATCATTGAACAGTACTTCCGAACCAGATCCGGTCTTTACCCGGTAGTTGCCGTCTTTTGTTTTTTCGATCAGCTCGCCGACGAAGGTGGTGCCGTCCTTCATGTAAAAGGTGTAGGTTTCTTGCTGGCCAAAAGCAAAAAATGAAATGGCAAAAAACAATAAAAAAAAGAAGGTGCGTTTCATGGTTTTGATTTTTTTAGTTGGAAATTGGAAATTGGAAATTAAGAAATTGGGAAATTGGGAAATTGGGAAATTGGAAATTGGAAATTGGAAATTGGAAATTGGAAATTCACTCCTTTGCTCCATAGTCTTCCAATAGCTGAATCACTTTTTTATAATCATGTGCTTTTGCGGTCATAAGGGCGGTATATCCGCCCTGTCCTTTCATCGTGAAATCGGCATGGTGTTCAAGGAGGAATTTCACGAAATCATAATGCCCGTAATATACGGCGTAATTAAGGGCGGGGTCGTTGTTTATGTCCCCGAAATCAATCCTTGCGCCCCGGTCCAAGAGCAGTTGGCCGATGGCCACATCGCCCAGTGAAGCGGCATCCATAAAGGCCGTTGTGCGGTAGGAATTATCGCTTTGCAAATGGATGTCAGCACCTTTGTCCAATAGTTTTTTTACTATATCAATGGCCCCGTTCTGCACGGCGACACAAAGGTAATAAACTCCTGCACCTGTCTGCCCGTTGACGTCGAGCCCGCCGTCCAACAACTGGTCTATGATATGCCCGTTTTTTTTGGCAATGGCATATTCCATCAATAATTTTTGAAAGCCGGGCGAAGTTTTTTGAATATTGTTCAATGCCGGTTTTGGGGAATCAATAAGCGGCAGCAAGTTTTTCCCTTCTTTTGTTACGGCCTTTTCGGCAAGCATGTTTTTCAGTAAAAACAAATATAGTTTTTGGCGCTTGGCAGCATTTATATAGGATATTGGCAGCTTGCCCAACTTGTTGGGTTTTGTCAATGTAAAACCTCTTTCCACCAGGCCTTTCGTTATATCTTCTGCCCCGTTGACAATAGATATATCGAGCATGCTCAGGCCAGTGAACAATGGTTTTTGAATGTCCGTTTTATATTTGTCAATAAGCTCGAAAAACAGTCCGGCATCTTTGGAGGCAAGTGCCAAAAAAACAATTTCGTTTTTATATTTCCCCGCTTGCGGGGGCATTTTTTTTTGTAAAATAACTTGCCCGATCATTTCCCTGTCGGCAGGGGGTATATTTTTATATTTTTCCAAATATTCGGAAAGCAAATATTCGAGGCCATCATAATTGCCGCTGTATATGGCATAGTCAAAACTGTTGTAGCCTTTGGCCGAAGTTTGGAAGGGGTCGGCCTGTTTGTCCATCAAAAGGGAAACGGTATTGGTGTCGGCCATGATTGCTGCGGCCATCAATGGGTTCACGCCGTCTTTGTCTTTTGCTTTCACGGAAGCCCCTTGCTCGATAAGTGCGGAAATAAGTTTGGGCAGGCTGTTGTAAATGGCATTTATCAGCGGGTTGTTTTCTGGTATGTCCCCGTCTATTATTATTCCTTTTTGGAGCAGGCCCAATGCTTCTTCTTCTTTCCTGTCAATGATTTTTTTAATAATGGCCCGGGTGTTTTTGACAATAACGGAATCTGTTTTTTCATGTTCCCGAACAGCGTTTTCCTGCGCA
Source organism: Bacteroidota bacterium (assembly GCA_011321935.1). Taxonomy (GTDB): domain Bacteria; phylum Bacteroidota; class Bacteroidia; order Chitinophagales; family Saprospiraceae; genus UBA6168. The sequence goes on along the minus strand of DROJ01000169.1, from coordinate 12,600 downwards.
GATACTATTGTATTTAACGAAATAAAAAAGAAGGAAAAAACAAAAAGGAGGACTTGCTTATTTACTTTTAAAAAAACCATGATTTGTATGTGTTTAATTATTTATGCAGTTGGGGGACAATTATTCCAATAGCTGCCCCGACGGCATATCCGACCACCACGTCGGTCGGAAAATGCTTGCCTGCCTTTACCCTCAACAAAGAAGTAATTGCGGGCACTACCGCTGCCGTTGTCCAGACATATGGGTTCCATTTTGAGCCGGGGTTGTTGTCTGTATAAACCTTGGCCGCAAAAAAAGTATATGACGCCGAATTAGAAGCATGGCCGGAAAAAAAAGACCAGCGGGCGTTCTTTTCTTTTTTTATGCCCATCGGGGCGGCAGGGTTATATACAAACGGACGGGACCTCTTAAACGCCCCCTTGAAAATATTGGTGATTCCATTATTGATAAAAGCGACTTCTGCTGCCATTACGCCGATAGCGCCTATTTCGTCCCTCGATTCTTGGTCGGTCAGCAAGGCAAACTGACTGATGAAAGAAGCCCGCAGAAAGAGGTCGCTCGTTTTATGTGCGCGGGGGCTCCATTGGCGGGTGGATACCCGGTCAAGTGGCTTTACTTGCAGCGGGTCTGCTTCCCGTACCTGTGCTTCGGTGAGCGGCTCTACCTTGTTCATCAAATAAAAAGAATAACTAAAAGTGGCTACCCCTCCTGCCAACAAAGGCCCGTCCAGTTTGCCGCTCATATTATGGGCATTCTGCGAGAACAGGCAGGGAGCTATAAGGAACAAGGACCAAAGCAAGGCCACAACATATCTCAATCGCATTGTCAATTTATTAAAGGTGAAAAAACAGGCTGCAAGTTAGGGATTATAGGGGGATTGGGGAATTAAAGGTATTGAGGTATTCCATATGCCCAATGCCCCAATACCTTTAATTCCTTAATACCTCAATCCCCAAATCCCCCTTTTCTTCCTATCATTGTGTCCATAAAATCAAGCAACCAATGGACGGAGCAACAATTGTCAAAAAAAACCTTCAAGAAGCGATACAACTAAAGCAACAATTATTGGCGGATGAAACAACGCTTGCACATATAGGCATTATTTCTGAGCTCGTCATCAAGTGCTATATAAGCGGGGGGAAAATACTCTTTTGCGGCAATGGCGGAAGCGCCGCCGATGCACAGCATTTGGCAGCCGAACTTTCCGGCAAGTATTATTACGACAGGCGCCCCTTGTTTGCCGAAGCGCTGCATGTCAATACCTCGCACCTCACGGCAGTTGCCAACGATTATTCTTTTGAGGACGTATATTCCCGCCTCACGGAGGCGATGGGGCGCAAGGGCGATATATTGATCGGCCTGTCCACTTCCGGCAATTCCCGCAATGTAATAAAAGCAATGGAAATGGCCATGTCCAAGGGCATGTCCACGGTCGGCCTGACAGGGCAGGGCGGGGGCGGCATGAAGCCCGTCTGCGATTACCTCATCGAAATACCTTCTGCCGATACCCCCCGCATACAGGAGTGCCACATGTTGGTCGGGCATACGATATGTGAAATCGTGGAGCATAAATTGTTTCCGAGAAGATAGGGGCAGTTGTATTCTAATAAGGAACTTCCCGGTTTGATAATGACCTGTTAAACCCCTTCCAAAATTCAAAAGGCACAGACAAACTTTGTAATTTTCAGGAAAATTGAATATTGTAAATGCCTCGCCTTTTCTGTTTGGTACATATCGTCCTGTTGTTGTTTTTCTCAAATTGCAGTGGAAAAAAGGAAGAGCCTATATTGCCGGCCTATTATGTCGGGCAGATCCTTTTTGACCCAAAAAAAGATGACCCGGATTTTTATTTATGCGACAAAGCCAATATCCTCGAACACTACCAAACCGGGACAAAATACAAAGAAGGCACCAAAAGTGTCCGGGCATATTTTGCACCTCTCCTTAAAGGGCTGCCCGAAAGGAAAGGGGAGAACGGCACCCTCACCGTCCGCTTTATTGTCAATTGTAAGGGCGGGACAGGCCGCTTCCGGCTGCTCGGGATAAACAGGCGATATGGATTAAAAACATTTTCAGATGAATTGTCGGAAACGATTTTGCACGCCGTGAAAAACATGGGCTGCTGGACTCCCGGAAAATATAGGGGCAAAATATTTGACAGTTATTGTACCCTCAATTTTAAAATAAAGGATGGGCAGGTAAAGGATATATTTCTATGAAAAAAGCAATATATATACTGCTGGCAAGCGTCCCTCTTTTTTTTGCGTGTTCCAAAAAAAAAGAAGCCGCGTGGAGCAGCCCGCGCCGGGAAGCAATGCATTGGTTTGAAAAACAAAAAGAATACCCGGAAGGCTCGCGGGAGGAACAATATTATTTGCAAAAATCAATTGATGCCGACCCCACCTATGCCGCCGCTTGGATGGAAAAATCAGTGGCCCACAACAGGCGCGGCGAATTTGCCAAAGGCTTTGAATTGTTGAACGAGGCCGTGCGCCTGGCCCCTCTGGAATATCTGGGTGACCGGGCATACGTGAAATATACGATGCTGCACGACTATGAAGGGGCGCTCGAAGACCTCGTGCTGTTGGACAGCATGACCCCCGATTTTACCGATGCCGTCTGGGGGAAAGACATCCATCATGCCATCGGCATTATACATATGCAGCTCGGAAACTATAAAAAAGCACTGGCCTCTTTCGACCGTTCCATAAACGGTATTGTTGCAAGCAGGGGGGAAGAATGGGTGGACGTGAAAACTTTTTTTTACCGGGGCGTGGTGAAAATGGAACTGAACAAATATGCTTCCTCCATCCGGGATTTTGATAAAAGCATTTATTATTTTGAAAAATTCACGGAAGCCCATTTTTATAAAGGGAAAGTACTTTTGATATTGAACCAACCGCAATCCGCCTGCCACCATTTCCGCAAAGCAAAAAAATATTTCGAGGAGGGCTATCTGTATAAAAACTATTATTACGAAGCGCCCCACCAGGTTTATATGTCGGATATAGACGAGGCGCTGTGCGGGTGCAAAGAAGTTGCGGAACGGTAAGGAAAAGGTTCAGTATAAAAGGATGTTTCAATATAATATTGAAGACCTTTTCTTATTTCATTTTGTCAATGATTTCCTTTTCGTAAAATTTCCCGATTGGGATGACACGAGAATTGACCGTGACCTGCCGTGCTTCCAAAATATCAATATGTTTTAAGGCCACTGCCCAAGATTTATGTACCCGCACAAATTGCCCGTCGGGCAGCATGTCCAATACCTGTTGCATGTTCATCCTCGACATTACCTTTTTATCGGCAGTATGAAAGAACACATAATTCCCGTCCTTTTCGATATAAAGTATTTCTGAAGTATTCAATTTGTACCGCTTGTTCCCGCTTTTTATAAACAGGCAATTTTCCGTGTTTTGTTTCGCCTTCGGCAAATGCGCCGCCTGCGTTCCAAGCCGTAGTTCTTTTAATTTTTTTGCTTTTAAAACGGCATTCAAAAAACGGGGGAATCGGATGGGTTTCAATAAATAATCAACTGCGTTTTGCTCGTAGCTTTCCACGGCATATTCTGAATAGGCGGTCGTAAAAATGATCATTATTTCACTGCCTATTATTTCGCGGAATTTCAGTCCCGAAAGGTTGGGCATGTTAATATCGAGCAGTGCGAGGTCAGCGCTGTTTTTTTGTAAATATCCTATCGCGCTCATCGCATCCCGGAAAGTATTTTTTATTTCCAGAAAAGGGATTTTCCCTGCGTGCATTTGGATTATTTCCAATGCTTTGGGTTCGTCGTCTATGGCGATGGTGTTTAGCAAAATTGGATCGGGTTTAATTATAGTTACTCAGGTTCAGGTCGCCATGGATTATACTGAACCACTTTAGGTTTTGTGCATCGAGGGCAGGTACTCCCCTTCTGGGGCTGGGGGCTGGCGAGGGCAAATGCACAAAACCTAAAGTGGTTCAGTATATGCTTCAGTATATCACAGATTTACACGGATTACACGCGGGTTATTTTTTTTGAAAAATTTTTATCCGTGAATAATCCGTGTAAATCTGTGATAATCCGTGGCGACCTGAGTAGTTACTTTTAATTCAAATGCAAGGTCAATATTATTTTAAAATAACCGACCGTATCATCTATTTTTAAGTTATGTTTTTTAGGATATAAAAGCTGCAGCCTCCGCTTCACGTTTTCGAGGCCGATGCCTGATTGCTGCTGCAGGTCGTTTTTTCCTTTTTTGAAATTGGAATTGATTGCCTGAAAAACCAATTTATCGTTTTCAACAGAAATATCAATTTTAATGAAAGAATCTTTATGCAGGTCAATGCCGTGCTTAAAAGCATTTTCCACAAAAGGGGCTAAGAGCAAAGGTGCTATTTTTATCCCGTTTTTTATATCCCCGATATTCAGGGCAACCGTATAATCATCGTCTTCCGAATAGCGCAACTGCTGCACTTCGATAATGCTTTTCAAATGGGCAATTTCTTTTTCCAATGGCACGTAATCTGCTTTTGCATCGTAAAGCATGTAGCGCATCAGGTTGGAGAGGCCGGCAATGCCGTTTGACAAGTCGGTGTTTTTATGCCTTTCCGACAGGGCGTACAGATTGTTCAAGGTATTGAAAAAGAAATGGGGGTTGATCTGCGATTTTAAAAAACTCAATTCTGTGTTCAGTTTTTCCTGCACCAGCAATTGGCGGGACTGCTCGTTTTTCCACCAGTTTTTTGACAAAACATATGCGCAGGAAATCCCAAAATAACCGATAAAAAATATAGCGTTCAATTTCCAAAAACCAATATAATCGGCAATATGGTTTTCCAGCGTAAAAAAAGAATAAACCCGGGCGCACATATATTCCAATAAAAAAACAAGGGCAAACAGCAATAATATCTGCGCGGCCAGTTTTTTCCAGTTTTTGTCTTTCAGCCGTTGCGGCAAAACAAATAGCACGTTGCCGTACACCAAAAACACCTTGCCCAACAATATAAAAAAGATGATGGCAGAAAAATGGTAATCCATTTTTACGATCGTCGTGGCCTTGCCGTTTATCACGCACTCCTCGACATTTTCGATGGCAAAAGCCATGTTCAGCAGCCACAGGCTGAACTGCCAAAACAAAAGGTGCAGCGGTATTTCTTGCCATTTTTTCATAGGCCGACAAATATGGACAAATGTTTTGGTTTTCAAACATTGCCTTTCAATATGTGGATACAATTGTTACAAAAACAACCTATTTTGTTACGAACATTTTTTGTACCATTTGTTCATTGTTTTATAACAGCCAACAGCCCGTTCCTAACATTGCAAAAAAAAGCAGCCGCTTTAATGTTCTTTTTGTGTCATTATACTGAACCATAATAGGTTTTGTGCATTTGCCCCCGCCAGCCCCCGGCCCCAGAAGGGGAGTACCTGCCCTCGATGCACAAAACCTATTATGGTTCAGTATATATAACAAACCTTTTCAATCACAAAAAAAAATAAATCATGAAGTATTTAATTTTATTTTTAATTATATCCTCCTCTTTGTCGGCCCAGCCAATGCCCACTGCGGAAATGGCCGAAAAGGCCGGTGAAATTGCCAAAGCCTACCAGGGCATGGGCTGGTTTTCCGGCGCCGTATTGATTGCTGAAAAAGGGAAACCTATTTTTCAAAAAGCGTATGGATTGGCGGATATTAAAAACAATATCCCAAATACCTTGCAAACAAAATTCCGCATCGGCAGTATCAACAAAGATTATACGGCAGTATTGATTTTGCAGCAAGTACAGCGGGGCAATATTTTTTTGGAAGATAAATTGTCGAAATTCGATTTGGGCTTCCCAAAAAACATTGCCGACAAAATATCGGTCCGCCAATTGCTGAGCCATACTTCGGGTTTCGGCGATATATTCATTCCCGAATATCTGGACAATATAAGGAGCTATAAAAACATCGGCGATATATTGCCTTTGTTGATGAACGAACCTTTGATGTTTGAACCGGGCACGGAGGAAGAATATTCCAATTATAATTATATCGTGCTGGGCGCTATTTTGGAAAAAACAACGGGCAAAACTTTTGGCCAATTATTAAATGAAAATATACACGCAAATACTGGCTGCAAAAACACGGAATATGATATTGCCGAAAATTTGCAGGGCACTGCAAAAAGCTATCGGTATTCAATAACCGGCAATAAAAAAGACCATACCCCCCTGCTCGAATACCCGACCCCCGACGGCGGCATGTATGCCACTGCCGACGATGTCCTGGCATTTTTCCAAACATTGTTTTTTTCTGAAAAATTATTGAAAGATGAATATAAAACGCTGATGGTCACTGGTTTCCGGCCAACTGATAAATCATGGCAGGACATACTCGCCCAACCGCAGGCAGGCATTGGGCTTGCCGGAGGCGGCCCAGGTGTGAGCGCAGCGGTGGAGGCCAATTTGCACGAAAATTATTTTATCATAATATTGGCCAATACAGACCAACAAGTGGCAGAAGAAATGGCAGGGCGCATGTGGTTGGCAAAAACAGGGAGAGAATATCCGGCAGCTATATTGCCGTCCAATAATTTTTTGTACAATATTTATAAAAAACACGGCAAAACATTTTTGGTAAATAATTTTAAAAAAGAATTAATGAATGCGGGCTACGAAGATATACACCCGGGCTTGTTAAACAGTTCGGGATATGCGCTTATGCAAGAAAATAAATTGGCCGAGGCCATTGATATATTCCGGGCCAATATAGAATTATTTCCAGAAGAAGCCAACCCTTATGACAGCCTTGCGGAAGCATACCTGGAAAAAGGGGACAAAACAAATGCGCTGAAATATTATAAAATGGCTTTGGATATTGACCCGGAACTGCCGTCGGCAAAAAGGGCGGTGGAGGAGTTGAAATAAAACTCAGGTGCCGGACGACTTCGTGGCCTCCGGCACCTTGCTCCTGACTTGCCGGTCATTTATTGAATATATCCTATTTTTGCAAAAAAAAAATGGAACTACAACTCAGGCCATCATTATTTTGGGATACCAATGTAGAGACAATTGACCTTCATAAGCACCGGGCATCCGTGATCGAACGCATAACATTGCGCGGGCGGATGGACGAATTCCGGGCCATGCTGAATTATTATGGAAAAGATACAGCTAAAAAAGCCCTCCTCAATGCCCGTTATCTCGACAAGGTTACATTGTCTTTTTGCAGTATTATCTTTAATGTGCCAATAACTGAATTTCGATGTTACAAACTCGCACAATCGAACCCGGAACACTGGAACTATTAAAGCAATTAATGGCTGTCCCTGAAATTGCCCCATTTTATTTAGTTGGCGGAACAGCCCTTGCCTTGCAATTGGGGCATCGAGTATCTATTGATCTTGACTTATTTACTTTAGAAAATTTTGACAAAACCAACCTTATCGAATCACTCAGCAATGATTATAATATATCCATAGAGGCAGAGGGGACGAGTATGCTCATTACTTATATCAATGAAATAAAAGTCGATTTTGTAAAAATGGCTTATCCTGTTTTATTTCCACCCTTATACGTTGAGGGAATCCGAATGCTTGAAATACGGGATATTGCGCCCATGAAATTAAAAGCCATAGCTCAACGGGGAAGTAAAAAAGATTTCTTTGATATATATTATTTGCTGCAAAAAATGCCAATGGAAACGTTGCTGCACCTTTTTAAAAAGAAATTCAAGCAACATGAAGTCTTCCATATTGTCAAAAGCCTTTCTTATTTTGCAGACGCCGAACAGTATTCTGACCCGATTGTATTTGACAAGGCAGTCACTTGGTCAAAAGTAAAATCTACGGTTGGAAAAGCAGTCGATAATCTATTTCAATAATAAGGTTCCTTTTTTTCCAGAACTACAATTCCCAACGGCTTCCCCTCCCCTTTGTGCAATCCCGCCACTCCCCGCATCCTCCTTCCGTCCTTATTATTTCAACAAAAAAATATACGGCCATGAAAGGTTTTTTCAGCAACACACTCGTTTTCCTTTTCTTATTTTCATCAAATATTAAATCAGTTGCCGAGGTACGGCCGGTGGCTTCCAAAATAAAAGAAGTCACTGTTTTCCTTGCCGGGGCGCAGGTACACCGCAGCGCCTCTACCGACCTCCCTGCCGGGCGCACCGAGCTGGTTTTCAAAAACATTTCGCCCAACCTCGACAAGCAGAGCATACAGGTAAAAGGCGACGGCGAATTCACGATCCTCTCCGTGACCCATCAACTCAACTATCTCGAAGAACAGCAAAAACGCGAAGAAATCGCCGTGCTTGAATCGGAAAAATACCGCCTCTCCGAGCAGCGGAAAATGCAGAACGGCCTGCTCTCCGTTTACCAGCAGGAACAGGACATGCTCGCAAAAAACCAAGCCATCGGCGGAGCAAATACGGGCGTCAGTACCAGCGAACTCCGGCAGGCCGTTGACTTTCAGCGGCAGCGCATGACGGAGGTTTTTCAGCTAAAATCGGAAACCGAAAAGGCCATTCTGAAAATAGACAGCACCATTTCAAAAATAAACAAACAGCTCGCTGCGCTCAACAAAGAAAAGGAAACGGCCACCAGCGAGATCATCGTCACCGTATCGGCAAAGGCAGCGGTGGCGGCCAAGTTTGAGATCGGGTATTACGTCATCAATGCGGGCTGGTTTGCCACTTACGACCTGCGCGTGAAAAACGTGAGCAGCCCCGTTGACCTCTCTTTCAAGGCCAATGTGTTCCAGCAAACGGGCGAAGATTGGGACAAAGTGAAGCTCACCCTGTCCAATGGCAACCCGACGGTGAGCGGCTTTGCGCAGGAGTTGAGGCCCTGGTATTTAAGGTACGGCAGCTACCAAAACAGGTACGCAAAAGCCCAACAGGCAATGGGCGGGAGGGGTGGCATCACCAGTATCAGTGGCCGCGTTACCGACGAAAATGGCGAGCCTTTGATCGGCGCGACCGTTCTTGTAAAAGGCACTTCCGTTGGAACGGTAACCGATATTGACGGGAGTTATTCTTTGCACATCCCGTCGGAAGCAGCAACCATTATTGTCTCATACACTGGCTTTGTAGCCCAACAAATGGGAATCGTTTCAGGCATTCAAAATATTGTTCTTCGAGAAAGAGCTGAACAACTTTCAGAAGTGGTCGTCACAGGAAGAAGAAATCTTTTGGGAGCCATCACAAGTAAAAAAAAGAAAGACAAGTCCCGCAACGACAAAACCATCGCCCAGCAAAACGAGGTCGTTTACCAGGCCACTACCATTGATTTCGAAATCGAATCGGCCTACTCCATCCCCAGCGACGGCAAGACCCGGATGGTGGACATCAAAGTGGAAAACGTGCCGGCTGACTACCGCTATTTCACTGCCCCGAAGATCGAAGAAAAAGCCTACCTCACGGCCCATATCCCTGATTGGCAAGAGCTGAACCTGCTCGACGGCGAGGTGAATTTGTTTTTTGAAGGTGCATTTCTCGGCAAGTCACTCCTCGATACCCGCAAGGCCGGAGACACCCTCGATATATCGCTCGGCGTGGACAAGGGCATTGTGGTGAAGCGCACCAAACTGAAAGATTTTACTTCCCGCCGTTTTCTCGGCAGCAACAAAAAAGAAACCCGCGGCTTTGAAATAATTATTAAAAACAATAAACGGGAAGCCATTGATATTACCGTGCAAGACCAATTTCCTATTTCCACCAATAAAGATATTGAAGTGGAAGACCTGAAATACAAGGGCGCCAAAAGGGACAAAAAAACGGAACTCCTGACCTGGCATTTTGAACTGCCACCAAAAGAGGAACGGCGGCTGGAACTGAGCTATTCGGTAAAATACCCAAAACGGAAGGTCTTGGGGCTGGAGTAGGAAAGCGAAACGAAGACATTCCAAGTTTTCTCCACAGGAGTCCCTCTGGGAAAAAATTTGGAATGTCTAAGCCCAAAATACATCCAACCATTTAATTGATTTCACCCGTCTTGATTTATGAAAACGGCGGTGTATCAAGTGTAATTTGTAATGCTGACCAAGTATTAATGTACGCACATGTGCGTACATTATTTAAATCCCTCGACACAAAGACACCTTTAAAATGAAATATCCAATTAAATCAATGCTGCCCATTATTCTGGCCACAATTTTTTTTGCCTGCAAAAAAGACAATACCGGGGGGCAGCTCATAAAGTTGCTCGACACTGTTCCCGCCCGGCAATATTATTACGACGATATATTTAAAAATATCAGCCCCGAGATATACGGTACTTGGAAAGTAATTGGCACATCGGGCGGGTTTGCAGGCAATGGCTATCCGCCCGACTTCGATTATTTATTGGTGAAGCCAAATGCTGTTTTTGGAATTGTAAGAAACAACAGCCTGCTGACCACCGGGAAATTAGAAATCGTTGAACGGCCTCCATATGACCTGCTCGTTCATTTTGTTTCCGATACACCGCCCAATGAGGTCAACGTGGAAATAATATCCGACTACGAAAAATTCCTTGTATTTCAGTCAGATACTTTATCCCTCTACTCGACTTGCTGTGACAGGTTTGATACGCATTTAAAAAAGGTGGACTAATTGCATGTTGGGCCTTTTTTATTCAAGACCAGAAACTTAAAATATCCTAAAAACCGAGATGGACAGTTCACCTTAAAAAACGCCACTTTTTTTGTAAAATCTTTCCAGTATTCGTTATTTCGCAGCCGATTTTGAACCACTGCCGGCCGCCTGCCAAATTCAGGAAAGCCAGCTATCAACAACCAACGATCAACAACAAACAATGAACCTTCTTACTGTCGGAACGGTCGCATTTGACGACATCGAAACCCCGCTTGGCAAGGCCGACAAAATTGTCGGCGGCGCCTGTACCTATATCTCCCTCGCCGCTTCTTATTTTGAAAAAAACATCAACCTCGTGTCGGTCATCGGCGATGATTTCCCGCAGGAAATGTTGGACCTGCTAAAATCAAAAGGCGTCAACTTGGACGGCCTGCAGATAAAGGAAGGAGAAAAATCTTTCTTCTGGGCAGGCAAGTACCACGACGACCTCAACAGCCGCGACACCCTCGATACGCAGCTCAACGTGCTCGCCGATTTCGACCCCGTGCTGCCCGACAGCTATAAAGACGACCCCTTCGTTATGCTCGGCAACCTGACCCCCGATGTACAGATGAAGGTCATTGAGCAGATGACCACCAAGCCAAAATTCATCGCCATGGACACCATGAATTTTTGGATGGACATAGCGCTCGACAGGCTGAAAGAAGTTTTGAAAAAAATAGACTGCCTCATCGTCAACGACGAGGAAGCACGGCAGTTGAGCGGCGAGCATTCGCTGGTAAAAGCCGCCGACGCCATCATCAAAATGGGGCCTCGTTTCCTGATTATCAAAAAAGGCGAACACGGTGCCTTGCTGTTTTACGACGGCGATATTTTCTTTGCACCTGCACTGCCATTGGCAGAGGTGTTCGACCCCACGGGCGCCGGCGATACCTTTGCCGGGGGCTTCATGGGCTACCTCGCGCAGACGGGCGACACCAGTTTTGAAAACATGAAACGGGCGGTCATCTTTGGCTCGGCGATGGCTTCTTTTTGTGTGGAAAAATTCGGAACGGAACGGCTGCAGGAACTCACCGCCGTTGACATCAAAAACAGGGTGAACAAGTTTGTGCAGTTGGTGAATTTTGATGCGAAAATTTGAGGCTGGGAACAGCAGTCCCTTTATTTTGTGCAAAAAAAGACGGGGGCATCCGCTTTGGTGGATGCCCCCGTTTTTGGGTTTTCAACAAAAAGGTTTTAGTGGCGGCGAGATTTTCCTCCTGATATTTCTCGGGATTAAAAATCTGGAAAACCTCTTTGTCTTTGCCCCTCCGGGCCAGGACAAACGCTATCCTTCGAATTCCACTTTTCTGTAAAGTTCCCCCAACGTGAACGTGCCTTCTCCAAGCACCGGGACACTGTCTTTTTCCGATGAAAAATCTTTGAGCAGCCACTCGTCCCCGCCATTGTGCCGGGTATGGCTGACCAGGTACATTTCTGAGCTTTCGATGAAAAGGATTTGTTGCAGGGAAGGGATTTTGCGGTAGTCTCGGAGCTTGCGGCCGAGGTCGTGGCCCCGGGTAGAAAACGACAGTACTTCGACCAGCAAAACAGGGTTGGCCACGGCGGTCATGTTTCCCCGCAGGGCGACCTTTTCGGAAGGGCCTTTTACTACTGCACAATCAGCGTTATAATATTTTTTTGAAAAACCCGGTATGTGGAGGGCGAGGTTGCTCCCGCTTACCCGGTATTCATTAGGGCTCAGGATGTTGCCGAGCAACCGGATGATTTCGGCAACTAATATTTCGTGCAGTTCAGAAGCGTATCCCATAAAGGAAATGATTTCGCCGTCGTCGTATTCCACGCGGTATTCGCAGGTTTCCAGCAAATCCAAGAACTCGTCCCAGCTTGCGGGCAGGCGCATTTCATCTCCATATTCGAGGCGTTCTTCGATGGTTACGGGCATTTTTGTATCAACGGTCATATTGTTAAATTTTTGGAAAGGTAAATATTTTATCCAATAATATCAACCCGAAACTGCCCCAAAAACTAAGCCTTTGCCCCAATGCCCGTTGCCTGT
>DROJ01000168.1 GCA_011321935.1 Bacteroidota bacterium | reverse complement strand
GGCCGGGAGAGTAGGTCGCCGCCAGCCCCTTTTTTATTAATTCTAAGCAGCCCAATAGTGCATCACTATTGGGCTGCTTTTTTTTTGACCTGCTTTGAATATAGATTTGACCTGAACGAATGGCCAAAAGACTCTTCTTTTCTAAAATTTTGCAGTGAAATTCTTATGTAAACAAGAGCTTTATGCCTTGAAAATTTCGCTGATAATTTTAAGCACGTTTTTGGAAAGGGTGTCGTTGACGGCGATCATTTCACTCCCGAACAAATAGTTGCGCCCTCCTTTAAAGTCGTAAACCTTTCCACCAGCTTCTTGTACAATAAAAGCACCCGCGGCAACATCCCAAGCATTTAATCCATATTCAAAAAAAGCATCGAAACGACCACAGGCAACATAAACCAAATCCACGGCAGCGGCTCCACACCGTCGAATGCCCCTTGTGTTTTTCATGAAATATTTAAAAACATTAAAATAGGCTTCTTCTCTAGTATAATCCCGATAGGGAAAACCAGTTGCAATTAGAGTATCTTTTAAATGGGTAGCTGTTGTGACTTTTATTGGTCGGTCATTTAGAAACGCACCTCCTTTCTCCCAAGCATAAAAGCACTCGTCATTATTTATTTCGTAAACGATGCCCAAGCAAATTTTACCGTTTTCTTCGAGTGCAACGCTCACCGCATAATATGGAACCTGATGTAAAAAATTAGTTGTGCCATCAAGCGGATCAATGATCCATCTGTATTTTCCTGAAGTTTGTTCAATTGTTTCTTCCTCGGTAAGAAAGGTAGAGCCAGAAAGTAATTGGCTTAAACCTTTAACGAGCTTTTTTTCGGCTGTTTTGTCAACATAGCTGACCAAACTGTTCAGTTCCTTTTCCTCGATTTGTTTGTTGAGAACTTTCCCTTTTTCATTTCTAATAAATAGGCCAACTTCTTTGACCAAAACACAAGCTTCGGAGCATAATTTTTCGAGTGCTATATTATCCATTTATGGTGTTTCTTTTAATTGGTAAATGCCTTTTAGGTTTCGGCAAAGGCCATCATAGTCTAAGCCATACCCGACCACAAATTTGTCGGATATTTCGAATCCGAGATAATCGATTTTAATAGGAAATTGCAGGGCATCGGGTTTTAATAAAAGAGAGGCGAGTTCAACCGAAGCCGGTTTTTTTTCTGTTAAGGTTTCCATGAAATAATTGAGTGTCCTGCCAGAGTCAACTATATCTTCCACGACAATAACATGCCTATTTTCTAGATTGATTTCAAAGCCGTAGATAGTCTCGATTTTGCCAGTCGATTTGACACCTTTATAAGAAGATAGCCTGATAAAAGCTATTTCGCATTCTAGGTCACATGCGCGCACAAGGTCGGCTATGAAAACAAATGACCCATTTAAAATACCGAGAAACAAAGGCCTTTTCCCTTTGTATTTTTCAGTTATTTTTTTTCCTAGTTCAGTTATTTTTTCGGCAATGTCTGAACTGCTGATAAAAGGTTCAAAGGTAAGGTCATGTGCCGTGACAAGTTTTTTCATAATAAATGTTGTGCTCCGTGAATTGAATTTGTTGAGGGGCGAAGAAAGGGCATTTCGTACTTTTACCAAAATATAAGAGGGTAAGTATATAGGGGCAGCGTATTCTAAATGGAAAAAAGGAAGTTTTAATCAGGTTTAGGCAGTGTTCACAATATTTTCTAGATATTCGATCAGCAGCCTTACCCCAAAAGCAGTTGCACTTTTTTGAGAAGAAAACTCCGAGTCACTGACAGCTACTCCAGCTATGTCCATATGCGCCCAAGCAGGGTGGTCTTGAATAAAAATTTCCAAAAACTTGGCAGCAGTAATTGCTCCGGCAGAAGGGTTTCCACTAAAATTTTTTACATCGGCAATATCCGATTTGATCTCTTTTTTATAGTCGTCCCAGATTGGGAGTAGCCACAAGCGCTCGCCAGTCTGTTGGCTGGCCTTTAATAATTGCTGGCTTAACTCGTCGTTATTTGAGAAAAGGCCTCCGGCATAAGTACCCAAAGTTCGGATACAAGAACCCGTCAATGTGGCGAGGTCGATCAGCACATCTGGATTAAAATGTTTGGCCACATATGCCAGTCCATCGGCCAATATCAGTCGTCCTTCGGCATCGGTATCAATGACTTCGATTGTCTTTCCTGCATAGGAACCGATCACGTCACCGGGCTTTACGGATTTGGAATCAACTGAATTTTCAGTTGCGGGCACTACTCCAAAAAGATGGACAGGCAGTTTCATTTTTGCCGCCATTTCCATCGTTCCCATAACTGCTGCAGCGCCTCCCATATCGGTTTTCATGTAGTGCATGTTGGTTGAGGGTTTGATGGAAAGGCCTCCAGTATCGAATGTTACTCCTTTGCCCACCAAGCCTATTTTTTTTACGGCCTTGCGGGCAGGTTTGTACTCCATGATGATAAAGGAGGGCGGGTTTTCACTTCCCTGGTTGACGGCAAGCAGGGCATGTAGGCCCAAGGACTCGATTTCTTTTTTTCCTAAAACCTTTACTTTGTAGCCGTATTTTTTGCCGGAGCGCAATGCCCAATCAGCCAGTGTTTGAGGGGTCTTTTTATTGGAAGGGGCGTTTACAAGGTCGAAAATTTGAAGCTGGGTTTCGGCCATGGCCTGCCCTTTTTTCATGGCAGCTTTTGCAGCTGCGGCATGTTCTTTTGCGACAAAAATGTTTATTCTTGCGGTAGGCGCGGCAGTGGGCTTTTCCTTTTTTTCTGTTTTATACAAACCAATGTCATAGAAACCTAACAAGATGCCATTGACGGCAGCTTCAATCCACGGGCATGGGTCGGACGGGGCATTATTGAAAAGGAAATGCAATCCGATTTTATCGGACAAATGGCTTTTCCGTTTATAGGCAAATGAGCGAAAGATATCGATAATATCTTTGGTGCCGGGATTTTCGCCAAGCCCTAACAAGTGTATCCGTTTGTTTTCGCCAGCGGAGGTATAATATAAAGTATGCACCTCTTTTGCATCACCGCTGAAGTCCTTCTTAATGAGGCCGGAAGGGATTTTTGAAATGGAACTGATAGCAGAAAAAAAAGGGTCGGAGTCATCTTTTTTTGCGACAGGCACGATCATTAGATCGGGATATTGGTTGGTCGAATGGCTGAGGGAAAATTTCATGATTTTTATTTTCAGAAAGCTTATTTGATGTTGGTTAGAAGCGTTTAGGTGGATACGAGGATTGGTGTCGTTTTAATAGGAATAATAAATTAGCATTTCATAAAAGGCTAAAAAAGGCAAGCCGTTTTGGTAGAAATGACCGTGTTTTTCAAAAGAGGCGCAAAGGTACTTTGATTTTGGGTCTTGGAAAAATTTAAAGGAAGTTAAGTCACCGCACATTAATAATTAGGACGGCGCATATAATTATCAAAACCACCGGTATTTAGAACATCTTATATTTCAGATATTGCACCCCCGGTGCGCACAGGATTATTAGTATAGTAAACCAAAAATCATTTCATTTTATGCCTAAACACATCGCCATTTTTGCTTCCGGCACAGGCACGAACGCAAAAAAAATAATCGAACATCTCAAACATCAGGGCGGAATAAACGTATCCTTGCTTGTGTCCAACAGGACCAAAGCGCCCGCACTTAAAATGGCCGCCCAAAATGGAGTGGAAACATTGGTAATCAACCGCCGTTATTTTTACGAAGAAAAACATATTTTAAAAATATTTAATAAATATTTCGTTGATTACGTGGTGTTGGCGGGCTTTTTGTGGTTGATGCCAACGTACCTTGTAAACGCTTACGAGAAGAGGATGGTAAACATCCACCCGGCACTGCTCCCAAAATACGGCGGCAAGGGGATGTACGGAATGAACGTCCACAAAGCAGTGAAAGCAGCAGGCGAAAAAGAATCGGGAATCACCATACATTATGTGAACGAGCAATACGATGAAGGCGACATCGTTTTTCAGAAAACCTGCAGCCTCGCCGATACCGATACGCCAGCTATGATAGCTGAAAAAGTGCTGAAATTGGAACACCGATATTTCCCCATAATCATTGAAAATCTTGTCAATAAACTTTAACCCGTGAATTGTATTTCATAAAAAAAATAACGACAAACAATCACGGACTATTAAATAATTCATTACCGTACACTTTTAGTTGCACAAAAAGTTGATTGAAAATTTGGAAAGAAATGCAGAAATAAATAAGGGTTTTCCTAGCCTTGCGGCTTTAAACAGAAAACCCTTACAAAGATGTACTGCAAAGATGTAAAAAAATGG
>DROJ01000167.1 GCA_011321935.1 Bacteroidota bacterium | reverse complement strand
GTATCGCAAAGTCATTGTCGTTGGCATAATTGAAGAGTTCGGTTACTTCGTCGCCGTGCAAAACGCCTGCACGGAAGCGGCTGGATTTATTGCTCATTTTTGAAATTTTTCGTTATTAAAAGTGGCTGCGAAAGTAGGAATTTTTGGGATAATAATATTGGGGGGATAATATCGGGGGAATAAATTCCCCCTCTGTTGGAAGGGCATGGAGCAGAGTTTGGCGGGTGACGTGTTTAGGTCAAAAAAAAATGCCTTTCCAATTTGGAAAGGCATTTTTTTCATTTTACAAAAAGCGGTTTTATAAAAATGGTTACATCACCGGTTCGACCACCGGTTCTTCCTCCTCGATTATCAGGTCGTGGTATTTTTCCTCCATTCCTTTTTCCACGAGTTTGGTGACTTCATCGAGTTCCAGTTTCATTTTCATGGAAACAAAAGCCATTTCGCCTTCCACCCGGTCATTATAAAACATGAACAGGTTTTTGACGATGCCGTCCACTTCTTGGATCATTATCTGGAAGTCCATCTGTCCCTGTTTTATCAAAATGAGGTCGTCGAAGCTGTCCTTGTGCAGGTCGTCCATCAGTTTTTGAATGGACTTTTGCGGGATGTTTACCCCATCCTCCGAGTACATGAACTTCACCCCTCCGGCCTGTTTTATCAGGTCTCTCGCCAACTCTTCTTCGCCCTTGTCCATGTCCGAATTTTTGATGGCAATCTTGCCCCCAAAACGGATCAGCCAACCGGGCACTTTCATGTTCTGTACCTGTTTTCCTTTTTTGTGTTTACGGTAAAATTTGTTGAGTGCCTTGTTCTGGCTGAACGCAAGCATCGGCACAGACAATAGGAATATTGCAAGCAGAAAGTTTTTCATAAAAGTCGGGTTTTAAAAGTTTTGTCCGAAGGTCCAATGGACTCCTGTGGAGACTCCTTCGGAGAGTGGAGAGTTGTTGAGTTTTGATTCCGGTGGACTTGGGACTTGGTTTTTGTAAATTAATATTTAAAAAACAAAGCCAAGAAGTAGGATTCCATTGAAATCAAAACTCGACAACTCAACAACTCGTCACTGTTTGTTTTCACCGTCGTCGTGGTCGGAATCATTGTCGTCCTCAAAGGCTTTGGCGAGCTTGCCGACCTGGTTGAGGTCTATTTTTCCGATGAAGCTGATGAGGACAAATTCGTTGCCTCCCTCGCTGCCAAAGTTGTCCCCGCCGCCGACCAAAAGCAGCAGTTCGTTGATGATGTCGCCGCCGTCGTCCTTGATGAGGAACTGGACATTTTCGCCCTTTCCTTCCCGGACGGTCATCAGGGTTTCAAAGTCGTTGGTGTTGATGGTGCTGATGGCTTCCTTGTAATATTTGGCGCCGTTGTTTTCGGTGGTGAGGATGCGCAGGCCTTTGAGGTCTTTCACCACGTCGAGGATGGCTTCGGCTTCTTCGTCGTCGAAGTCGAGCTGCATTTTGTTGATGAGTTCAAACATTTTTCCACTTACGTAAACGACCGTAAAGTCCTCGTTGTCAACGTATTTTGAAAAATATTTGGAGATGGCGTCCTCTTGTGCAAACATGGAAGTGCTGAGGAACAGGGCAAAGAAAATTGATAAATATTTCATTTTAAGTAAAGATTTATTGATTAAACAATCGGGTGGTTTCAGTTGGCAGTTTGGAGCGAAGCGGAAATCCCGAATTCACTTCGGGATGGCAGTCAACAGTCCTCAGTTCAAATCCGGAGTTTGTACTTGAGAGTAGGTGGCAACTTAACTGTGGATTTTATTTTTGGTATAGATGGGAGGTATTTCTTTTAATACTTTCCACCTTGTTTATCAGTTCAAATATTTAGCGGCGGGTTCTGTTTTCGCCAGTTCTTTTGCGGTTTTGTTTTTGCCTTTATTGAGTGATGAAGCGAGTATTTCAAAAGCTTTTTCCGTTTCTTTCAGGGCCATTGTTTCGTTGGTTACTTCATACTTGCTCCAGTCAATTTGGGCATGTTGTGGCGGCGTGTTTTTATTTTCATAAAAATATAAAAAAGCGGCCAGCAACACAGCGCCGACGGCGGCGATGCGCAATAGGTTGGGGCGCCACGTTTTCATCTTCACCACCTTTGCCCCGCCTTCCATTTTTTCAAAAAGCTGTGCCTCGAAACCTTCGCTCAACTGCACTTCTTTTTCATTTTTGAAATATTGGAAAAGCGGTTGGTATTGTTGCAAGGACTCCTCTACTTGGTCTGAATTGAAGTAGGCTCTAAGCTCCGCTTCTTCCTGCAGGGAAGTTTTGCCGTCAAAATATTTTTCGATTAAATTTTTCATTTTTAAATAAGATAGTCACTGTTTGGTTTTACGTGTCGGACGCCTCGAAGGGCGTCCGACACGTTCACTACGGTCATATGCTTTTTGGTGTCAAATTTATCATTTCCAGTTTTTTCCGCATCGAGAGCCTTGCCCGGTAAATGTTCACTTTCACTTGGTCGAGCGAAATTTCCAGTGCATCGGCCACTTCCTGATAGGTCAGTCCTTCGATGTCCCGGAGCTGCATCACCATGCGCTGCTTGTCGGGCAATTGCAGCATCAGGTTTTTTATTTTTGAAAAAACATCGCTCCCGGCTGTTTTTTGAAAGGGGGTAGGGGACTGGTCTTTGAGGTCGAAGCCCTCTTTCATCGGTTCCAGCCTGCGGTGTTTTGATCTCATTTTATCAATGGAAAGGTTTCTCGTGACCCTCATGCACCAAGCCTCTGTGTTGTTGATCTGGTCCATTTGGTCGCGCCTGTTCCATAGTTTGATGAACACTTCCTGCACCACATCTTCTGCTTCCGCAACATCGTTGAGGATGTTGAGCGAAAACCGGAACAGCTTGTTCTTGATCGGTAAAATACTTGTTTTGAATTCGTTTCGATCCATATTACACCCAGAGGACGGGGCTGCTTTTTTGTTTGTTACAAGATTGCTCAAAAATGCCTTTTTTTGCCGTCTTTAAATAAAAGCAAACATCGCATCTTTTGGGGAGCTGAGGGAGTTTAGTTTTTATAAAAAACCCCTTTTGAGGAAAGATACATGCCGTGCCGTGTTTTAATTTTAATTTTCATTTTCATTTTCATTATCATTTTAATTTTCAACCCATTTGTTCAAACTGAAAAAAATAGACCGCCTGCTCGTTACGAGCTTCGTGCCGCCGTTCATCGTCACCTTTTTCATCGCCCTGTTCGTGCTGGTGATGCAGACTTTGTGGCTGTACATTGACGACATTGCAGGGAAGGGGGTCGGTTTTTTCCTGCTGGTCGAACTGGTGGGCTACATGTCCGTCTCCATGATACCGATGGCCTTGCCGGTGGCTGTTTTGATTTCTTCGGTGATGGTGATGGGCGGGCTGGCCGAAAAGTACGAACTGTCGAGCATAAAATCGGCGGGGGTGTCGCTTTGGCGGGTCATGCGGCCGCTGATGGTGGTCACTGCGCTGATCGGCGTTTTTTCTTTTTTTTGTTCCAATAACTTCATCCCTGTTTCCAACCTCAAGTTCAAGTCTCGCCTCCACGACATCAAAAACCAGAAGCCTGCCCTGAGCATGGACGAAAGCCTTTTCAACCAAGATTTCCAGGGCTATTCCATCCGCATCGGCGATAAGCTGCCCGACCACCAAACCATCAAGGAAATCATGCTTTTCGACAACCGGGATGCCAACAAAGGGCAGATCAGCCTGGTGACTGCCGACAGCGGGCAGATGTACGGCTCGGCCGACGGGCATTATTTTGTGATGCACCTTTTTGATGGCAGCCAAATATCCGAGCCCAAGCCAACGGTTAAAAAAGGCAAGCGCAATTACCCGATGATGCGGGCGACCTATAAGGAGTGGACCAAGGTTTTTGACCTCGATGAATTCGACCTCGACCGGACGGACGAGGGGCTGTTCAAGTCGCACTATTCCATGTTGAGCAACCGCCAATTGTTGGTTGCGATTGACTCAATCGACCGGCATGTTGATGACAGGCGAAAGCGGTTCAGCGAACAGACCAACCGCCATTTTTATTTTTGGCAAAAAGCCGATAAAGAAAAGAAAAGGAAAGCCCAGCAAGAAGAACTGAAAAGGAAAAAAGCGGAGCGGGAAAAGGAGGAACTGAAACGTGCAGCCGAACAAAAGAAAGTCCAAAATGCAAAAAACAGCGCTAAGGCAGATGCCAAAAAACAGCCCCCCAAAAAGCAGGCAAGCCCAAAAACGCCTCCTAAAACCACCCCGAAAAAGATAGTCAAAAAGAAACCTGCCAAGCCTAATAAACCGACCAGAAAACCGAAAAAAGCCCCGCTCAAAAAGAAGCCGAAAGCCCCGCCCAAAAAAGTGCCCTACCCGCAGGTGATTGACAAACCGCTGACCGAATACAGCAGCATCGCCGAAACTTTTGGAAAGGACAAACGAAAGGAAATGATAGAAACGGCTCTGAAGACGGCGACCACCATCCGCGACCAAGCAAAAAGCAGCGCCAAGTCGCTGAACAAAACCTTGGAGTCGAGGGTAAAGCACGTTTTTGAATTCAACTCAAAAATCAGCCTCGCCGTGGCCTGTTTCATTTTCCTGTTTGTCGGTGCGCCGATGGGGGCCATCGTCAGGAAAGGGGGCTTTGGCTGGCCGCTGCTTATTTCCATCATCTTTTTCATGCTCTTCATCATCGTCGGCATTTTTAGCAAAAACATTGCGGAGCGCTTTGTCATAGATGCCACGCTGGCCGCTTGGATGAACTGCCTCGTCATTTTCCCGATGGGGCTGGTGCTTACTTACTGGGCCATCCGGGACATGGGCTGGTCGCAGATTGTTGACTTTTTCAGGTTTAAATGGTTAAATGGTTAAATGGCTGAATGGTTAAATGGCTGAATGGCTGAATGGTTGAATGGCTAAATGGTTGAATGGTTGAATGGTTAATAAAAAATCCGATGGAAAGAGTCCATCGGATTTTTTATTAACCATTCAACCATTTAACCATTTAGCCATTCAACCATTCAACCATTCAACCATTCAACCATTCAGCCATTCATTTTTTTCCCGTGAAAAAAAAGGGAAAACCATTCGCTCGAAAGGGCCAGGGCGACATGCACTGCTACTGCCGTCCAAATGTTCCCCGTTTTTAAAGTCAGCCAGCAAAGGACGATGCCCATCGGGATGGCGCCCACCGTTTCTTTCCAGCCTTTGGGGAGGTGGACGAGGGCATATATCGAGGTGTTGACGGCGATGGCCGGGGCGGCGCCCATCTCCCCGGCGCAGGTGAAAAGCAGGTAGCCGCGGAACATGGTTTCGTAGGCCAATGTGTAAAGTACCAAAGTGAGCGAACTGCTGAAAGTGAGCGACCGGCTCCAGGGCACGGGCCGGCGTACCTGCGGGTAGATTTCGAGGTGGTCGTCTTTTTGCGCAGCGAAATAATTGATGAACACGCACAGCAAACTCAACCCGATGACCCAGCCCCAAAACGGGGCTTTGTTTTTTATGCCCAGTCCAATCTGCTCAAAACCAAGGTTTTGTGAAACGGCAATGAGGAGCGGAACGATCCCAAAATAGAATACACCGGCCATCCGCTGGAAAAATACCCAACTGACTTTTGCTTTTTCTTCGCCATGTTTTTTTGTAAAATAAAAATGGAGCGGCTCGGAATGTATGGTAAAATAATAGGCCATCAATGCGAGGGTGACTGCGGAAATGGAGTAGGCTGCTTGCATTTAGCGGTGATTAGTGAGTAGTGATTAGGGGCGCAAATCTAAATTAGGTGGGAATAAATTCCCACTCTCTCGGAAGGGCATGTAGATGGGCACAGAACAGTTTGTTTTTATAAAAATTGAAACCCTGCCGTTGGTTCAGCGTCGCAGGGAAACCCAAATTTTACAAGGCGGGAATAAATTCTCGCCCTTTCGGAAGGGCATGTAGATGGGTTTCAGGACAGTTTGTTTTTACCAAACAAAACCCGCCAGATTTCAATCTGGCTCCGAACAGCCAGAAATTGGCAGATCGGGTTTAAAGCATGTCTCCGTGCCCTTCCAAAAGAGCGGGAATTTATTCCCGCTCCTCCGTGCTTCAAAGCAGTTTGTTTTTTTTATAAAATACAAAACCCGCCAGATTTCAATCTGGCTCCGAACAACCAGAAATTGGCAGATCGGGTTTAAAGCATGTCTCCGTGCCCTTCCAAAAGAGTGGGAATTTGCCACAGGCATCCCTTTGGGATATTCCCACTCCTACTCCTACTACCACTCCTACTACCACTCCAAAGCCTCAACAACCACCCTCACATTTTTCGTTTCAAACCATTTCACCAACCTCACCAAAGCCCCGCCGACGATGCCCGGCTGGGTGATGAGTTTGTTCAAAACGGCAACGTACCCGTCCAGTTCTTTGACCTGTTTTTGCCGGTCGATTACGGAACTTGTTTTTGCCAGCCGTTGCGCCACCTTCCAGGCATGGGCGCGCGATTTTTTCAGGCTGAATTCCATCAGGTGTTCGTCGCTTTTTTTTCCGAAAAAATCCAATAAAAAGAGGAGGGGGGAAATGCGGTTTAGCTTGCCCTGCACCGTTTCGATGCCATTGATGAGGATGTTGTTTATTTCCAGAAAATCATTTTTCAAGCCTTCCAGTTCAAGCGGGGAGACCGTCTGGAAAGCAGCGATGCCGAGGTCGAGGTTGATGTGGGCGTTCATGCCCATGAAGAGGTGCTGGAGGATGAGCAGCTTGTTTTTTTTGGCGGCGTCGAAAGCGGTTTTCCATGATTGGCTGAGCTGCCCGTTTTTCAGGTAAGCATCGTAGGCATCCAAATACCGGTTGGCAAAAAGCACGTCCAAACGTTCCATCCTTTCGCCGTTTTCAAACTGCCCGGCAGCAATGCCCTCTTTCACCCGGCGGGTGACACCGAGGTACAGTTGCGCAAAAATGCCGAGCCTGTCCCCGTTTTGCAGGGCATCGCCGACTATCTTTTCCAGTCTGTGTATAACCTCCTCAATAGTATTGCTTTTCATTGGTAGTCTGTTGTTTTGCAAAGGTAATTAAATGGTTGAATGGTTGAATGGTTGAATGGTTTGAATGGTTTGAATGGTTAAATGGTTTGAATGGCTGAATGGCTGAATGGTTTGAATGGCTGAAATGGTTGAATGGTTATCCAGCAAGACGTGTGCTTGCCGTGAGGAGAAACCATTTAACCATTTAACCATTCAACCATTCAACCATTCAAACCATTTAACCATTTAATTACCTTTGCCCCAAACCCGTTTTTTATGACCGACCTGATTAAGTCAAAATTTCTTGGAGTAGATAAAACGATCCAGTATGCGATGGTCGCTGCCGTCGTGTTTTTGATAAGTTTGTTGTACCCGAGCAGTGTGAAGTTCAAATATGAATTTCAGAAAGGGCAGGAGTGGCGGTACGAAGATTTGTACGCGCCCTTTGATTTTGCCATAAAAAAAACGGAGGCGGAAATAAGGGCGGACAGGGAGCGCATGGAGCGGGATTTTACGCCTTATTACCAGTTGAACACGGAGTTGAAAGGGGCCAAAATACAAGATTGCGAAGCGGCAATGAACCACTGGAAAGCGGCGGCAGCCGCAAGGGGAGATTCGTTGAACGCCGGCGAAGTGCAAAATTATATTTCCTTTTCCCAGCGTTTGCTCGAAGACTTGTACTCGACGGGCATCATCGAACTGGATGCGGCACACCAAGAGGTGGCCTCGCCCGATTTTGTGATCAACGTGGTGGAAGGCAACACCACTTACAAACGCACCCTTTCGAGTTATTACCAATTGCCGGAAGCCAAGCGGGTTCTGCGGGACTCGGTGCGCAAAGCGGCCCCTCAAATGCCGCCTGCCCTGCAGCAGGCAATATTGGATGCCCTGGTGCCCAATATCCATTTCGACAAAGAACTGACCGAAAAGCTAAAGGAGCAATTATTGGCGGGATTGGTCACCACGAAGGGCTTGGTAAAGCGCGGCGACCTGATCGTTCAGCGGGGCAACCTCATCACGCAGGAGGTATATGAGGAGCTTGATTCTTTCCGCGACAAGTACGCCTCCGATGTGGGTTCGCTCAGTTCTTCGCGGGTCGTTTATTTGGGCTATTTGCTGATTACCATCCTCATTTTCATTGCCCTGATGATGTACATCAACGCCAACGTGCGGTCGCTGCTGCTGAACCGCAAGCACCTCGCTTTCCTGCTGATGTGGATACTGCTTTTCAGCTACCTCACCTTTTTGATCGAGCAGGGCAATGCCCTGAACGCCTACCTGATCCCCTTCTGCATCGTGCCCGTGGTGGTCAGTCATTTTTTCAATTTCAGGCTGGCGTTTTTTACGCACGTCATCGTTGTCCTGGTCGCTGGTTTTTTGACCACACTGGGCTTCCCGTTCATGTTCATGCAGATAGTGGCGGGCGTGGTGGCCGTTCTTGCGGTGGCCGATGCGAGGGACTGGACGAGGTTTTTCAAGTCCGTTGTGGCCATCATTTTTGCATACTTGTTGGCCTATTTTGGGGTTTCCCTGATCGAGGAAGGCAACTTGGTGGACATTGATTGGGAGGTGTATGGACTGCTCGTTGTGAACGGCCTGTTGACACTGATGGCCTTCCCGCTGATCCCTTTGATGGAAAAACTGTTCGGCTTTACCACTTCTATTTCACTGGTCGAACTGTCGGACATGAACCGCCCGCTGCTGCGGCAACTGGCCATCAAGGCGCCCGGCACTTTGCAGCATTCTTTGCAGGTCGGCAACCTTTGCGAAGCGGCGGCAAGGGAGGTCGGCGCCAACGAACTGCTGGTGCGCGTGGCCGCCCTCTACCACGACATCGGCAAAATGGAACACCCGGAATTTTTTATCGAAAATCAATTGCAGGGCAACCCGCACGACGACATCAACGCCATCGAAAGCGCAAAGATCATCATCGCCCATGTGACCGACGGCGTGATACTGGCCCGCAAAAACAACCTCCCAAAACGGATCACCCGTTTTATCGAAACCCACCACGGCACTACCCGCGTCGAGTATTTTTATAAAACCTACCTGCAGGACAACCCCGGCCTTACGGTCGAAACAAGCGACTTTACCTACCCCGGCCCAAAGCCCGTTTCAAAAGAGGAGGGCATCATGATGCTCGCCGATTCCATCGAGGCAGCGGCCCGTTCGCTCAAAGAACCGGGAGAGGACGACATTGACGGGCTGGTGGACAAACTGGTGGACGCCAAAGTCTCGGGCGGCCAATTGGACGAGTGCGCGCTGACTTTCGGCGACGTGGCCAAGTGCAAGGCCGTTTTTAAAAAAACTTTGAAAAGTGTTTACCATGTGCGCATCGAGTACCCGGAGTGATCTTTACTCACATCCCCCCTCCACCACCCGTATCTCCACCCGCCTGTTCAGTGCCTGTTCCTTGCTCGTTCTTGCTCTCGGAAACCTCATTTCCCAGTTTCCATAGCCTTTAAAACTGATGCGTTCTTTCGGTACTCCTTTTTTGACGAGGTAGTCATAAACCACCCATGCCCGGTCTTCCGACAGCCTGAAATTTTTGCTCATTTTGGAAACGGGAGCTGCGTTCGGGACATTTACATGGCCTGCGATTTCTATTTTCATGCCGGGGTTCGACTGCACAAAGCGGAGTATTTTGGGCAGTTCGG
>DROJ01000166.1 GCA_011321935.1 Bacteroidota bacterium | reverse complement strand
TTTATTAAATTCAATGCGCCAAGGGAGGGGGATTATATATTGCAATTAATCAATGAAAAAGGGGGCATGGTATATCAAAAAAATTATCAGCTCAATGAAGGGAAAAACAGTATTTTATTAAATGCCGCCCGCTTTCCGCGGGGCATATATTTTATTAAAATAAAAATGGGGGGAGCGGTTGTTTCTGGTAAATTGGTTTTGGCGGGAGAGTGATTTTATATTGCCAATTATTAAAATGGACAGCGCTGCAAACAGCGTTTTTTGAACGCCGCTATTGCATTGATAATTTGCATATTGGCGGCTATAATTAAAGTGAAAAACGTTTACTAAACTTTTAAAGTTTAGTAAACGTAGGCTAAGCCAATACGCAAATTATTAGCATAATGGCAGCAATAATTAAAGTAAGAAACGTTTACTAAAAATTTTAAAGTTTAGTAAACGTAAGCCTCCTGAATATCAGCAGCCCCAATTAACTGCAACCTCATTTTGCGGCAGCGAAAATTCTTTGTCAACGGTCAATAAAATTATTTTATCGCCCGGTTCGCATGTTGCCAATATATCTTCCAGATTAATTTCATAAAATGTTTTTTCCGAATATAGCCACAATGTATTGGTCTTTTCATTTTTGATGGCTATTTTAAAACCGACCGTTTTATATGGTTCAACAGAATCAAAAGAAAAATCAACAGTTGAGACCATCAGTTTCCCTTTTGTACCTTGTTGGACCACACATTTTCCATTTGTCGAATATTCGTCTGCCAATATTTTATTGTCCAAAAAAACAGCGGCGCAATTGCTGAAGGGGTTTACGGTTTTGGCCGTGCAGCGCAATTCAGTTTTGGCCATGCAGCTTGGTGTTTCATTTTGGGCAAACAGGTTTGCAGCCATCAGGAAGAAGAATGCCGGGGCAATAAATAATTTTAAATTTTTCATTTTTCAATTTTTTTTTTGTGAAAAAATAAGTTTGATAATTCCTCCACAAAGAAGCGGGCAAAAAAAATATAATTGATAAAAGCCCTGTAAAACAGTGTAAATGAAATGTAAAAGCCTGTTTTCCGGCTGTAAATGAGTGTAAATTTGCGGCATGAGAAAAAGTTTGACATTCATCGTTT
This sequence comes from Bacteroidota bacterium, assembly GCA_011321935.1. Lineage (GTDB taxonomy): Bacteria > Bacteroidota > Bacteroidia > Chitinophagales > Saprospiraceae > UBA6168. The sequence goes on along the minus strand of DROJ01000166.1, from coordinate 3,957 downwards.
TGCTGGCGGCCCTTAGTTTGTTCGCCGCACAATGGGTTTGGTTGCCGGAAAATGGGGACACTGAAAAAAGGCAGTTTTCGGAAAAAGTAAACTTGGCGCTCCGGCAGACTGGGCACCGGTTGTTGGCCTTGCAGGGGGATAGTTTGTCGCACATCTCCCCCGTGCAACAGGTGGCGGCCAATGAATTTTTGTTGGAACTGGAAAGTGAATTTAATTATGATACGCTGCCTTCTTTATTGGCTGCTGCTTTTGAAGATTATGGCATTTCGGGAAATTATCAGGTTGCCATTAAAAACTGCGATACTGATACCCTGATTTTAGGATATAATTTCTTGGCTTTTGAAAGTGGGGACGTACCCTGCATGGGGCGAAAAAAATGGTCGCTTTGCAATAATATAAATGTCGTTTTTGAAAATATAGCAGGCTCGAAAAGCAGCAATATTTTGGCATTTATAAGTACGGTGATGATCGGCCTGCTTTTATTGCTCCATTTTTATTTTTATAAAAAAACAAAAATAGAAGTTGGCGAAAAAGAAATAATAAAAAATGAAAACCTGATAAATATCGGGAATACTTTTTTTGATTTCGGCAATCAATCGGTATCCATAAACGGGCAGCAAAAACAATTGACTTTCCGGGAAAATAAATTGCTCCATTATTTTGCGGGGCATCCGAACCAAATATTGGAAAGGGAAAAAATATTGTCGGAAGTATGGGGCGACGAGGGAATAATAGTAGGCCGCAGTCTGGATGTTTTTGTTTCCCGTTTGCGGAAGATTTTAAAAGAGGATGGTTTGGTAAAAATAAAAAACGTGCACGGGGTGGGGTATCGGTTGGAGGTGAACAATGCAAGTTGATTTAATGCTGTCCGAATATTTATTTATTATAAACTCCCTTACCAAAAAAAATAATTTTTTTAACTATTCAGCTTGCTGCGAATTGTGCTAATTTTCACGAATTATACTGAACCATTTGTGAATTCATTCGTGAAAATTCGCGTAATTCGCGGCTATGAACGACACCTGTGCTGAACAGTTACAATTTTTTTTTAAAAAGAAAAAGCCGGAGGAAAATACCCCCGGCTTTTTGATTTATAAAAAACAATAAAAACTATAGCATGGTAGAAGGGCAAACATAGTCCGTTACTTTCAGTTTGCCTTCTTTTTTTATTTCCTCGATTCCCCCGGTCACGTTGATCAGGCGGTCGAAACCTTTGCTCTTTAAAATGGAACAGTAAATAATTGAGCGGTTGCCCGTGCGGCACACCACATAGTATTCTTTTGACGGGTCAACTTTTGCCATGGAGTCCCACCAATTGTCCAACGGCGCATTGATTGAATCTACAATATGCTCGCTGAAAAACTCGCTTTCCCTCCTCACGTCCAATATATTCACATCGCCTTTTCTGGCCAGTTCTGCTGGTGTTATATTTTTAATATTGTCCACCTGTTTGCCTGCAGCTTTCCATGCAGCAAAACCACCTTCCAGAAAACCCAGTACCCCGTCGAAACCCACGCGGGAGAGGCGGATCATGGCTTCTTCCTCCCTGCCTTTTGGAGTGACCAGCAAAACCTTGGTTTTTATGTCCCTCAATATGGTGCCTGTCCAAATGGCAAAGCTGCCATCGAGGTCAATGTTCAATGCGCCGGGGATAAAGCCTTCCGAAAATTCACTGGCTGGCCTGACATCCAAAACAACAAGGTTGTCCTGGTCCATGGCTGCTTCAAAAGCATTGGGCGAAAGCGGGTTGTTTTCTTTTTTGCGCACATCGTAGATGCTCTCGACCCCTTTGATATTTCCGATCACCATGCTCGGGAAATAGCCGGGAGGCTCTTTGAGCCCGTCCAGCAGTTCAGCCACAAATTCATCTTCTGTTTGGTCGGGCCTCAGGGCATAATTTGTTTTTTTCTGGTTGCCCAAAGTATCGCTTGTTTCCGAGCTCATGTTTTTACCGCAAGGGCTACCTGCGCCGTGGTTCGGATAAACGATGATGTCGTCTGGCAGGGGCATTATTTTGTTTCTCAAAGAATGGTAGAGCATCCGGGCGAGTTTGTCCTCGGTCAGGTCAGCCACTACTTTTTGCGCCAGATCAGGTCGGCCAACGTCGCCGATGAACAGGGCATCGCCGCTGAACAGGGCAGTTTCTTTACCATTTTCATCGAAAAGCAAAAGGCTGATGCTTTCGGTAGTATGGCCGGGCGTGTGCAGCAATTTCAGTTTTACGTCTCCCACCTCGAAAATTTCGTCATCGGTACCGATATGGACATCGTAGCCGATAGGTGCCTCGGTGGGGCCGACCACGATCGTTCCGCCGGTAGCCTTGGCAAGGTCTTGTTGGCCGGACAGGAAGTCGGCGTGGAAATGCGTCAAAAAGATGTACTTGATTTTTGCATTGTCGGCCTTGGCCCTTTCCAGGTAGCCTTCAATGTCGCGGAGGGGGTCAATGACCACGGCTTCTCCTTTGCTCTCGATGTAGTATGCTGCCTCGGCGAGGCAGCCCGTATAGATTTGTTCTACTTTCATAATTATTGCGTTTTAAGATGAATGAGGAAATAATGTATTGCAAAAATAAAAATGGGCAATAATGATTTTGTGTAACCCGGATCACAGAGGGCGTTTTTTATATAAAAAAAAAGCAGCGTTGGCATCTCGTGCCAGCGCTGCTTTTAAAGAAATCTGGGGATTGGGAAAGTTGACAACTTTTTTTGGGCGTAACCTATTCACCCCCGAATATTCGGGGCAGGCTATTCACCATTCCCTAAAAAGCCCCCACCACAAAAAGCTCAAAAACAGAATCCACTCCGGGGTTCAAAGGGTCGTCCTCCAATAAAAAGGACTGCCGGAAACCGATGCTGGCGAGTGCCAAATTAAAAACTTGGTTGTCCAGTATTATTTCAAAGCCAAAGGAACGGTAATCGGTTTTTTGGTCCAGCTTTTTGATATTCCCCACTCCTGCATCATAAAAAAGATTTGCCCGGACCCGCTTGAAATAAACAATGCCGGCGATGCCGAAATCAGGGTAGAACAGGGGCAGCCCATAGTTCAGGGAAAAGGAAGAGAAATCATCGTTCACGGGCGTTTCATAGCCCCGCGTATATTCAAATCGGTCAGTGAACTGATAAGGATTGGACAGCAGTTCTTTCTGATAGCCCGCCTTTATTTTAATGTTGTGGTTGGGCATCAGGCCGGGCAGGTAGGCGGTGCCCGTGGCCACTATGCGCTCATTGTCAGCACCGTTGAGGGACTGGGTATAATTGATGTTTGCCGACAGGCCCGCCCGTGGCCCCACGTTCTGCCGTGCCCTCCGGCGGATGCTGCTCAGGGACAAGCCCAGGTCATAAGCGGTGAAATTCCGGTCGGGGATGGCCTTGCCCTCCGCCTTTGTGCCGGTGAGGTTGCGGTAGCTCAAACCGCCCGACATGCGGAGGCTGGTGGCAAAATTGCCGTGCAGCCACGACAGCGGAACGGCCACACTTCCTCTGACCACATTTTCATTAAAATTCTGGGTGGTCAGGGTGTCGGCTGCCGAGAAAAAATCAGTCTCCCGCTCGCTCCGTTCGGCGTTCAAACTGATGATCGGCAACCACCGTCCGTAGTTCACCGAGGCTTTGTAAAAATTGGCATTGTCCTCGTTTTGGTTGATGCCGCCTCCGGCGGAAATGGTCAGGTCGTTGAGGATGTTGGCCATTTCGAGCTGGAGCGAGGGGGCAGAAAGAGAGGGCGAAAAACCCCAACTGTGCAGTTTCAAACCATTGAAAATACCCCTGTAATTTTCGGGCCGGTATTCGGTGCTGGCTGTTTTTCCTAAAATACTTCCGCCCTCCGTTTCATTGGCCACTGTTTGGTAAATGGGCATGTCCACAGGCTCGGTCAGGCTTGTTTTTTTTGCATTTTTTTGGTCAAATGCCTGTTTTGAAACGACATATCCCATTTCTGTAAATTCGGTAAAAAGCACTT
>DROJ01000165.1 GCA_011321935.1 Bacteroidota bacterium | reverse complement strand
TCATCCGGAAAGTAAATGCCGATATTGTCCAACGGGGCTTCGCTTCCATGGAAGATCTGGGAAAAACCGTCAACCATTTAATTCCCAAAATGGTCGAAAAAGCCGTTTGGTTTTACCGCTCCGATATGCAGCAAATCACCGCCAATTCGGAAAGCATCCGGTGGGCCATGAAAAGGATGTTGGACAAATAAAAGGTGCTTCCAAATTCTCTGGGCGATGGAAGCACTTAGGCAGTTCCAACTAATAAATTAAACATTCTGACGTGTTCTTTTCCCTTCTGAGAAACTTAAAAAAAACTTACGTAGCCCCATGTGCGTTTTTTTTAAATTCCTCAGAAGACCTGCCTGCCGGCAGGCAGGAAAAATAACATCGTCATAATGTTTAATTTATTAGTTGGAACTGCCTTACAACGATAGGGAATTGACCATATTTTAATGCGGAAATATTTCAACATAGCCGGCCCTTGCAACAGCAACGACCACTATATGGTGTCCGCAATAGAGCGGAACAAAAATGTGCTGTCCCTTATTGAACAGGGCCAATATTTTGTCATCTATGCTGCAAGGCAGACGGGCAAAACCACGCTCGTAAAATCACTGGTCCACCATTTCAATTCCCAAAACGACTATTACGCGCTCTATTGTTCGCTGGAATCCGTGCAGGTTTTTACCGAACCAAATGTAGGTATCCCCGAAGCCCTGAACAACCTCAAGTTTGCGGTCAATTATTCCAAACTCCCCCACAGGCAAGATTTCGCCAAAGGGCTTGACAAAAAAGACACCTCGACCCTCATCCGCTCGGCCTTGACCGACTATTGCTCCGAACTCGACAGGCCCCTCCTCCTCTTCATAGACGAAATAGACGGCCTGCAAAACGGCACATTGATAACCTTCCTCCGGCAACTGCGGGACGGCTACGTCAACCGCCCCGAAATACCTTTTCCGCAGAGCATTGCCCTTGTGGGCATGAGGAACATCAGGGACTACAAATCAAAAATCAGGGACGGCAGGCTCACCCTCGGTTCTACCAGCCCGTTCAATGTCATCACCAAGGCGTTGACAATAAAAAATTTCTCCCCTGCCGAAGTGGAAAACCTTTATGCCCAGCATACCAAAGAAACGGGGCAGGTATTTGATAAAACGGCCATTGAAAAAGTCTATGACTATACCAGCGGGCAGCCTTGGCTGGTAAATGCAATCGCCCGCGAAATCGTTGCCGAAATCTTGGACAACGATTTTTCAAAAAACATAAACGCAGAACTCGTGGGGCAAGCCGCCCAGAACATCATGCTGCGCCGCGACACCCATATTGACAGCCTGTTGGAGCGCCTCAAGGAGGAAAGCGTGCGCAAGGTCATCGAACCAATTATCACGGGCGAAAAGGACGCCATCAACATCACCGACGACGACACCCAATATTGCCTGGACCTGGGGATCATCAAAAGCGAAGGCAATGTCCTGATGCCCGCTAATAAGATATATGCCGAAGTGATTATCAGGACATTGAGCTATAACACCCAGTACCACCTGACCGGCCAGATAAAAAACATTTGGGTACAGGGAGACGGAACGCTCGACATGAACGGCCTGCTAAAAGCCTTCCAACAGTTCTGGCGGGAGAACAGCGAAATATGGGAAGAAAAATACCAATATAAAGAAGCTGCCCCCCATTTGATACTTCAGGCTTTTTTGCAGCGGGTAGTCAACAGCGGCGGCGATATATCGCGCGAATATGCCGGGGGTGCCAAACGGATGGATCTCTGTGTCCGCTATGGAAAAAACAAATACCCCGTCGAACTGAAACTCGATTACGGTAAAAAAACCATCCCCGACGGCTTGAACCAACTCGGTGAATACATGGACAAGCTCGGCGAAAAAACGGGCTGGCTCGTCGTGTTCGACCGGGACAGGTCAAAACTTGGGAAGAAAAAATATTTTGGAAAACAGAAAAGGTGGGCGGTAAAACCATCCATATCGTCGGGGGATGAAAGCTGTAGCGCCAAGCTCCCGCTTGGCTCTCACCCAAAAAAAACCGTCTTGTATGATTCGAGAAAAAAACCGGCCGGTCAACCATGCCGACGACTTATCCCCGTTTCACATCGGGAGGCAAGCACCTCAACACCCCATAAACCCTTATCAACAACCATTTAAGCACCAATGACTAACAACCAACATCCAACAACCACCCGTCAACCGTTAGCCGTCAACCGTCCCCCGTCCCACCGCATCCTCGTCACTGGCGGCGCAGGCTTCATCGGCTCCAACATCGCCGGGGCGCTCCTCCGGCTCGACAATGTAGAACTCGTGCGGGTGCTCGACAACCTCGCAACGGGTCACCTGAAAAACCTGAAAGAATTTGAAGCCAACCCCAAATTTGAATTTGTGGAAGGGGATATCCGGGATTTCAGCACCTGCCAAAAGGCATGTGACGGAATAGACCTGATCACTCATCAAGCTGCTTTGGGTTCGGTGCCACGGTCTATCAACGACCCCGTCACCACTAACAGCGTCAATATAGACGGAACGGTCAATGTCTTTTTTGCTGCAAAAGAGGCGGGCATCAACAAGGTCGTTTACGCATGTTCCTCCTCCACATATGGTGATAGCCCATATCTGCCCAAACGGGAGGACGTGACCGGAAAACCGCTTTCCCCCTATGCCGTTACCAAATTGGTAAATGAACTGTACGCCGATGTCTTTTCCCGCTTTTATAATATCAATTTTATCGGCCTGCGTTACTTCAATATTTTTGGCCCAAAGCAAGACCCCAATGGAGCCTATGCCGCTGTAATCCCCCTGTTCATAAAAGCGATATTAGAGGAAAGCCCTCCGACCATCAATGGAGATGGCTTGACAAGCAGGGACTTTACTTATGTTGACAACGCCGTACAAGCAAACATAAAAGCTTTGTTCACCAAAAAAGTAGCAGCACTGAACCAGGTCTATAATATCGCCACCAACGAGCGGACTACCCTTTTGGAATTGTTCGACTATCTGAAAATTCTGACCGGATCGCAAATGGACCCTATACATGGCCCGGAACGCCTCGGAGATGTGAAGCATAGCCTGGCCGATATATCTAAAGCGATGAATTATTTGGAATATGTGCCGGAGGTGAAAATAAAAGAGGGCTTGCGACGGACTTTTGAATGGTATAAATCGGCTATATATAAAGATTTTTTTAGACAGGAAAAAAGCAAAGAGGAAGTGCCTTTATAGTGTCGGGGGTTAAAGTTGATGTAAGTAGTCGAGCTTAAATATAAATGGATATCCTCTCCCTCATACAAAATGGCGAATCCGAAACCCTTGAATTCAAAACTTCTTTCGGAAAAGAGGTAATCATAACATTGAGCGCATTCGCAAATACAAAAGGCGGTA
>DROJ01000164.1 GCA_011321935.1 Bacteroidota bacterium | reverse complement strand
CCCGCCTCTCTTTGAACTCCGCAGGAAAAGGATACGACGCTGTTTTTTCGGGGGGCATCCGCGATTTTGGAAATTATAAAAACGGGGACGGTCTGGAAATTCCGACCTCGTTTGAATCTTATGATTACTCAGCAAAAATCGGTATCAGTTCTTTTAAAAACCAACGCTTGCAAATTGGTTGGCGGCAATCGTTTGGGCGCGACATATTGCACGTCGGGCTGCCGATGGATACCGACGAGGACAATAGCAGCGTTGCTTCTATTGATTATGCCATTAAAAATATCGGTGATAAATTATATGGCATCACTTTCAAAAGTTTCCTCTCAAAAGTTGACCATATAATGGAAAACAGCCGCCGGCCAAATTTCATGATGGTGGACGCCGTATCAACCGTTGACGCATTAACGGCTGGCGGGAAACTCGAATTCTCCATTACCCCAAATGCAAAAAACCAATTATATACAGGAGTTGATTTCCGTTATCTGACAAGAGACGGTGAGCGGGCTCGCCTTATTAAAAGGAATATGATGACGGGCGAGACTATTGATCCGCCAGCTAAAAAAATTGATTTAATATGGCAGGATGCCCAGCAATCCGATATTGGTATATTTATCGAAAATAAATTCTTTAATAATGATAAATTGACTTTTACCGCAGGTGCAAGGGCCGATTTTATTGCCTCTGAAATCAATAACCCAGCGCCCGATTTTTTGGCATTATATCCCGGCCTCAAAAAAGAAACGGAAATTAATATCAGCGCCAATATATCTGCCGATTACCGTTTTAATAAAATATGGAATTTGCAATTTGCCCTCGGCAGGGGTACTCGTACCGCCAATATGGAGGAGCGTTTTATCAACCATTTTCAATTGGGCGTTGACGCATATGAATATGTCGGAAATCCAAACCTAAAATCAGAAGCCAACCACCAGGCCGAGTTGAGCTTGAATAAAAACAAAGGAGCATTCCAATTAAAGACTTCTGTTTTTTACTCCTATATTACCGATTATATTACCGCCGTTGTTGATGAAACTTTGGACCGCAAATTTTTGCCGATGAACCTGCCCCAAAATGCCCGCCGTTTTCAAAATATAGATGCGGCAACACAAACAGGTTTTGAAATTCAGGGACAATATAGTTTTGCAAAATATTTGTCTTTAAAAGGATCGGCAAGTTATACGAGAGCGCAAAACAAAGACTGGCACGAAGCGCTGCCGGAAATTCCCCCGTTCACCGCATCGCTGGGTTTGGTATTTGAAAAAGATTGGCTGACCGCTGATATACGGGGACGCTATGCTTCCAAACAAGACCGCATTTCACAATCTTTTGGAAAAACAATAACACCCAGCTTTTCGGTTTTTGACCTGCGGATCGGCACGCGCCCGGTGGAAGGGCTTTCTATCGGGGCGGCCATGTTGAATATATTTGACGCCAATTATTACGAGCACCTCAACAGGGGCTACCGGAACAATAGCGAACAAGGGCTTATATTTGAGCCTGGAAGAAATATTACCGCTTTTGTGAAATATGAATTTTAGTTTCATAACGGATTAATAAATGAAAATGAAAATTAAAATGAAAATAGCTTGCCCCGAAATCTCGGGAAAAAATCACATCGGTGTCCGTTCAGAACGTGTGGATTTTTAATTTTCATTTTAATTTTCATTTTAATTTTCATCTTCAATAATGATAAAAATAACAAACCTCCACAAGTCATTCGGCAAAAACAAAGTGCTGAAAGGCGTTGACCTTTTGTTCGATAAACCGGGGATCACCGCCGTGCTCGGGCCAAACGGTTCGGGCAAAACCACGCTGATAAAATGCCTGCTCGGAATGGTCATTCCAAATGACGGGGAAATATATGTGGACGGCAAAAACGTGGCCCGCCAATGGGCCTACCGCGACCAAATTGACTACCTCCCGCAGATCGCCCGCTTCCCGGAAAACCTGACGGTCAAGGAGTTATTAAAAATGATCAAAGACCTCCGTCCACGCAAAGCCGACGACCAACGGCTGATCCAGCTATTCGAACTCGAACCCTTTCTCGACAAAAAACTCGGCAACCTTTCCGGCGGCACCCGCCAAAAAGTAAACATCGTGGCGGCCTTTATGTACGACAGCCCCATCCTCGTGCTGGACGAACCAACGGTCGGTCTCGACCCCGTGGCCATGATCCAATTAAAAGAATTAATTTGGGAAGAAAAGGCAAAAGGAAAAACAATTCTCCTCACCACCCACATCATGGGTTTTGTGGAAGAAATGGCCGACGATATTGTTTTTCTTTTGGAAGGCAAAATTCATTTTAACGGAAGCCTAAAAGGATTGAAAAAACAATACGGCCAACCGACCCTCGAAAGGACCATCGCCGAAATATTAAAACAAAGTAAAGTAGTGATTAGTGAAGCAGTGATTAGTGAAGCAGTGAACAGTAAAGTAGTGATTAGTGAAGCAGTGATTAGTAAAGCAGTGAACAGTGAAGCAGTGATTAATGAAGCAGTGAACAGCAATCAGGAAAAGGCACTAATAACTAATAACTGCTCCACTAATCACTAATCACTAATCACTAATAACTAATCACTAATCCACTAATAACTAACCATGTTAAAAATACTAAAATACAGCATATTCGATTTAATGCGCAGCAGGTGGACTTATATATATTGTGGGTTTTATTTATTGCTCACGATGTCCTTCTTTTGGTTGAGCACGGATCTGTCAAAAACGATCATCAGTTTGATGAACGTAATATTGGTATTGATCCCTTTGATTGCCACCATGTTCGGGGTGATGTACTTTTATAATTCCCGCGAATTTGCAGAGCTTTTATTGGCGCAGCCGATCAAGCGCATCCATATATTTTTGGGGCAATATTTGGGCGTGGCCATATCCCTCTCATTGAGCCTTTTAATTGGGGTCGGGGCGCCGTTCATATTTTACGGCGTATTTGGTTCGGGGGAAATATGGAATTATATGGTGCTGCTGATGGTGGGGGTTTTTCTTTCATTTATATTTTCTGCCATTGCCTTTTATATTGCTTTAAAAAATGAAAACCGGATCCGGGGATTTGGCTTGGCCATATTGGCCTGGCTGTTTTTTGCCATTATATACGACGGATTGTTTTTATTAGCGCTGGCAGGTTTTAGCGATTATCCGTTGGAAAGTTTTGCGATGGGCGCCTCGTTTTTTAATCCCATTGATCTGTCGCGGATTCTTATTTTATTAAAATTGGATGTATCGGCGTTGATGGGTTATACGGGGGCTGTTTTCCAAAAATTTTTGGGGAGCAGTATCGGGATAAGTGTTGCTATATTGTCTTTGTTTTTTTGGGTGCTATTGCCCACGTTCGGGATATACCGGGCGTCAGTTAGGAAAGATTTTTAAAAAAAATGCAATTATTCACATTCAACCCCTTCGGGATTTCGAGATGTGCTAAATAATTGTATAAATTTATTGATTACCAATGCCAAAAAAGTGGTTTAAAATAGCCCTGTTAAATCTTTTTATCGCCATGTGCCTCGGCCTGCTGATGCGCTATGCTTTTGTCAACGAAGTGGGCTGGATGAAATTCATGAACATATTGCATGCCCACTCGCATGTGGCCATGTTGGGCTGGGCCTACCTCGCTATATATGCTATATTGATAAAATCGTTTTTGCCGGAGGCGAAACAAAAAAAACCGTTTTATAACCGGCTGTTTTGGGCGACACAAATTTCGGTGATCGGCATGTTGGCCACGTTCCCGGTACAGGGCTATGCGGCGGGTTCCATTGCCTTTTCTTCTCTGCACGGCATCTGTTCCTATTTATTTGTTTGGCAATTTATAAAAGATATAAAAGGGCAAAATAGTATTTCTGCAAAACTGGTGCGGCTGTCCTTGTTTTTCATGGTGCTTTCCACCCTTGCCCTTTGGGCCATCCCGCCGATCATTTTGAACGGCATGCAGGGAAAAGCAATCTATTATGCTGCTGTGCAATTTTATTTACATTTCCAATTTAATGGTTGGTTTATATTTTCGGTGCTGGGCATATTTTTCAAATATTTAGAAGACAATAAAATCAATTATCCAAAAAAGACCGCCAATATTTTTATTTTATTGTTGACCATATCTTGTTTGCTGACCTATGTGCTGGCGGTCACTTGGTCCACGCCCATTCCGATATTGTTTTGGATAAACAGTTTGGGCGTTACCATACAATTGGCGGCGCTTGTATTTTTCCTGAAAACAATAACGCCGCTGCGGCACGAGATCAAACCGCTGTTTTCAAAAAAAGTATTTATATTGATGGAAGTGGCATTTTTTGCTTTTGCATTTAAAATATCAATGCAAACAATTGTTGCCGTTCCCTATTTGGCGACCGTCGCCTATACTATCCGGAATTTTGTGATCGGGTTTATCCATTTGATATTGCTGGGTGTCATTACCCATTTCCTCCTCGGTTTTGGGGTTATCAAAGAGTTTATGTTTTTACGAAAAAAATATGTGCAAATAGGTGTGCCTATATTTATGGTAGGGTTTGTTTTGAGCGAAGCCGTCCTCTTTTTGCAGGGCGCAATGTTTTGGGGAACGATGGGTTTTATTCCCGATTATTATGAATTGCTTTTTTTGGTTTCGGCCTTGATGCCAATTGGAATGCTGACGGTGGTCTGGGGTTTGATAAAAGAAAAAAATACAATTTGATATTGACAAAATATGCCAAAAATAGTCATCCTCGACGCCCATACCACCAACCCCGGCGACCTGAGCTGGAAGCCCATCTCGCAGCTTGGCGACCTCAAAATTTATGACCGCACTTCGGGCAACCAGATCTATCAAAGGGCGCGGTACGCAGAGGTGCTGATCGTAAACAAAGTGCCGCTGGACCAGTACTACATCGGCAGGTTGCGGAAACTGAAACTCATCTGCACCCTCGCCACGGGCTACAATAATATTGATGTGGACGCTGCTGCTCATTTCGGCGTAACCGTCTGCAATGCAGTGGGTTACAGCACTCCTTCCGTTGCGCAGCACGTCTTTTCGCTTTTATTGGAAATGACCAACCGGGTCGGTCTGCACAGTACCGACGTGCGGGCAGGAGGCTGGACGAAGGCCCCCGACTGGTGCTACTGGAAAAGCCCAATGACTGAACTCGCAGGCAAAACAATGGGCATTTATGGCTTTGGAAAAATAGGCCAACAAGTGGCGCAGATCGCATTGGCATTCGGTATGAAGGTGATCGCCAACCGAAAAAACATGAATCAACAGCCACTGCCGCAAATAGAATATGTTTCCCTCGAACGGCTGTTTTCAGAAAGCGATGTCCTCTCCCTCCACGCCCCTTTGACGGAGGAAAACAGGGGCATCGTAAATGCCGCCCGCCTGTCGAAAATGAAGCCCTCCGCACTGCTCATCAATACCGGCCGGGGCGGGTTGGTCAATGAGCTGGATTTGAAAAATGCTCTTTTAAATGGAACCATCGCGGGCGCCGGGCTGGATGTGCTTTCCCAAGAACCGCCCCCTGCCGGCCACCCTTTGACCGGCCTTCCCAACTGCCTTGTCACCCCTCACCATGCTTGGGCGACGCGGGAGTCGAGGCAGCGCTTGATCGGGATTGTTGCGGAAAATATTAAAGCGTTTTTGGCCGGCAGGCCGAAGAATGTGGTAAACTGAATTAATTGGCAGATTTGAAAATCTCGATAAAACAGGTTATATTCGCCAAAAAGAAACTAAAAATATGGGTACAGCAGTAGCTGAAAAATTCATAACGCTCGACGAATATATTGAGTTCGAGAAAACATCGGCATCCAAACACGAATACCGAAACGGAAAACTATACGAAACGGCAGGTAAAAGATTACCCCACAACCTTATTTCTTGTGAAATATTGTACTCTACATGAGAAAACTTTTTTTTCTTAATATGATGTCTAAATTCTGTTTATATCTAAAAAGATTGGCCTCTAAAGATTCAATAATTATTTGCAAAAAATCATCTAATAATTTCTGTTTTCTATATAAGCACCGAAAAATAT
>DROJ01000163.1 GCA_011321935.1 Bacteroidota bacterium | reverse complement strand
GGGGGCAGGTTTTACCCAAAACTGGACGACGGCAGACGGGCATTTTGTGGCGGGCGCAATGACCTTGCAGCCAGTCATTGACTCCGCAGGGTTTTATATTTTAAAAATAATAAATAGTGTAAATGGCTGCATGTCAATTGATTCGGTCAATGTGGCTGCCGATTTTGCCCTGCCCCTGGCCGATGCCGGGCTGCCCCGGACCATTGACTGCAACTCGCCTCAGGTCACTTTGGACGGCACGGGTTCGAGCCAGGGAGGCCAGTATATTTACCAATGGTCTCCCCTTCCGGGAAATATCGTTTCGGGAGGCATGGGTCTGCAGCCCGTCGTTGATGCCAGCGGCCTTTACCTACTCGAAGTGACCGACAGCGGCAATGGCTGCTCGGCCTCCAGCACCGTCGCCGTGGACACCCAAGCCGACTTCCCGCAGGTCGCTATCGAGGTGCCGGGCGCCCTCGGTTGCAGTGTTCCGCAGGTCGGCCTGATGGCCTCTGCCACGGCTGCCCCGGGCATCACATACCTCTGGACAACGGCCAACGGAAACATCGTTTCGGGCGACACCAGCCTCATGCCCGTCGTTGATGCCGCAGGCAATTACACCCTCACCGTGACCGATGCCAACAACGGCTGTTCTGCTTCCGCAACGGTCGAAGTTTTACAAAATAACAATGCGCCTACGGCAGTGGCGGGCATTCCGTTCACCTTGCCCTGCGGGGCAAATTCCGCTTTTTTGGACGGCACGGGTTCGGAACTTGGCTTTGAAATATTTTACGAATGGACGACGCCAAACGGCCACATCCTTGCTGGCGCAAATACTTTGACGCCGGAAATCAATGCCCCCGGAACGTACATCCTCGCCGTGACCGATGGCTTGAACGGCTGCGCCGGTACGGACACCGTCCTCGTTTCATTGGACAACAACGCCCCCGTCGCCGATGCCGGCCTGCCCGACACCCTGACCTGCGACAGCCCCTCGCTGCTGCTCGATGGCAGTGGCTCGGACAGCGGTTCTAACATTGCTTATTCATGGACGACGCCCGACGGCAACATCGTTTCGGGCAGCACTGGCCCGACGCCCCAAGTGGATGCCCCCGGCACTTACCTGCTCACTGTTTTGGACACCGGCAACAACTGCGAAACCATTGCCAGCGTGCAGGTCGCACAGGTCACCGACGGGCCGCCCATCAGCTTGGCCGATGCGCCCCTGCTGAGCTGTACCGACACCCTGCTGACCCTGTCGGGCAGCGCTGCGGGCAGCAATGTGGACTACCTTTGGACGGCCATCACGGGGCATATCGTTGCGGGCGAAACCACTGCCTCGCCGAGCATTGATGCCGCAGGCAGCTACCTGTTCACAGCGACCGACCGGACGACGGGCTGCACTTCCGACACGACCTTGCTTGTTTTGGAAAATACCGATCCGCCGACGGCTTTGGCCACCTCGCCGCTGCCATTGGACTGCGGCCAAACGGAACTGGTTTTGGATGCAACGGCTTCGAGCAGCGGCCCTGGCTTTGGTTATTTGTGGACGACGCAAAACGGCAATTTTGCCAGCGGCGAAACTTCCGCAACGCCCGTGGTCACTGCCCCCGGCGACTACCTGCTGCAAGTGACCGACCTCGACAACGGCTGCACCGCAACGGCTGCGGTCGAGGTGACGGGCGGCGGCAACCTGCCCGTCGTTTCCATTTTGCCGCCCAACGAACTGACCTGTATTTTGCAAGAAATTGCCATTGATGCCAGCAATTCTACTTTCGCCGCAGGCGACCTTTTTGAGTGGACAACGCCCGACGGCAACATCGTTTCGGGGGCAAGCACTTTGACGCCGACCGCCGATGCGCCGGGCACTTACACCCTCTCCATCGCCAACCCGCAGAACGGCTGCTCGGCCACCGACTCCATCATTATTTTACAAAATACAAATGCGCCGCAGGCCGCCGCAGGCGCTGACCTCGTACTCGGCTGCGATGGCTCGGCAATACAGATCCAGGGCAGCCTCCTCTCGCCGCCCGATGCCGTTTTGGACTGGGTTTTTGCACCGGCGGCGGGGGTCTCCGGCAACCCATTTGTTGCTGGCGGGCAGACGGCCACGCCCCTGGTCAACCTCCCCGGCAGCTATTCGCTCACCGCTACCGACCCCTCCAACGGCTGCGTTTTTATGGATGAAATGAGCATCTCGCCGGGCGGCATCGGGGGCTTCTCTTTTGTGGTCGGCCAGCCCAATTGCAGCTCGCCGACGGGCAGTATTTTGTTTGCCGATGTGCAGGGCGGCCTGCCCCCTTTTGCCTATTCCATTGACGGGACGGACTTCTCCCCGCAGGCCTTTTTTGATGGCCTCCCCCCCGGCAACTATGCCCTGACCCTGCGCGACAGCAATGGCTGCGAGGCCGTCTGGCAGGCTCAAATCATTGATTTTCAGCCATTTGAAATCATCCTTGATGCCACGGCCAGCCTGCCGCTCGGAACGTCCATCCCCCTCAACGCCCAAACCACCCTGCCCCTGGACGAAATAGCCGGCATCGTTTGGACGCCGGGCGAGGGGCTTAGCTGCACCGCTTGCCTCCGCCCATTTGCTTCGCCTTCGGCAAATACGGACTATGTGCTGACCATCACTGATTCGAGCGGTTGCTCGGCCACGGCGGGCATCCATCTCTTGGTGACGGAGCCAAAAATCGAGGTGTTTGTCCCCAATGCCTTTTCGCCGAACGGCGACGGCATCAACGATGTGCTGGTGCTGTTTGCCAATGGCCAACTGGTGCAGCGGGTAGGGCAGTTCCGCATTTTTGGCCGCTGGGGCGAAGCGGTCTTCGAGGCATTCGATTTTCCGCCCAACGACTTCTTGTTTGGCTGGGACGGCAGGCACCGCGGGCAGTTGATGGAGCCGGGCGTCTTTGTCTGGCTGGCCGAAATCGTGCTGGCGGACGGGCAACGGCGGGTGCTGGAAGGGGAGGTGGTTTTGCTGCGGTGAACAAGCGTTGCAAGGTTTTTCAAAGAGCTTTTCCTGCGCGTCACCTTGGATGGATAAAAGGATATTTCAAATTCAAGTTCAAAAACAAATTCAAAGAGCAGGCTCCCTGAATTTGTTTTTGGTAACTACCTACCACCCCTCGAAACCCCAGAGGGGTTTATAGGGGAGGTAAGTAGTTAACGTGAGTTCTTGGTAAGAACATTGACAATCAGTTACTTAGCAGCTCTGCGGCTTTTATCCATAATTAGCGTTACCTTTATCGGATCAAATATGAATACAATGAAACGTCCCCTCTTCCTGGCCTTGGTCTTTCCCCTTTTCTTGCTCTGCCTGCACCCGGCAGCGGGACAATCTCAGTGCCCCACCGGCAAGGAAGGCAACATCTGGTACTTCGGCGCTTACTTCGGCGACCCCGCCGGGCTGGACTTCGGTGCGGGCAGCCCCCCCGCCTTTCTGGACGACAGCGCCATCCCGCCCAGCATCGGTGGCTACGAGGCCTATGCCATTGCCAACGGCGGGGACGGCAGCCTGCTGTTCTATTCCAATGGGCTGGATGTCTGGAACCGCAACCACGAACCGATGCAGGGCAACGGTTTCGGGATCGGCGGGCATTCGTCGGCCACCCAGATGGTCGCCCTGCCCCAGCCGGGGCACCCCGGCACCTACTACCTTTTCTACCCGGAGACCCGCGACCTGAACCCCCAGCTGGACACGGTGGCCGACATGCTGTACGCCGTGGTGGACATGCAGCTGGACGGGGGGCTGGGCGGCATTGTCCAGAAGAAGGTCTTCCTGCACGGAAAGACGACCGAGAAAGTGGCCGCCGCCCGCCACTGCAACGGCGAGGACTGGTGGGTGCTGACGCACGAACTGGGCAGCAACCGCTTCTTTGCCTGGCTGCTCGACAGCAGCGGCATTGCGGCCAGCCCCGTGGTCAGCGAAGCGGGGGCCGGGAACTCCGGATTGAGGGCAACAAAAGGAGGGCAGATGAAGATCAGCCCCGACGGGCAGCGGGTCGCCATGGCCGAAACAGGGGAAGCCACCTTTTGGGGCGTTGCGACCTACGATGCCCACACCGAGGTGTTCCGCTTCGACAACGCCACCGGCGAGGTGTACGACCCTGTGCTGATGCGGGACAGCCTGCGCTCGGCCTACGGGGCCGAGTTCTCCCCCGACAACGGCAAGGTCTATTTTGAGGTGTGGGACCCCGATGACCGGATCATACAATACGACCTGAAAGCGGGAAGTGCGGACGCGATCATCCAGTCCCGGACGGTCGTGGCCGAAAACAACGTTACGAACGGTGCGGGCGGCATGCTGCTTGGCCCCGACGGCAAGATCTACATCGCCAACGTCAACTACTTCGGCACCCCCCAGAAGAGCCTCGACGCTATCCACCGCCCCAACGAGAAGGGCGCCGCCTGCGACTACCGGGGCGGTGCGGACGGCCTCCTCCTGCCGGACAACGTGGGGGTGGGCCTCGGCCTGCCGGATTTCCCCGCTTCTTATTTTGCCCCTTTGAAGCCCTGGCTGGAAGGCCCCGGGCAGGTGTGCGCCGGGGCGGAGGGGCATTTCTACGTCACGGGCAATTGCGCTGCGGTGGACTACCTGTGGGAGGTGCCGGGGGGGGGCATCGTCCGGGAGGAAGGAGACTCGGTGTGGGTGGAGTTCGGTGTGCCGGGGGTGCAGGAGGTGGTCGTGCACCGCACGACGGCCTGTGCCACCTGGAGCGATACACTGGCCGTGATAGTGGAAGAAAGCCTGATAAATACCGACACCTTATATATATGCCCGGGCGACAGCGTGGAAGTGTCCGGGGAATGGGTCGGTCAGCCAGGTACCTTCACGCAGGGCTTTACTTCGGTAAATGGTTGCGACAGTACCTCCACCACTGTCGTCGTACTGCTGCCCGGCAACGACACGGCCCTGGTTGCTTCTACTACCTGCGACCCTGCCGGAGCGGGTACCTTTGTGCAGTCTTTCCCCGGTCAGAATGGTTGCGACAGCACTGTGGTCACTACGGTCACCTTTTCTCCTGCCGATACTTTTGAGGTTTTTTCCGCTACTTGTGACCCAACCGCAGCAGGCGTTTTTACCAGCCACTTTAACAACCAGTCCGGCTGCGACAGCGTGGTGGTAGAGACCGTGGATCTGTTGCCGGGCGATTCTGTTTTCATCTATTCCAGCACTTGCGCAGCGGCGGCAGCGGGCATTTTTACCGATCACCTCACCAACCAATGGGGCTGCGACAGCGTGGTGGTAGAGACCGTAGATTTTTTGCCGGGCGACTCGACCTTTATCTATTCTACTACCTGCGACCCGGAACTGGCAGGGGCCGGGTTCAGCGTTTTCAATACCCCCAGTGGCTGCGACAGCGTGGTGGTAAGGGTGACGACTTTGGCAACACCCCTGACAGTGGACCTGGGCGAAGACCTTTACATAATGGCCGGCGACACAACTACCGTAGAAGCTATCGTCAACCTGCCCCCTGATTCATTGGCAAGTGTTGTTTGGTCTCCGTCCGGCTGCCCGGCCTGTTTGGTGCAGGCCGTTTCCCCGCCCGTTACGACGGCCTATTTTGTGGACATCACTGCCCTCAATGGGTGCAGTGCGGAAGACGAAGTGACTGTTTTTGTGGAAGCTGTAGGAGGGCAGGTGTATGTGCCCAATTCCTTTAGCCCAAACGGCGACGGCATCAATGATTTTTTTACCATTTATGGGAAGGGGGATGCACAAGTACATTGGCTTCGCATATTTAGCCGTTGGGGCGAAAAAGTATATGAAGGCGGAAATTTTGCGGCCAATGGCAGGGGGCAGGGCTGGGACGGCAGGCACCGCGGGCAGTTGATGGAGCCGGGCGTCTTTGTCTGGCTGGCCGAAATCGTGCTGGCAGACGGGGACCGGCGGGTGCTGGAAGGGGAGGTGGTTTTGCTGCGGTGAAAAAAACGTCGGCAGGGTGCTGAACCCTGCCGACGTTTTTTTAAAAGAGAGCTGTTTATCCTTTGGCCGGACTTGTGTCCGAGTTGCGGCTTTGGCCGGACTTGCGTCTGGGTTGCGGTTTTGGCCGGACTTCCGTCCGGGTTGCGGCTTTTTGGCCGGACTTCCGTCCGGGTTACAGCTTTACCAACCTCATCGCTTTTCCGACCTTTCCATCAACGATCAAGCGCAGGAAGTAAACCCCGCTCGCCTGCATTTCATCGCCAAAAACAAGCGTACCGGATGCGCCGTCAATGGCCACTTTGGCCACCTCTTTACCCAGCACATTATAGATGCCGATGCTTGCCGAGTTGAAGCCGTTGAGCAGTTCGTAATCAATAAAGACCCGGTTGCTGAACGGGTTGGGTTTGGCCAGTAGGCTGAAAGCTGCCGGCTCCAGTTCATTGGTTGCGGTAGCAGAAGAAATAATGATTGTCTGGGTGCTGGCACTGATGCCGCAGTTGTTGGTAGTGGTGAGGGTGACATCAAATTCGCCAGTGCCGGGGAAGGTGTAGGATGGGTTTTCATCGGTGCTGCTGTTTCCTGTCCCATCGCCGAAAGACCACTCATAAGAGTCGCCGTTGGCAGAGGCATTGATGAAGCTGACCTCTGGGCCGTTGGTGCTGAACGTAAAGGAAGCCACGGGGCTTGCCTCCACGGTGATGATCTGGCTCTGGGTTGTTTCGCTCGTGCCTGCGGCATTGCTTACGGTTAGTTGCACACTGTAAATACCTGCTTCGGCAAATGTAACGGTCGGGTTTTGTTCGGTCGAAGTAGCGGGGTCGCCGCCGAGGAACGACCATTCCCAGGAGTCGGGCAGGTTTTCCGATTCATCGGTAAATTCGACGGTGAAAGGCGTGCAGCCTGTTGTTTCGCTGATGCTGAAACTGGCAATAGGGGCAATGGCCGTTATTTCAACTTCCAAAGAAACGACATCCTCTCCGCAGTCATTGGCAGCGGTGAGGGTGACGAGGTAGGTGCCCGGTGCGGAATATTCATGGCTTGGGTTTTCTTCCGTACTTGTCTGGCTGTCGCCAAAATCCCAAGTGAAGGTGCTGTTGGCGCTGGAGGAATTGGCGAAGCTGACCGTCGAGCCATTTATGGCAGAGGTGGTGAAAGCGGCCGTGGGTTCTTCTCCGATGGTGATGAAAGCGGGGCGCTCGATGACAAAGGTACTGCCGTCGCTTTTGGTCACTTCCAATGTTACGTCGTAAACGCCGGGGGCATTGTACTCCACCGTTGGGTTTTGCTGGTCGGAAGTGGCGGGCGTACCGCCCTCGAAAGTCCATGACCAAGCCATGTTGTCGTCTTGCTGGTCGCTGAAACTGACCGTTTGCGGGAGGCAACCGAAGTTGTTGGAAGTGGTGAACATGGGGTAGTCCGAGCCGTCAACGACCAAAAAGGCATCCACTGCGGCCTCTACCAAATGGCCGCTGCTGGGCAGGTCGCTGGTTTCAAAAATGAGGTGCATGTTGTCGGTCGGGGCGATGAGTTCTGCGACGGCAATTTCGGGCGATTCTACCCAAGTGTCATCCGAGTTGGTAATGGTCTCTACCACTACCTCGGTGATGCCGTTGGAGATGCGAACTTCCAGCGCATCGTTGGGGTTGCCGTTTCCGCCTTCATTGAAAAACCACCTGCGGTAGCTCAGGGTCGGTTCGGTATAACTGCTCAGGTCCATTTGCGGGGAAACCAGCGTGACGATGCCATTGTCCACGTCGTCGTCGCCGACGCCTCCGCCGGCATTGCCGGTGACAAAGCACTCGTCGCCAATGTCGTCAATGACATCGTGGTCGGGGTTGACTTCGGTGCCGTCATCAAAGGCAGTTCCGAGGGGTTCTCCCCGTTCCCACTCGCCCGTGAGGTTGCTGCTGAGGGCAGTGCTTTGGGTAGTCCAGCCGAGGTCGGTGAAGAAGTCGTCTTGGTAGCCGGCCTCCATTTCGATGATGATCTCCTGGGTCTGGAAATCAACGGTGAAGCCTTCTATGACCTGGTTCAGGTAGCCCCAGGCACCGATGTAAATATCGTACTCACCGACAGGCACCTCTTCTATGGTGAAATGGCCGTTGCCGTCGGTAGTTATATCGAGGTCAACTTCTCCTTTGAACACGACATGGGCGTTGGGCAGACCTGTCCCGTCTGCCAATTTGATGGTCTGCCCGTTTACTTCGAAACCCGGGATGGGTTCGAGCTGCACGTCGAGGGTGGTCAAGACGCCGTTTTCCAAAGTAGCGGGAACTGTTTTTGGGAAAAACCCGGCAGCCGAAAAAGTAACATCGAAGGTGCCGGGGATGGCCTGTCCGGTTTTATAATTTCCCGAAAGGTCGCTTGCCGCAGCATTGGCCTGATCGCTGTCAATGGACACATCGGCATTAAAAATAGCTGCGCCGGTATTGAGGTTGGTGACCTTGCCCTCCAGCCAGCAGGCACGTACATAGGTCGCTCCGCAAACATAAAGCCCGGTGCCGATATCTGACAGCAGTACCAGCCCCGAAGGCAGGAAGGGGTAGGCGCCCCACACGCCGTTGAAAGAACCGCTGCCGCCGAGGAAGGTGTCCCAGTTGCCTACTTCGATGAGGTTTTCAGGCCGCGAAGCATCAACGATGATGCCCCCGTCGGTATAGTAGGAGAGGATGAGCCAGTCTTGCCAGACATGGATATTGTGGGGGATCACATTTTCCCCCAGCGTTTCAACAGGCCGGAACTCGTCGAGTTTTTTTATGTCGGTGAGGTCGGAAATGTCGTAAGCCGCAATGGGTGCGCCGGGCCTTTCGTCGCTGGTGAAAACAACATCGCCGGCATCGTTGAGCCAAGCGTTGTGGGTGAAGCCCCTTGGGGTTTGTTGTGAGGCAAGGTGGGTGATGTTTGCCTTGTCGGAGACATCGTAAATGCCCAAGTTCCCTTCGTATATTTCTGACGAGTACAGCACATTGTCCCTTGCATAAACGTCGTGGGAATATTCATCGTAACCGGGCGTGTTGGGTACGACCCCGACGAATATCGGGTTTCCCGGATCACTGAAAACGTCAATAACGATGGGCCTTCCGTCGAAGCCGCTGAGGTTCCGGTTGCAGCCAGCGAGGTAGGCATAGCCAAATTCGTCAATGTAGATATTGTGGCAGTTCCGCAGGTTGTTGTTGAGCGCATCGAGGAAGGGCGTCCAGTCGTACCAAGTGATGTTGTTGATATCGGACAAGTCAATGACCATCAGCCCATTGCTCGATTCATTGGTCACGTAAACGTGGCTGCCCCAGGTTTTGATGTCCCTCCAAGTGGAGTTGGCGCCGGGGATGAACTGGATTTCCTGCACGTCGGTTGGGTCGCTGAGGTCAACGATGGAGACGCCCGTTTTGAGGCCGACCAGTGCGTACTCGGTGCCGGTGTCGGGGTCAACCCAGCCCCAGATGTCGTTGGCATTGGCGGTGTAGTCTATCTGGTCGAGGAGTTCCATGTTGAGTTGGGAAAAGGCCAAAGTGGATGCGATGGCCAGCAATGCTGTAAAAAGAGTTTTTTTCATATTGGAAAACATTTTTTTGTTTAGGATTTTTCAATGATTTAAAGCGGGAAAGGCTTGTTTGTCAATAGGTTAAGTAGTTTGTAACTACTCAGGATGCGTGTGTGTCGGTAGCACAGCGTTTCCCAAAGGGATTCCTGTGGAACACGCTGTCCTGGTAAACGACGTTTACGTCGTTTACTCTATGCCCAGACGTAAACGTCTGTGACCGGGACAGCGTGAACGCTGTGCTACCAATACCCAAAAGACCTGAGTAGTTACAGTAGTTTTAAGATAAAAGGGAGAGCTGTTTTTAAAACGGGGAGAGAGGTTGTGTGTAGCTGATATTAGGGAGCGCAAAGGTAGATTTTTGCTTGCTGAAATTGGGGTTTGCTATTTTTTTAAATGTCGGTTGGGCAATGGTTTTGCTTTTCGTGGCCAAGCCTTCCGAAAGGTTTCGGGATTGGGCGGTACGCCCGATGCACCAAAACCCGGCCGATTACAATTTGACCACTTTCATTGCGGCGCTCATTTGCCCATCCATTTCAAAAGAAAAAAAGTAAACCCCTGCCGGGTAACCTGCCTCGAAAGGAACAGCACCTTCGGCTGCGCTCAAAGCCACTTCGTCCATTTTTCTTCCCATAAAATCAAAGACCAGCAGCTTCAGGGTTTTAAAATCCTTTTCGATTTTATAATCAATAAAAACCTGCGACTGGAAGGGGTTTGGGTAAAGCTGCATTTTTATAAAACCATCGTTCAGGGACAGCACATTGTTTGGTGTGCCCTCGGTTATTTTAAAATTGTCCAGCCCAGCTTCCACGATGTTGGGGGTGCCTTCCAAGTCGCCGACTACCAAGAAGAGCCGCATGTTGTCGGTCACATCCAGAAGGCTGTTGAGGTCGAAGGCAGGGGACTGCGTCCATTGCTGCACTTTATTGGAGTCGTCGTAGCGTTGCAGTTCGATGGTTTCGTTGCCGTTTGTGAGCATGATTTTCAGGGTGTCGTTGGGCAGGTTGTTGGAGCCGATGGTATAAAACCAGGCATCGTAGGTCAAGAAGGGTTCGTCGTACATTGACTTCAGGGCCATTGGCTGAGAGGCGAGGACGGTCTGCCCGTCGTCCACGTTGTCGGCAAAAATGGAGGACACATCGGCATTGCCGGTCACGTAGCAACGTTCGCCGGGGTCGGCGGGGGAATCGTTGAAGGGGTTGTAAATGGTGGTTTCATAATTGGTGCCATTGGGGACGCCCCGCTCCCAAAGGCCGCTGAGGGCATCGCCGCTGACGGCCCATCCGAGGTCGGTGTTGAAGTTGTCCTCGTAGCCGGGAGAGGTTTCAAAAACGAAATATTCGTTCTGGCTTATGGCCATATTGTCAACAAAGAGGTTGGCATAGCCCCATTTGCCGACGTAAAAAGTATAATCCCCCTGCAGGACAAAGGGCAAACCAAACAGGCCATCGGCATCGGTGATAGCGGTGTATTCGAAGTCTTCATTTTCAAAAAAAACAGTTGCCCCTTCCAGCATTTCGCCAGTGGTTTCGTCCATCACTTGCCCTGCCACAGGGAAACCGGGGAGGGGGACCATCTGCACATCCAGCACGGTGGTTTCACCGGAAGAAATAGTGGCGGAGAGGGTCTGGTCGAAATAGCCGCGGGCCTTGAAAAGCACGTCGTAAGTGCCGGGTTCGGCAAGGCCCGTTTTGTAATCGCCGGAGAGGTCGGTCAGTTCGGAGTATGGCGTTGGGGCCAAAATACGCACCTCCGCATTGGGTATGGGCATGGTCGAATTTGCGTCAATGACATTGCCTTCCAGATAGCTCGCCCGCACGTAAGTTGGCCGTAAAATGAACAGCCCGTTTTCGATGTCGGTAACGGCGATCAGCCCGGAAGGGAAAAAGGGATAGGCGCCCCAAGCCCCGTGGAAGCCCTGAGAGAAGTCGGTGTTGGTGTCGAAATTCCCAACTTCAATGAGGTTGTCGGGCTGGTTGGCGTCCACGATGATGCAGCCGTCGGTGTAGTGGGAAATGACGAGGAAGTCGTTGAGGACGTGGACGTTGTGCGGGATGACATTGGTGCCGAGGGTGGCATTGGGGCGGAACTCGTCCAAAAGGCGGATGTCGTTGGGGTCGGAAACGTCGTAGGCGGCGGTGGGGGCATTGGGTTTTTCGTCGGTAGTGAAGAGGGTCTTGCTGTCGTCCGAAAGCCAGACATTGTGGGTGAAACGAAAGGGCGTTCCCTGCGTGGCCAGCAAGATGGGGTTGCTTTTGTCGCTGACATCATAAATGCCAAAATCACCTTCGTAAATTTCGGAAGTATATAAGGTGTCGCCCCGCGCATAATTGTCGTGGGTGTAAACAGGCTCGCCAAAACCTGCAAAAACGGGGTTGAAGGGGTCGCTGTTGAGGTCGAGGAAAATAGCGCCGCCGTCGTTAAGGTTGCAGCCAGAAAGGTGGGCAAAGCCCTTGTCGTCCACCCAAACATTGTGGCAGGTATAAAGGGTGTCTTCATCATTGTTGAAGGTAAAAAGTATTTTGTTGAACCCAACACTGTTGGGCAGCCCGCGCAGGTCTATGACCCAAAGGCCTTCCTCGGTATCGGACTCATCGGCGACGACGTAGGCGTAGTCGCCGAAGGTGCGCAGGTCGCGCCAGCCAGAATGTTCGCCCTCTAAAAAAACGACTTCTTCGGGGTCGGCAGGGTCGGCCAAGCTGACGATGGAAACACCGTCGTAAACCCCGACCAATACGTACTCTGTGCCGTCGGCGGCGGTATAGCCCCACACGTCGCTGGTCTCGTACTCGTAAGTGAAGTTGGCGACGAATTCGACATTGAGCTGCGCAAAGGCAGGCGTTTTAAAAATAAAAAAAGCGAGTGCAAGGAAGGGGAGCAATATTGCCCGCCGGTTGAGCGGAGCGGTATTTTGTGATAAGCAGTCCGTAAATTTTTTCATAAAAAATGTTTTAAGAAATAGGGGTTGCTGCAAAGTAAAGGCATTGGTTGTTTAATGTCCGCAATGTGTGTTTTGTAAAGCGGAAATTGTCGAGAGGAAATCAAAAGAAAATGAAAATTAAAATAGCTTGCCCCGAAATTTCGGGGAAAATGAAAATGAAAAACATCGTCCGTTCTTTTGTTTGGTATCCGTTTTATGCCTTTTAACCCAAGTTGTATATGTAGTGGTTCGATTCGTAATTAGCGGACTATTTATTTTTTGGTAAATACCACATTATCAATGATTTGTCGAACTAATAACCAATCAACTAATTACGAATCACTGCACTATTTAGTCCCCTCCAATAAACTGCTGATTTCACTAACCCCGAGTACTCGGGGTGGGCAAGGCACAAATCTGGGTTTTTCCCAAAGAGGTGAGGCCTTTGTGGCGTGGGCATTCGTTCCTTGTTCGCCAGTAGCTCCAGGGTCTGCAAGTTTCCAAGCCCTAAAATAAAAAACGGGTTTTCCCGTCTCACGAGAAAACCCATTTCAGGTCAATCATATCTGCCCTAAGTAATCAAACCCAGCATCCACCTACCTCTTCCCTCTGCGAAAAGACCTGCCGCCGCTCGATTTTTTTTTGTTGCTGGTATAGCGGTCGCTTTTTATGACAAAGCCGCCTTTTCCAGATTTTGGTTTCTGAAAAATAGAAGACCACTTGGAGTCCTTGCCGGTATCTTTTTCCGTGTTTTTACCTCCCGGATTATTGTTTTCCGTGTTTTCACTGACAGGTTTTTCCCGTTGAGGCCGGCGGTCATTTTTAGGCTTTGCTCCATTGCTGGAAGATGGGCGGTTCCTGGATGGGCGGCGCTCCCCTCTTTTCCTGTCATCCCTTCTTCTTGGGTCATTTCTGCGGCCGTTTTGTGGCCTCCGTTGTTGCCGGGCAGGGGCAGGGGACGGAGGGGGCGCATTTTCGTCAATCGGGTATGGGTGGTCTTCGACGACTGGCACCTGTTTTTTGATCAGCTTTTGGATGTCCCTCAAGTAGGCTTTTTCCTCGGTGTCGCAAAAAGAAAGCGCAATGCCGCTTGCCCCCGCCCTGCCCGTTCGGCCGATGCGGTGGACATAGGTTTCGGAGATGTTCGGCAGGTCAAAATTGATGACGTGCGAGAGGTTTTCCACGTCAATGCCACGGGCAGCAATGTCGGTGGCCACCAACACCCTGATCCGTCCATCTTTAAAATCTTTCAGTGCCCTCTGACGGGCGGTTTGGGATTTGTTGCCGTGGATGGCCGCTGCGTTGACGCCCCTTTTTGAGAGTTCCTTGGCTATTCGGTTGGCGCCGTGCTTGGTGCGGCTGAAAACGAGGGCGGAAGTGATTTCGGGGTTTTCCAGCAGGTGGAGCAACAGGTGCCGCTTCTTTCTTTTGTCCACAAAATAAACGGCCTGCTCTACTTTTTCGGCAGTGGACGAAATGGGCGCTACCGCTACACTTACTGGGTCGGTCAGGATATGGCTGGCGAGGCTGGCTATTTCTTTGGGCATGGTGGCCGAGAAAAACAAGGTCTGCCTTTTTTGGGGAATGGCCTTGATGACCTTTTTCACGTCGTGGATGAAGCCCATGTCGAGCATGCGGTCAGCCTCGTCCAACACAAAGATTTCAATGTCCCCCAAATTGATAAAGCCCTGGTTCATCAGGTCGAGCAAGCGGCCCGGCGTGGCCACCAAGATGTCAATGCCCCGGCGCAGCCGTTCCACTTGGGGCTTTTGCGATACCCCGCCAAAAATGACGATGCCGCTCAGGCGCATATGCCTCCCGTATGCCTTAAAGCTATCGCCGATCTGAATGGCCAGCTCGCGGGTTGGCGTAAGGACGAGGGCTTTTATTTTTTTGTCCCGGCGGTGCTTTTCGATGGGTTTTGCGCTCAGGTTTTGCAAAACGGGGATGGCAAAAGCCGCTGTTTTTCCCGTGCCTGTCTGTGCGCAGCCCAGCAAGTCCCTACCTTTTATGCAATGTGGAATAGCTTGTTGTTGAATGGGGGTCGGCGTTTCATAGCCTTCTTCTTTCAGCGCCCTGAGTATCGGTTCTACAAGGTCAAGTTCTTGGAATGTCATTTAATATATTGTTGCAAAAAAAGCGGCCCATTCACTCAAAGGAAGGGGTCACTCTTTACGGATTATTATTTCAAACCGCAAAGGTCGGAAATATTGATGGGATTTGTTTTTTTATAAAAAAGCTCTTCCATTTTTACAGGAAAACCTATGGCTAAAGGCAGGAGCTGCCAAGCAACAATGGCGATGGCACATTAAGCGCCATCGCCATTCATTTACATCAATATCCAGTGCTCCTGGTTTAGAGTTTTACTACCCGCTCTAGGCCTAAGTTCGTTCCGTAATTGAACCGGAGCCAATATATTCCCGAGGGCAGTTCACCGGTGGACAGTTGCATCCGGTTCACTCCTTTTTCCAGAAAATATTTTTTGTGGAACAAGCGCTTGCCCTCTACATCAATGAGTTCTAAATCCAAATCCCGTTCGGAAGAAGAAGAGAAAACGACGTTCAAAAAGGCCTCATCCAAGGGGTTGGGATAAACAGAAACCTCCTCTTCATTGATTTCAAAATAAACGGAACGAGTATCGCTATATTCATATTTCCCATCAAAATCTACTTGTTTCAGGCGGTAATAATTGTAGCCTGCCCTCGGCTCTTGGTCTAGGTAATTATATGCTTGGATTTCTTGTGAATTGCCCGCCCCCGGTAGTTTGGCCAGCCTTTCAAAAGCCCTGCCACCGGCCGAACGTTCCAATAAAAAATAATCGTTGTTCATTTCGGAAGCGGTACTCCAGTTGATGTTTACAGAGCGGGATTTTTTTTGGGCGGTAAAGTCAATCAGCTCGACGGGCAGCGCCGGGGCATAGGTATAATCAAGGCATTCCCTATCGAGTGCTTGGATGGACGTGCAACAACTTGGGTTCATATTGGCTGTTCCTGTACCTGCTATATGGCCAATGCCCAGGCCATGGGTGAGTTCGTGGATGAGCATGGTTGTATAATCAGCAGTTGACAAACAGGAAGAACCATTATTTACTATAACATAAATTTTATACCCTGTATTCCAAGTAATGCCATCGTAGGTATGCGTGCCTGAAGAGTACAGGCCACCGACGGCTAATGTCCCACTGCAACCTGAAAGGTCTGTTATCTGGCTGCAGGGGTCGTCGTACATGACCAAGCCTTCAAGGAAACCTGTGCCAGTGCAAAAATTCCCGCCCTGGGCTGTGCCCCCTGCACAATCAGGGGTATGGTTTCGCGTACCTCCATATATTACGTTGATACCAGCATACTCTGTCCCCATTGTTGTTACTGCACTGCTTACCAAACCGTGCACAATGGAAGGTGGTGAATAACCGGTATCCCCGTTGTCTTCACTGTAAATGCTGATAGAGGAGCCCGGAAACACATTGTACCTGAAAGGGTTGGTACTGGTCAGAAAAGTGCAGTGGGCTGGCGCAGCCCTCTCTTCAAGAAAGGCATCGCTGTTTTCGGCCATTGCATTTTTCCCTTCCCAAGAAGTGCCGCCACCTTCAATGAAATCGGACAGGTAACCCAACAATTCGGATGCCCGGTAAACGGCCATCGGCTCTGGCACCACTCCATCTGGACGGGGGAACGCCTCAATTTCCCGGCTTTCTTTGGAGGGGACAAAAAGTGTTTCCCCGTTTATGTTTTCTTCCTCAAATATTCCATAGGCAAGCATCATCGGTTGCCAAAAGGGGTCGGAACCTGTCCGGGCAAGGAACAACAAGTATTTTCTGCCTTCGGCAAATTCCGGGTCGCCCCAAATGGCCTGTTCCATGTCCCCTACCCGTTCATGCCACGCCTGCAATTCAAATGGTTCACCCCTTACAAAACTGCCTTTGACCGCACCCGTTATTTCAAACCTCGTCCGGAATTTTGTGGCGTTTCCTTTTTGAAGTTCATAGTTGCCAATTGCCCTGGCCACAACCACCGCATCGCTGGCCATTGCCATTTCACCTAAATTGGGAAAGGGGATGATCGTAGTTGCAAAAGGTAGTTGCTGCATCATGACCAAAATGGCCGCTGACGCAAACCAGTGAAATGTTTTTTTTGTAAAAAAAAAGAAAATCGAAGGTTTACAAGACTGCATTGATAAATGTTTTAATTTAAAAAAATATGTTTACGATGCTGTTTTGAGGGGGTAAAAAAAATAAAATCACCGTGCCTGCTCAGGCGGTTATCTGGGTATTAATCCGACAAAACAGCAAATACCCTTCGGGCAGTTTACTGGAATAGGCTACTGTTATAAAAAAAGATATGGAAATATAAACAAGGGGCAAACAGGTCTTTCGAAGCTATCAACAGGTTTTTTGAATTGTATGTTCAGTGGTAGGTTAAAAAGGGTTTCAGCGCGATAATACAAAATATTATTGGCTCAAAGAAACCGCGGCCGGGGCAATATGGCCTGATAATCAGATGAAGGTTTCGGTACAGGTCATAAAATATCAAAAGACGATTGGGAAGTACGACCGCCTATTTTCAAAAACCTCTCCGATCAGTTCGTTTTCCAAAAATAAGGTGTAAATAAAATCAAAATCGTAAACAATTCCAGCCTCCCCAACAGCATCAAAAAAGACAAAAGCCACTTGCCGGAAGCAGGGATGGCCGAAAAATTGTCCATCGGCCCGACCTCGCCGATGCCCGGCCCAACATTGCCGAGCGAGGTGGCCACCGACCCGATGGCCGTCAGGAAGGGCCTTTCGAAGTCGTTCAAAATGACCGCCATTACCACCGACCCGAACAAAAAGATCATCAGGTAGAGCATCAGGAAAACAAGGATGTGCGTCAGGATGCGCGGGGCGACTATATTTTTATCTATTTTCATGCGGATGACGGCCCTGGGGTGCAGCAGCCGCTTGAATTCCAGCAATGAATTTTTAAAAAAAACCAGGTTGCGGATCAGTTTTATGCCCCCGGCAGTAGAGCCGGCACATGCCCCGACGAACAGCAAAATAAAAAACAGCATGGTCAGCCATGCCGACCAAGCAGTATAGTCGGCAGTGACAAAGCCCGTCGTGGTGATGAGCGAAAGCACCTGGAAGCCCGTGTCCCGGAAAGCCTTTTCCACGGGCAGGCCGGCCGAGCAGGCCAAAAAGCAGGCAACCAACAGGGTCAGCCCGAGCACCAGAAAAACATATGCCTTGAACTCGTCGCTGCCCCATACCCTATCGAAACGGCCTTTCAAACCGAAATAAAGGACAGTGTAATTGGTGCCCGCCAAAAACATGAAAAACATGATGGCATACTGGATGGACGGAGTGTCGAAATAGGCAATGCTCGCATTTTTGGTAGAAAACCCGCCCGTGGCCATGGTCGTCAGCGCATGGTTGATGGCGTCGTAAAATGTCATTCCCAGCAAATACAAGAGAAGGGTCAGCGCCGCTGTCAACGATACGTAGATCAGCCAAAGCCTTTTTGCGGTCTCCTTGATGCGGGGGTGTATTTTGTCGGAAGTCGGCCCGGGGGCTTCGGCCACAAACAGCTCCACCCCACCGATGCCGAGCAGGGGGAAAATGGCCACCGTCAAAACAATGATCCCCATGCCGCCAATCCATTGGGTGAGGCTGCGCCAAAAAAGGATGCCCCGCGGCACCGCTTCGATATCGTTCAGCACCGAGGCGCCGGTCGTCGTCAGCCCAGAGACCGATTCAAAAAAAGCATCGTAAAAATCGGGCAGCACACCGCTGAAAACATAGGGCAACATGCTGAAAACCGACATGCCCAGCCAGGCCAATGCCACTATCAGATAGCCTTCTCTTTTGCCGACCCGCTCCCTTGCCCTGAATTTGTACCACCACGAAAGCCCCCCGGCCGCCATCGTCACGAGGGAGGCCATGAAAATGGGCTGCGCATCCCCGCTGCCGAAATAAAAGGAGAACGGCAAGGCCGTCAACATCAGCCCGCCAACAATGACCAAGATGGCGCCGACTACATTTGAGATGGTATCTATATGGATCACTTATCTGCTTGTTTAGTAGCGATGAAAGAATAACCTCGTTTTGTCACTGAAAAAGGCCTTCCATTTTCCCGATTGCCCCGGGCATGGCAAACACGATCACCTTGTCGTTCAGTTGCATCTGGAAATCGCCGTCAGGGATGAAGGCTTCCTTGCCGCGCACCACCCCTGCAATGAGCGATTTTTTGGGCAGGCGGAGGTTGCGGAGCGACTTTTTGGTCAACTGGTTTTGCTTGTGAACAACAAACTCGATGACCTCTGCATTGACCCCGTGGAGGCTGGTGATGGCCTCGATCTTCCCTTTGCGCACAAAGCGGAAAATGTTGTTGGCCGCAATGATCTTTTTGTTGATGATAGTGTCCACGCCGATGTTTTGGGAAATATGGGTATAAACCGCATTGTCAACCAGTGCAATGGTTTTGAAAAGCCCTTCCTCTTTTGCCATCAGGCTGGTGATGATGTTGGTTTCCGAATTGGGGGTGAGGGAAATAAAGGCATCCATCTCGCCCAGCCCCTCTTCCCTGAGCAGGTCTATGTTGCTGGGGTCTCCCTTTATCACCAGCGTGTGGTGCAGGCGTTCGATCAGCTTTTTGCAGGCCGCCCTGTCCTGCTCCACCAAGGTGACGGCGTACTTGTCTTCGAGTATTTTTGCCACGGGGAGGGCAAGTGGAGACCCCCCGACGATCATCACCTTTTTTACTTTTTTGAGGCTCTTGCCCACATAGGCCGTCAACTTGTCTATGTATTCGTTTTTGGTGACCAAGTACAAGTGGTCGCCGCTTGCCAGCACCATGTCCCCGTGCGGGATGATGGTCCGCCCTGCCCTCAGTATGGCAATGGCACGGATGAGAAAGCCCGAAGTGTTGCTGTTCATTTGCCGGAGGCTCTTGCCCACCAAGGGGGAGGCACTATCAACGGTAAAGCCGATAACGGAAATTTTGCCTTCCTCAAATTCAAAAATATCAGTAAAGGAGCAGCGCTGGAGCAGTCGTTCTATTTCTTGTGCCGCCAAGAGGTGGGGGGAAAACAAATTGTCGATGCCCAGTTTCTGGAAACCTTCTTTTTGGACCCGGCGCAAATATTCCGGGTTGCTCACCCGGGCAACGGTCTTTTTGACGCCCATTTGTTTGGCCAGGATGGCTGCCAGCAAATTTGTTTTTTCAGAAGTAGTGACCGCCAGGAAAAGCTTGGCCCGCTGTATGTCCGCCCGCTCCAATACTTCGATGGAAGCGGCATCGCCCCTCACCGTCATCACGTCGAGATGGGTGGCCGCATGTTCCAGCACTTCCTGGTCTAGGTCAATGAGCGTAATGTCCTGGTTTTCACTTTCCAGCAGCTCGGCCAAATGGAAACCGACATCGCCCGCTCCTGCAATTATTATTTTCATAAAATAAATGGTTTTAGACTTTGGACGCACAGGGAAACCTTCTGCCTCAAGGATCAGGCAGAGAGTTCGCCCATACTGTCCGATATAATTTTTTGACCGTTATGTTTTCGGGGCTGGTTTTGGCTTCTTTGTGTTCTTTTTGACCACTTTG
>DROJ01000162.1 GCA_011321935.1 Bacteroidota bacterium | reverse complement strand
GTCCGGCAGCCGGATATACAGCCCGGCAGGTACAACGCCGCGTTCCTCATCATGGACGGCGTTTACAATACCGAGCTGACTGCCCCTTACGACATTTTCCAGCATACCATTTTCAGGGACAGCATCAAGCCGATGAACACTTTCCTCGTGGCCAATACCCTCGACCCGGTCACTACTTTCGAGGGCATCCGCTTGCTGCCCGATTACAACTACCTCACCGGTGAACTCCCGCCCATTGACATACTGATAGTGCCGAGTGCCGAGCATCATCTCGACACTGATCTGGAAGATACGGCAATGATCGCTTTTGTAAAAAAGGCCGCCCAAAATGCCAAATTTGTTACCTCCCATTGCGACGGCGCTTTTGTGCTCGCAACGGCAGGGCTGTTGGACAACGTGGCCTGCACCACCTTCCCCGGCGACATCGGAAAGTTCAAAAAAAAATTCCCCCACCTCGACGTGCGGGAGAATGTCCTCTTTGTCCACGACGGCAAATACATCACCTCTGCCGGGGGCGCCAAATCATTTGAGGCAGCCCTCTACCTGACCGAAATTTTATACAGCAAAAAAATAGCGCGCAGCCTCGCCGGCGGTCTCGTTATTGATTGGAAACTGGAGGACGTGCCCGCCGTAATTCCTGATTTGGACAAGCCAGAATAAAGGTTTTCCAGATTTTCCAGATTTTGAAAATCTGGAAAATCTCGCCGCCTGAATATTCTGCCAAAAAAAACACGAATATTATTGGTAGATACTAAATACCCATTTTATGCGAACCGTCATACAAAGAGTATCCGAAGCATCCGTTACCATCGGGGGCGAAATAAAATCAAAAATCGGCCTCGGCCTCCTCATTCTTCTCGGCATCGAAAACGAAGACGGGCAGGAGGACATAGATTGGCTTTGCAAAAAAATAAGCCAGTTGCGTATATTTAGCGACAGCGCCGATAAAATGAATCTGTCGGTGCAGGATGTCGGCGGGGAGATGATCGTGGTCAGCCAATTTACGCTCCACGCCAGTTGCAAAAAAGGCAACCGGCCTTCTTATTTAAAAGCGGCAAAGCCAGATATTGCTGTCCCTTTATATGAAAAATTTGTGGCGACGCTACGGCAAGTTTCCGGCCTCCCGGTCGGCACGGGCGAGTTTGGGGCAGACATGAAAGTGCGCTTATTGAACGATGGGCCGGTCACTATAATAATGGATACCAAAAGGAAAGAATAGCCATAACTGTTCAGCACCCAAAACGTATTTCCCCGTGGGTTCGGGCCACACCCGCAAAGTCACGCAAAGCTATACGTGTACTCGTATTACTCAGCGTGACTTTGCGAAACCTTTGCGTGACTTTGCGGGAAATATGTCTTCACTTGTCCATGCTGAATAGTTACGAATAGCCCTCCCTCTCAATTTATTTTTCAAAATATACGATAATAAATTATGTAAATTCAACACATGTTCGGTTCGGTTTTTGTTGTTTATAAAATATCCCTTTCGCGTTAAACTTACCAGTTTTTATATCTCCTTAATCTCGTTTTATTCAAAGCTGTACTTTGCGGTATTTTATATTTTTTGAAATTTATTTTTTTAAAAAATATAAAATGCAATTATTATTGTTTCCAGTCCATATCCAAAATTTGGAACACGCTTGTTCCTCAAAATTTCCCAATGGTTAGCCCCACTTAATCATTTTATCATTAGTTCTCATATAAGTTACACAATCCAATTATTTGCTGCAGGGAACCGGTTTTGCTGGTTCCCTGCTTTTTTACTGATTATGAGTGCGCCACAGATGAGCGGCTTATTTGTATGATGAGCCGCGAATGCGCGAATTTCAAAGCTATTATGGCTATTTCTAATCGTGCATTCGCGGCGAAATATATTATATCCATTTGCGGCACACTCGTCATTATTTATAAAAATCCTTTTCCTCGACCACCAATGTCGTCAATTCCACCGTATGCCCATCCGGGTCTTTTGTATAAATAGAATGGGTAAACACATGGTCTTCGATATAATATTCCAATCCCAGTTTTTCATAATGCAATTTCGCTTTCGCAAAATTTTCACTATCTACATTAAATGCAAAATGGTCGATTTTCACCCCTTTATATTTTTTGCCGATAGCAGGCAATGAATTGTCCGCCGGGAATATAGCGACGCCAAATTTTCCAGAAAGCAAGAACAGCGGAAACGGCCCCCACTCTTTGAATTGATAGCGTTTCATGCCCAAAGTTTTTTCATACCATTGAGCGGATATTTCCATATCGGAAGCGCGTATGGCAACGTGGTCTAAAAAGTTTAGCTTTATCATAAACAATGATTATTTCTGTAACTACTTAGCACCCCTTCAAGATAATTGAATTCACTAACCCCCGACTTCAGTCGGGGGGGGGGGCACAAAACTTTATCGGGTTTTAACCCAAAATTTAGGCGTATGTTTTGGGTTAAAACCCAGACTTGTGCTTTGCCCACCCCCGACTGAAGTCGGGGGTTAGTGAATTCAACAGGTTAACAGGGGTGGTAAGTAGTGGTAAAAATCGTAATTAGCTAACCATTTAGTTTTTGGTTAAATGCCACATTATCAGGGATTTGGCGGACTAATCACTAGTCAACTAATTACTAATCACTGCAGTAGTTACTTATTTCTGTAAAAATGGCGCATTTATCCGCTCATCCTCCTCTCCCTGTTGGTTCGACAAATAATTCAAACCGATCAATAAAAAAAACAAATACATAGATATGCCAAAATTATTTTCAATTGTATTTTCCATCATAAACGACATAAACACAACGGCATGCAAAGCAAGGAACAGCGGCTGCTTAAAATTATTTTTATAAAACAACGGAAAAAAGAAACCAATAAAAAAAACAATAAGCCCAACAATGCCCGTGCCCGCAAATATGGAAATAGCTTGGTTGTGCGGCATCCGAAAATTGTATTTCCCAACATATAGAGTGTCGTATCTTTTTTTGACTTCTTTTTTTAAATCTCCGGCGCCCACGCCAAAAAGAAAATGTTCTTTTGCGATGTCCAAACCGTTTTTCATGGAAAAGAGCCGCTCTGAATCAGGGTAATTACTACCGGTATTATTTTTAAATTGCTGGTAATCCCAGACGGCATAATCTATTTTTAATTTAAAACTCGGAAAGGTTTTATAGGCAATAAAAGGCAAGGCAATAATAGCAGCCATTCCGGCAATTCCCAATAGATATTTCTTTTTAAAAAAAATATAATAAGCACCCAAAACAAACAGCCCAAGATATAAGGCCAATATACCGCTGCGCACCGACAATATATGTATAAATACAAAAAGGAAAAGCGTCATGCCGCCGATTATATATTTTTCAAAAGCCTGTTGCAAATAAAATTTTTCTGCCCATAATGCCAGCCCGCCGATAATGGTCAATGCCAATGTAAGGCTAAAGCGGATATGGTTGGAAGGCGTGGGCAAATGCCCGCCCCTGCCGAGGAGTTCCATGACTTCATCAAAATTGACCAAAAAATCGATCAATATATATAAGCTGGTAATGCACATCATCACCAACAGAAAATAAAGGATGGTAAATATTTCTTTTTTGCGCAGCGCAGGCATACTCGCAAAGGCAAATGGCAAAACCAAAAAAGGCAATTTGATCCGCAGCCGCTCCAATGTATAATGCACATCGGAAGACCACAGCACCGAAATCAAAACAATTAAAAAAGGTATGGACACCGCCAGCCATGCTTTATATTTCCAATATTTTCGGAAATTCTCCCGCAATGTGCGCCGCCACATCAGCCGTACTTTTGGCCCTTCTATTTCCATTTCAAAAAATGCCAGCACCAGCAGGCCGATCATCGAAAGCGACAGCACAAACTCCGCCGACAGCACCATGCTCACCAGCCAGATGAACAGGAAAACGAGTGCTTGCGCTTTATAAGATTGCAGAAGTGTTTGCATTTTTAGTGAATAGTAGAGCAGTGATTAGTGATTAGTAGATTAGTGATTAGAAGATCAGTGATTGGCAAATGAATGAAATTTATAAGCATACTTGAAACCTATTCTTACATTTGCCGCTTCATTATAAACAAGGACTCCACCTAATCACTGATATACTGATCACTAATAACTAAAACATGTTCGCAAAAGTAGAGCAGATCATCGGGGCCATCGAAGCGGCCAACCCACAGACACCGGAAGAACTGGAGCAGTTCCGCATCCAGTACCTCGGCTCAAAAAACACGATCAAGCCATTGTTCGGCGAAATTAGAAATGTTCCGAACGAACGGAAAAAAGAATATGGCAAATTGGTCAACAAGGCCAAAGTTACGGCAGAAAACAAATTTGCGGAGCTAAAAGAAAAACTCGAAGCTGCTGCCGACGAAGCGAGCGCCCAAGCACTCGACCTCACCATGCCCGGCGAGCCCCTCGAACTCGGTAGCCGGCATCCCATCGCCACCACGCTGAACCGCATCGTGACCATTTTCCAGCGCATGGGTTTTGCCGTGGTGGAAGGCCCAGAGATAGAGGACGACTGGCATAATTTCACGGCCATGAACACGCCGGAAGACCACCCTGCCCGCGATATGCAGGACACCTTTTACCTGAAAAACAGCACCGAGCTCCTGCTCCGCACCCATACCTCGCCCGTGCAGTCAAGGGTGATGGAAACGCAAAAACCGCCCATCCGAATCATTGCCCCGGGGCGGGTTTACCGCAACGAAACGATCAGCGCCCGTTCCCATGCGCAGTTCCACCAAGTCGAAGGGTTGTATGTTGACGAGGGGGTGAGCTTCGCCGATATGAAGCAGACGCTGATGTATTTTGCGCAGGAAATGTTCGGCACACCGAAGATCCGCCTGCGTCCCAGCTACTTCCCTTTCACCGAACCGAGCGCCGAAATGGACGTTTGGATCGGCATGGACAATGAAAAAAACTACCGCCTCTCCAAAGGCACCGGCTGGCTCGAAATACTCGGCTGCGGCATGGTTGACCCCAACGTGCTGACCAATTGCGGCATTGACCCGGAAAAATATTCGGGCTTCGCATTTGGCATGGGCATCGAGCGGCAGGCCATGCGATTGTACGACATCCACGACATCCGTTTGTTCTTTGAAAACGATGTGCGGTTTTTGAAGCAGTTTGCTTCGGTGGTTTAGAGTTAAATAATTTTGTTTTATAAAATAATGAAGGCCAGCCTGTTATGGGCTGGCCTTTGTTTGTAACGGGCGAAATGTACCTTTTTTGACCTACATTTCGCCCGTTACGATTTTTATAGTTGGCGAAATGTACCCTAAAAACACCACATTCCGCCATATATAATTCCTCCAAACAAACAATATCAAAGGAACTTTCCCTCGCTTCGCCTCTGTTCTCGCCGTCTATTTTAATAATAAATCATCCCGCATGGAATCCCGAAAATATAGCAGGACATATCATTTTCCATTTTCTCTCGGAACAACTTCAGACGACCGAATCGCCAAAGGTTGGAAAGCTATTTTACAGCATGAACTGGTAATGACCGAAAAGCTGGACGGCGAAAACACTTGCCTGAAAACGAGCGGCGTTTATGCCCGTTCTCACGCTGCGCCCACCATCAGTCCGTGGTCGGTAAAAATACGGGAGCTTTGGGAATACCACAAGAAGTCATTGGGCGATCTGGAAATTTTTGGCGAAAACCTATATGCCATCCACAGCATCGAATACGAGCGGTTGGACAGCTATTTTTACATTTTTGCCATCCGTTTGTATGAGCGATGGCTGAGTTGGGAAGAGGTGGAATTTTATGCGGGAGTATTGGAGTTGCCAACTGTTCCCGTTATTCGGCAGGCTATTTTTTCAGAAAAAGAAATATTGGAAAACATTGAAATGGAAATGCAAAACGGCAGCCGGTTTGGGGGCGAATGCGAAGGCTTTGTATTCCGAAATTCAGGCACATTCCATGTCGATGATTTTTCCAAAAACGTTTTAAAATACGTTCGTAAAAACCATGTCAAAACAAATGAGCATTGGACTCGGAACTGGAAACGGGCGAAGCTTTGGTTTGAAAAATCTGATTGGGAACATGAAAGTATCAGAAATAATTGACGTGATTATAAACATGGAATTTTCATTTACCCTACAGGGTTTTACGCTATATTATAAGTAATAAAAAAACAAATTCATTAATTCAAAAAGATGAAAAATAAATTATTTAAGATACCGATTGATGAAACTGATTCGCAAGGATTTGTTGATATTGTGAATGTAATAAGCACGTCCATTTCAAAAAGAGAAGAGTTGAACGAAGTCTCGATAACTAAAATAAAAAATTGGTTTGACCATAAATGGTTGAATTATTCGGGCAAGGCAGTTGTGCCTTTTGAATCGGGTGGATTACTTCCTGTAAATGAATCCTTAGAACCAAAATGGAAATCAAAAATTACGGCACCTCCTTTTAATCCCAATAGAATATTATGGAGGAGAAATTATTTTATAAGTGGCCAAATAAACGGCAAATTTTTAAATAGGCTTCATCGAAACCAAACAAGTGAATGGAACCTTCAAAACAGGATGGCGGATAAATCTGATATGGGACTGTATATATGGTATTCCTCAAATTCAAAAATCAATAAAAGAGGTGGCTTAATGATATATCGGACAGGTTTTGGAAAAATAACAACTTGGTATGCATCTTTTGAAAAAAGAAATAATTGGAAATTAATGCAAACAAAAGGAATCGAAATTGGAAAATTAAAAGGAATGTTAAAGTGAGGAAATAGGGAATAAATATTCGACAACAATTTTCAAACCCCACAAAATTCCCAACCTTTGCACTTCAAAAATATAAATTCCACAAAGTGAAATACACTTCCCATTCCCAATTCCTAAAAGATATAAAATCAGGCAAGACCACCTGCCTGCAAACTGTCCAACATTACCTCGCCCAAATAGAGGCCACCCGGCACCTTAATATATATGTCGAAGTATTCGCGGAAGAAGCGCTGCAACGCGCAAGTGAACTCGACCTGAAATTTCAAAAAGACGCCTCCTCCGTCGGCAAATTGTTCGGCGCCGTCATTTCCATAAAAGACGTGATATGTTATGAGGGGCACCAAGTGACGGCGGGTTCAAAAATATTGGAGGGCTTCAGCTCCCTTTTTTCGGCGACGGCAGTGGAGCGGCTATTGGCCGAGGACGCTATCATCATCGGGCGCACCAACTGCGATGAATTTGCGATGGGCAGCACCAACGAAAACTCATTTTACGGCCCTACCCGCAACGCCGCCGACCCCTCGAAAGTGCCGGGCGGTTCTTCCGGTGCAGCGGCAGTGTCGGTGCAGGCAGGCACCTGTTTGGCGGCATTGGGCAGCGATACGGGCGGGTCGGTACGGCAGCCCGCTGCCTTCTGCGGAGTGGTGGGCATGAAGCCGACCTATGGGCGCATTTCGAGGCATGGGCTGTTGGCCTATGCTTCCAGTTTTGACCAGATCGGCATTTTGGCCAACAGCGTGGAGGACACAGCTTTGTTGCTGGAAACAATGGCGGGCGCAGATGAATTTGATGCAACTTGCAGCGACAGGCAGATGGAAACAAGCGCTACCTCCACCGTAACTCCCCCCTCTTGGGGGGCTAAAATCGCCTATTACCCCTCCGCCCTCAACCACCCCGGCATGGATGCCGACATTAAAAAACAGACTTTCGATTTTATAAAAAAACTAAAAGCCGCAGGCCACCAGGTCGAACCTGTCGAATTTGAGCATCTCGAATATATCATCCCCGCCTATTACGTGCTGACCACTGCCGAGGCATCTTCCAACCTCTCGCGTTACGACGGCATCCGTTTTGGCCACCGCACCGGGGAGGCCGGGGACATCCACGAAGTGTATAAAAAATCGAGGACGGAAGGTTTTGGGACGGAGGTGAAACGCCGCATCATCCTCGGCACTTTTGTTTTGAGCGCCGGCTATTACGATGCCTATTATACCAAGGCCCAGCAGGTACGCCGCCTTATCCATGACCGCACCCGCGAGATTTTGCAGGACTACGATTTCATTTTGGCGCCAGCCTCGCCTACCCCCGCATGGGACATCGGTCAGATGAACGACGACCCCGTGGCCATGTACCTCGCCGATATTTTTACGGTGCAGGCCAACATGGCTGGCATCCCCGCTATCTCCCTGCCTATCGGCAAACACGAAAGCGGACTGCCCATCGGCATCCAGTTTATGGGGGATAAATTTGAGGAAAAGAAACTGCTCCGGTTTGCCGCTAGCCTCAGTCCACAGTCCGCTTTTAGTCCACAGTCCGTCAGTCCACAGTCTGTCAGTCTGCAGTCCGTCAGTCCACAGTCCGCAGTCTGATCCGAGATAGCATCTAAATTAATAATGCTATCTCGGATCAGACTGCGGACTGCGGACTGACGGACTGTGGACTAAAAGCAGACTGTGGACTATTTTTACTACCTTCGCCCCCGCAAATCAAAAAAGCCCTAAAACCTTGATTTTTCAGGGAAAACTATCATAGAAAAAAGGCTCGGACGCTGGGACATATTTTAGCTTATCAAAATGTTTTTTTGATATTTTTTTAAAAGATGTGAACACCTACATAGTACAAATCGTAATTAGCTAACCATTTAGTTTTTGGTTAAATGCCACATTATCAGGAATTTGGCGGACTAATCACTAATCAACTAATTACTAATCACTGCCCTAACAAATTACAATCCTACCGGCGTCCCTGACAAAAAACTTTGGCAAACAATCATGAAACCACTCGCGTTTCGCACCTTCTGCACCCTCATCTTCGCGTTGCTGTTCCTTAGCACCAAGGCCGACGATAACTATAACCGGGACGAAATCCAACCTCGCCTCGAAGCGATGGAATGCATCGTCAAGCCGAGATATACCACTGCGGTAGAGAACTACATCAAAGGCTATTTTGCCCGTGGCGGCATGAAAGCCCAGCGCATCTTGGCGCGCACCGTGCTCTACTTTCCCATTTTCGAAAAACAGCTTGCCGAGCGCGGCATGCCCGACGACCTGAAATACTTAGCGGTAGTCGAATCGGGGCTGAACCCAATGGCTGTTTCGAGGGTGGGTGCTACCGGGCTTTGGCAGTTCATGAAAGAGACGGGCGCTGGTTTTGGTTTGAAAATAAACAGCAAAATAGACGAGCGTTCCTGCCCTGTCCGCTCTACCGAAGCCGCGCTGGAATACCTCTCCCGCGCATACCAACGCTTTGGGAGTTGGGAACTGGCCATCGCCTCTTACAACTGCGGGGCAGGTAATGTACGCCGCGCCATGCGACGGGCAGGAGGGAGCAACGATTACTGGAAAATCAGCAAATACCTGCCGCGCGAAACCCGCAATTTTGTGCCTGCATTCCTCGGTGCGGCCTATATGGTCAAATACCACCACCTGCACGGCGTCGCTCCTGAATACCCCGATTTCGACCTGCAAGTGACGGAGGGGCAATTGATCTATCAAGAAATGAAATTCGAGACCATTGCGGCAGTGGCCAAGGTGCCCGTCCATGTGGTCGAAAAACTGAACCCAGCTTATAAAAAAGGATATGTGCCTGCCAACAGCAAAGGCCATTGGGTCGTGTTGCCGCGGCGGGTCATGCAGGCATTGAGGGACTATACCATCTTGTTGCGCCCCGACAATGGCCCGACAATCGAACTGCCGCCGCTGCCAGAATTGATGGGCAGGGCAGATTATTTCCCCGACAGCTATTATTTCAAAACCTTTTACAAAGCATTGGGGGGCGACAGCCTGCACAAGCTCGGGGAGATATTCAGTTGCTCTGGCCACAACCTCAAAATATGGAACGGCCTCCATTCGGACGAGGTGGAAAAAGGGCAGGAACTCATCGTCTGGTTTCCGAAAGAACTGCTGCGCTACCAGCCCTTCAAGGAAAGTGTGGAAGCATTGCCGCCCGTTTCAAGGAGTGCAAAGGAGGCTGGTGTTTCCCGGCCTGCGGCACCAAAAATGAATGCGGTACAAACGCTAAACCTCCACCCCTTCCAGGTCAACGGACACCCATCATTGGCGGCCACTGCATACCTGTTGGCAAGCGGAAACCCGCTGCTTGCCAAAAAACAAAAATTCAGCTTGCGCAGGTCTTTTGATAAGATCAAATACCGGGCAGGCGAAAAGCAGTTTTTTAAAAAGAAAAAAAAGAAAGGTTAGACAGCTATAAAACAAGGGCAGTGCATCAAATGTAATGCTGCCTCTGTGCCCCTCGCAAAGGCGCTAAGGCGCAAACCTGCCTGTCCATACGGACGTACCGGTAGGCAGGGTGTTGATTCTGAATACTTAGCGCCTTTGCGCCTTTGCGAGAGATATTGAGAGCAGCATTACATTTGATGCACTGCCAAACAAGAACATCTTCTATTGAACAGGAAAGGGCGCTTGCTGGGCAGGCGCTCTTTTTTTGTTTCGACTTTTGTATCGTTTTTATCTTTTGCCAAAGGCGAAGAATATCCCTACTTTTCAGACAGCCAGACGCCCAGTTCCATGCCCTTCCAAAAGAGGGGGAATTAATTCCCCCTCTTTTGGAAGGGCATGGAACTGGGCTACCATCGGTTCATTTTTTTTGAATGACTAATTGTAGATGTATTCAGCAGGAGGGTTTAAGCCAAGTTGTTTCATCAATTGCGGTAAGGAGACTCCACGTAGCTGCGAAAGTTCAATCAATATCTCCTGTCTCTCCCCTGTCAAAAAACACATTCGGTAGCCGCTTACCGATTTTAAAAAATTACTTTTGCCGGAGTAACACTTATTTCAAAACTATTTCTTGATGAAAAAAACTCTTACCTTCTTCCTGCTGGTCTTTGCCAGCACTATTTTGCTTTCGCAAAATGATGACCGGATCGCAAAAACAAAAACGCCGCTTTCCGATATTCCACAAATCAAAATGCCCGCTCAAGACAACGAAGCCCTCTTGTCCGCAGAAATGCAGCGACGCGGGCCGGGCATTGCTCCCAGGTTTGCCATCAATATCGAAGTTGATATTTCACCCAAAACCCACGGAACGTGGGAAACCCTTGCCAACGGCAAGGCGGTGTGGCGGCTGCGCATTTTTTCCGAAGGGGCAAAATCGCTCAATTTGGGCTTTACAAAATATGTAATGCCGAGAGGGGGTAGCCTTATCCTCTACTCCCCTGATTATGAGCGGGTCATCGGGCCATTCACTCCTGCCGACAATGAGGGGCACGAGCAGTTGTGGACACCCGTTTTGGAAGGCGAAGAACTGGTCATCGAAGTACAAGTGCCCGCCGGAAACAAAGATTTGTTGGCCTTGCAACTAAAATATGTGAACCATGATTTTATGGGCTTTTCGCAAGTCGTTTCGGGCTCCTGCAACTTGGACGTGATCTGCGGCGGGGCAGATGGCTGGGAGATCGTAGATGCTTACCGCGACATCATCCAATCGGTTGCCGTCATTTCGACCGGGGGAGGCACCTTCTGCACGGGCTTCTTGGTGAACAATGCCCGGCAGGACTGTACCCCTTATTTTATGACCGCCAACCACTGTGGGATCAACAACGGCAATGCCCCGAGTTTGGTCACCTTTTGGAATTTTGAAAACAGCACCTGCCGCC
This sequence comes from Bacteroidota bacterium, assembly GCA_011321935.1. Taxonomy (GTDB): domain Bacteria; phylum Bacteroidota; class Bacteroidia; order Chitinophagales; family Saprospiraceae; genus UBA6168. Next base: position 10,546 of record DROJ01000162.1, on the reverse strand, counting down.
AACCGAACTCGCCCCAAAGCGGGGTAGCTGGCGACGGCTCGATGAACGACTTTAATACCGGTGCGATTTTCCGCGCCGGATGGGGCGACTCTGATTTTACGCTGGTCGAACTCGACGACCCCGTTTCCGAAACTGCCGATGCTTTTTTTGCAGGCTGGAGCGCCGAAGATTTTGCCCCGCAGGATACCGTCATCGGCATCCACCACCCCAGCACCGATGAAAAACGGATCAGCTTTGAATTTGAGCCTACTTACATCGGCGACTATTTTGGCTACGATCCCAATCCCAACGGCAATCACATTGCTATACCCGATTGGGATGTCGGCACCACCGAGGGCGGCTCTTCCGGCTCGCCCCTTTTCAACAACCAAAAAAGAGTGGTCGGCCAATTGCACGGCGGCGGCGCCGCCTGCGGCAATGACCAGTCCGATTTTTATGGCTGGTTTCATACTTCTTGGGAAGGGGGCGGCACGCCCACCACGAGGCTGAAAGATTGGCTCGATCCCGATGGCACCGGCATCATCGTACTGGATGGGCGCTCGCAATTGCAGTGCAGTTTTTTTGTGGCCGCGGCGCCCTCGATTGTCGAAATATGCACACCCGACGAGGTCGAATTTGAGGTCATTGCCAGTGAAAATTTCGAGGCGGATGTCAACCTCTCTGTCAGTAATTTGCCCGGAGGGCTGACGGCAACTTTTGCCCAAAACCCGATTGCTCCGGGCGACACCACCACCCTTACCATCGGCAATACGGCAAGCATTGGCCCGGGCACCTACAACTTCAGCGTTGATGGTACGGACGGCACCAATTCCAATTTTTCCCAACTTGTTTTAACGACCTTCGGCGCAGTGCCGCAAGCGGCCAATTTGATTGCTCCCAGCGACGGGGCAACGGGAACGACCACGCTGCCCGACTTTGTTTGGGACAATGAAACGGGCGCTACTTATACCCTCCAAGTAGCCACCGACCCTGCCTTCGCCGACCTCGTTTTTACCGAAACCGGCATTGCCGCAGGCCAGTTGCAAAGCCCCCTTGCCCTGATGACCACCCAGCAATATTACTGGCGCGTGGTGGGCAGTAACGTATGCGGGGAAGGGGTCATGTCGCCTGTTTTTTCTTTTACCACCGCTGCCATTTTTTGTGCGCCTTTGGCCGCCGCCGACCTTCCGATAGCCATCAGCTCGGTCGGCACCGCTGCCATCACTTCTACCATCGAAGTAGCTTCGGGCGGGCTTGTAGATGACCTCAACGTCAACAATATTGAAATCGCCCATACTTGGGTGGGCGACCTGCGGATAGAGCTGACCTCTCCCTCCGGCACTACCATTGCCCTGCTCAGCAACCCCTCCGGGGGCGATTGCCAAGAAGACGACCTTCTGCTAAACTTCGACGACGCAGCAGCCAATACTTACGCCGACCTCAACGCCATGTGCGACGGCGTTCCTCCAGCGATCATGGGCACCTTCCAGCCTTTCCAAGCACTCAGCGGCTTTGCTGGCGAGCCGGTCCAAGGCACCTGGACGCTGACGGTCTATGACGATGTCAATGAAGATGGCGGCTCGCTCGACAACTGGGCGCTCGAAATATGTTCTACCATCCCCAACGATTTTTCTGTGAACCCATCGGCCATTGCACTCGAAAACTGCTTGGCCGACAGCGCATCGTTTACCCTTTTCACGGGCACTGCGTTCGATGCCACAAGCGGGGTCAGCCTTTCGGCAAATAATTTGCCTGCGGGGGCAACGGCCACTTTTGAACCGAACCCCGCAGCGCCGGGGTCGGAGGTCAACGTGACCATATCGGGGGCTACCGAAACAGGGGTTTTTGACCTCGAAATAGTTGCCGACGATGGGGCGAACACAGGCACAGCACAAGTAGCATTGATGCTCCAAGATGTGCCGTCTCCCCCCGTTGCCAATTTCCCGACACCTGGTGGAGGGGGCATTTCTTTGACCCCCGTTTTTGATTGGTCTGCTTCGCAAAATGCAAACTACCTGCTCCAAGTGGCCACCGATGCCGGCATGGACAGCGTCATTTTTGAAGGCACTTCTCCAGAGGCTTCGCTGTCGCTAAATGATGCCCTGGAATTTTGTACCCAATATTATTGGCAGGTTTCGGCAGAAAACGGATGCGGCTCTTCGGGCTTTGGGGAGGTCTTTAGTTTTACCACCGAAGGCGACCTCACTTTTGCAGTCAGCCCAAGCTCCCTTGTGTCCTGCAATTTTGGCGAAGCCGAAATAATGCTTGCAATCGGCGAATGCCTTGACGATGCTGGCGTCCAGCTCACAGCGGAGGGTTTGCCGGCAGGCGCAAGCGTTGAGTTTTCGGCCAACCCTGCCCCCGCAGGGGCGCAGGTAGGGGTGCTGATAAACCTCAACGATGTGGCCCCCGGTGCTTATACCATTACCATCGCAGGGGAAGACGGCGCAAATAGCGTTACCGAAACCTTTGACCTGCAAGTGGAAGGTTCGGCAGCAGCGACAAGCATGTTCGAGCCGGCCGACGGGGCTACTGATGTCAGCATTGAGCCGACCTTCGTTTGGGAGCCAGGAACGGGGATCACCAACTATCAGTTTGAGCTGGCAACGGACGACAATTTTACAAATATTGTTTTTGAAACAATCCAGGCGCAGGCAACCCTTGTGCAGCCTGCATTGCTCGAAGGGGAAACCCTTTATTTTTGGCGGGTGACTTCCTTCAATGAATGCGGCGGCACGACGCCCGCGGCTTTCAGTTTTACCACTGAAATAACCAATGCCGCGCATGAGGTCAACGGCTCATCTATTGAAATTTCACCCAACCCCACGGGCGGCCTTTTGCAAGTGAAAACTTCCGGCACTTTGCAGGAGGCCATAGACCTCACTGTTTATTCGATCAACGGCATCCGCTTGCTGGAAAGCCAATTGCCGGTCGGCAAAACGGACATGGTACTCGACCTTTCGGCATTTCCTTCGGGCATTTATTTGTTGAAAATGAAATCTGGAAAAAGCGTACAGGCGGAGCGTATTATTTTGAGGTAAGTGTTTCATTGCTGCATTGCTTCATTGCTTCATTGTTGAGAGGAGTCCTGTTTTTAAAAAAATATGGTCAAATCAACTGTTTGGTTATTTTAAAACAGTTTTCAACAATGGCTCGCATTGTCAATGAAACAATGCAGCAATGAAACAATGCCCCCATTTTAAAAAGATTTTCATTTACCTTAGCGCCATAAACTAAAGTTTAGATCAAAATGAAAATCCAACACTCTCCATATCTTTTTCTGCTTTTGTTTTTTTTTCTGCTTACAGGTTGCCACAGTGAGCCACCGACAGGTTCGGCAACAAGCAAGCCCGTTCCTCTCACCGATACTTCCAATCAACAGACAGCCGCCGATGAAGAAAAAGCTGCCAGCCTTGAAAAGCTGTTGAAACAATACAACCCCCCGGGCAGGGACGCTTGGCAAAAACCCGAAAAAGTGATCGGCAAAATGGGCGACCTCAGTGATAAGGTCGTTGCGGACTTGGGCGCGGGCTCGGGCGAATTTTCTTTCCGGCTAGCGCAAGAAGCCAAAAAAGTCATTGCCCTCGAAATTGACGAACGCTTTATCCAACTGATGGATAGCCTCAAATTGATCCAGCTCAAGCCTGAATTCCAGCACAGGTTGGAGACCCGCAAAGTGACCCCCACCGATTCGAAATTGAAGCCGGGCGAGGCCGATATTATCTTGATTGTCAACACCTATATATATATCAAAGACCGGATCAATTATTTGAAACATTTATTGGAGGTAATGCCGGAAGGCGGGCAGATCATCATTGTTGATTTTAAGAAAAAACGGATACCCATTAAATTCCCCCGCCAAGAAACCCGGCTGGAACTTTACAAAGTGGAGAACGAACTCTACCGGGCAGGTTTTAAAAATATAGTTTCTGATGACTCTTCTTTGAATTATCAATATATTGTTTCGGCAGAGAAGTGATCAGTGTTTAATCCGGCAATTTTTCCTCGAAACCTAGCCCCCAACAAGCTCTTATATTTAAGGAGTATTACAGTATTTATAAAAAAGGTTTTTGTGAAATCCGGAAATTATAAAAAACATTTTTTTTAATTGGAAAGCCCTTTGTCAATAAAATATTTATGGGATGAAACAATGGAATTTAAATACAGGGACAGTTTATTTTTAAATAACCGGTTATGAAAAAAAACGGAACAGAAACAAGCTCCTTTGGAACTAATGGAAGGGTTAACCATAATTCAGAAAAGTTTTATGATTCTAAACTTTATAAGGAATTAGGGGAAAAGAAAATTGTTGATAAAACAACAAATAAATACCCTGAAAAACTGATTAATAAATTGATATTAGGTACGGCAGAAGATATGTCCGTGATACCAAACAATTCGCTGCATTTAATGATCACCTCCCCTCCTTATAATGTTTCAAAAGAATATGATGAAGATTTGTCTTTGGCGGAATACCTCGATATGCTGAAAAATATTTTTCAGGAAACATATAGGGTTTTGGTAAACGGTGGAAGGGCCTGTATCAATGTAGCTAATTTAGGGCGGAAGCCATACATCCCACTTTCAGATTATATTTCAAAAATGATGCTTGGGATAGGGTTTAATATGCGCGGTGAAATAATCTGGAACAAAGCCGCAAGTGCAAGCCCTTCTACTGCTTGGGGCAGTTGGATGTCGGCATCTAATCCAACACTGCGGGATATTCACGAATATATTTTGGTGTTTTCAAAAGGGGACTATAAAAGGGAAAGGGATAAGCAAGAAAAAGAATTTAGGGCAAATACTATATCCAGAGACGACTTTATGGAATGGACAAAATCAATATGGACTTTTAATGCGGAATCGGCAAGACGAATTGGGCATCCGGCCCCATTTCCTGTTGATTTGCCATATAGATTGATCCAATTGTTTTCATTTACAAACGACATTGTATTAGACCCATTTATGGGAAGTGGAACAACGGGAATTGCGGCCTTAAAAAGTAACCGGAAATATGTGGGTTTTGATACAAACCAAGAATATATTGAGTTGGCAGAAAAAAGGCTTTTGCCACATAAAAACACATTGGAACTAACATAAAAACACAATAAAACTGCAGGTCAACATTTAAGGGGGTTGAGCAGACTAATATGCCACCACCTCACATGTAAGGGACTGCACCAAATATCATAAAAAATGAAATCGAACAAACTTTACTTCCCGTTCCTATTGTTTGCCTGCCTTTGTTTTTTCCAATGCAACAGCCCTTCTGCTGAACAAAAAAGCGACAGCATGGCCGAACTCACCAAAGACGAGGGTTTTAGAAATGCACATGAAACGCCGGAGAAAATCGCTTTCAAGGGCAAAGGCGCGATGAAGGAATTCCCGACCCCTGATGGCAAAACAGGCAAAGCATATGCCCTTGCCCCAGCCAGCGAGAGCGACAAATACCTTTTTGTAATCCATGAATGGTGGGGCCTGAACGACCACATCAAACAGGAGGCCGAGCGCTTGTTCAAGGAGCTTGGCAATGTCAACGTCCTCGCCCTTGACCTTTACGACGGCAACGTTGCTACGCAAAGGGACGAGGCGAGCAAGTTCATGCAGGCCGTAAAACCGGAACGCTGCAAAGCCATTATTTCAGGGGCTTTGGACTTGGTGGGAGACGCCGGGAAAGTAGCGACCATCGGCTGGTGCTTTGGCGGTGGCTGGTCATTGCGGAGCAGCATACTCGCTGGCGACAAGGGCGCTGGATGTGTGATGTACTATGGGATACCCGTGGAAAAGGCCGCAGAACTTGCACCTCTCAAAGCGGATATACTTGGCATCTTTGCCAAAAAAGATAAATGGATCACCGACGAGGTAATAGGCAAGTTCGAGGGGCTTACCAAAGCAACAGGAAAAAACTTCGAGGTGCATTGGTTCGATGCCGACCATGCTTTTGCCAATCCGAGCAGCCCCCGCTATAATGAGGCAGCGGCACAGGAAGCGAACGGGCTGGCGCTGGCATTTTTGCGGGAGAAGTTGGAAGTTGGGAAATTGGGGAATTAGGAAATTGGGGAATTGGGGAATTTTTGTGCGTTCCCAAGTAAGCTGTTAAAATAAAAAACCTCCTGCAATTGAGTTTGCGGGAGGTTTTTTTATTTACAAAAAATGGAACAGGGGTCACTTTCCATATTTCTGTTTTATTTCAACAACTTCATATCCCTCAACGATGTCACCTTCTTTGAGGTCGTTGTATTTCTTGATGGTCAGGCCGCATTCCATTCCTTTGCTGACTTCTTTTACGTCGTCTTTGTAGCGCTTGAGCGAGCCGAGTTCAGCAACTGCCCCTTCTTTGGTTGGGTAAACGACAATGCCGTCCCGGATGATCCGGACTTTGGTGTTGCGGTTGATTTTCCCATCTCTGACTATACAGCCGGCAACGGTGCCAACTTTGCTGATTTTGTAAACCTCCCTGACTTCGATGTTGCAAATGATCTTTTCTTCCCTGGTCGGTTCGAGGAGGCCTTCAATGGCCAGTTTGATGTCTTCGATCACTTGGTAAATGATGGAGTACAGCTTTATTTCGACCCCTTCCCGTTCGGCAAGTTTCCTTGCATTCAGGGATGGGCGCACTTGGAAGCCAATGATGATGGCATCGGAAGCAGAGGCCAGCAGCACGTCGGATTCGGCGATCTGGCCGACTGCCCGGTGGATGACATTTACCTGAACGGTTTCGAGCGAAAGTTTGATGAGGGAATCAGAAAGGGCTTCGACAGAGCCGTCCACGTCACCTTTTACAATGAGGTTGAGTTCTTTAAATGTGCCCAAAGCCAGACGGCGGCCGATTTCGTCCAAGCTGATCCGCTTGGTAGCACGGTGGGTCTGCTCGCGGTTGATACGGGCACGTTTGCTGGCCAATTGGCGAGCCTCGGTTTCGCTTTCCATTACCTTGAAACGCTCTCCAGCTTGCGGTGCGCCGCTCAAGCCTAACACGGCCACCGGTGCCGATGGGCCGACCTCTTTCACCCTTGCGCCGAGTTCATTGAACATGGCTTTTACTTTTCCGGAATATTCGCCGGCAACCACTGCATCGCCGATTTTTAATGTTCCCCGCTGCACGAGTACACTGGTGACGTAACCTTTTCCTTTATCAAGGGATGCTTCGAGAACCGTACCTTGTGCGGGGCGGTTGGGGTTGGCTTTTAGCTCGGCCATTTCGGTAACGAGCAGTACTTTTTCAAGTAGTTCGGGGATGCCTTCACCCGTTTTGGCAGAAATGTCTTGCGATTGGTACTGGCCGCCCCACTCCTCGACGAGGATGTTCATGCCGGAAAGTTCTTGCTTGATGCGGTCGGGGGAAGCCCCTTCTTTATCAATTTTATTGATGGCAAAAACCATCGGCACATCGGCCGCTTGTGCGTGGCTGATGGCCTCTTTGGTCTGTGGCATCACATTGTCGTCGGCAGCTACCACGATGATGGCGATGTCGGTGACTTTTGTGCCGCGGGCACGCATGGCCGTAAATGCTTCGTGGCCCGGCGTATCGAGGAAGGTCATTTTCTTGCCGTCAATTTCTACTTCATAGGCACCGATGTGCTGGGTGATGCCCCCTGCCTCGTCATCGGCAACTTTGGTCTTTCTGATGTAATCGAGCAGGGAGGTTTTACCATGGTCCACATGCCCCATCACAGTTATTATCGGAGCGCGTGGCTTCATATCTTCGGGTGCATCTTCCTCTTCGAGGTCTGCATCCGTTTGATCTTCGACACTGATAAATTCAACTTCATGGTCGTACTCACTGGCAACGAGTTCGATCAGTTCTGCGTCCAGACGCTGGTTGATGGAAACAAAAACGCCCAAGCTCATACAGGTCGTAATGACCTCTGCGGCAGTTACGTCCATCATGTTTGCAAGTTCCTGGACAGTCACGAATTCAGTTACTTGCAATTTTGTGATTTCGCCTTCCATCTCCATCAACTCCTGTTTCTCTCTGAGGCGCTCTCTCGCTCCACGGCGCATTTTCTGGCGTTTTTTCTTTCCTGCCCCAGAGAGGCTCGCCATGGTTTTTTTGATTTGGTCGTCAACTTCTTTCTTTGAAACTTCTCTTGTTCCGCCCCTGCGGCCACCGCCGCCCCTTCTTCCTTGACTCTGGTTTTGATTTGCGTTTCTCCCTTCGCTCACGGTCACTTTCCTGCGGGTGCGCCTTCTTCTTCTTCCCTCTGAACTGCCAGATGCAGCATTGGGTTTTGATTCCTGTTGGCCTCCTTTATCACCACTTTTCGCCCGTCCTTTCTGCGGCTCTTCTTTTTTCTTCTTTTTTGGCCTGGCTTCTTTCTTCTTCTTTTGAATATCTATTTTGCCCAAAATCTTCAGGCCTCTAAGTTCTGGGGTTACAGCGCGCACCATATTGTCGCCGGGCTTTTTTGCAGCATCTTCTTCGCTCTTGTCAGCGGGGCTGTCATCTGATGGTGCTGGAGACCCACTTTCTTTTTTGTCTTCACTGACTTTAGCTTCGCCCGGTTGTGTTTCTTCTTTGGCGGCGGGCACTTCTACTGGTGGTGCTTCGGCAGGGATTTCACTTTTGGGTTTTTCGCTGACAGGTTCAGGCACAACAGGTATTGGTTCGGGCTTGACCTCTTTTACTTTCTCTTTTACGGGCCTGCCCTTTTTGTCGAGGTTGATTTTGCCTTTTATTTTGAGACCGACGCGTGGCTCTTTTTTGGGAGGTTCTTCAGTGACCGGAGGTTCTTCAGCAACCGGAGGCTCCTCAATGACCGGAGGTTTTTCAGGTACAGCAACAGGCTCTACAACTGGCGGTGGTGGTGGCGGCGATAAAATGGAAACAGGCTCCGGCTCTGGAGCAGGTTCTTTTTTCGGGCTAGGGCGTATGCCGATCAGCAAGGAGTCTGCTTGCTCTTTGATGGCGATGGACTTGGAGTATTTCTCGTGCAGGAGGTTTTCCATTTCCTCCGTCACTTTGGACGTAGGGCGGCTATCGATCTCAAATCCGTTCTCTTTGAGAAAATCGACAATGGTGGAAGTACCCACATTCAGTTCTTTCGCTACTTTGACTAAGCGTTTACTCATTAAAAAAATTATAATAAAAAAAACTATTTCTGTAAATCAAGCCATTGTTGGCAAGGGTAGCCCCCGTCGAATAATTTGGAACTTGCGATCCGCTGTTACTCAAACTCTGCCGACAGAATCCTCAACACTTCTTCGATGGTTTCCTCTTCCAGTTCTGTTCTCCGCACCAATTCATCTTTGCTCAGTTCAAGGACGCTCCTTGCCGTATCACAACCGATGCGTTTTATCTCTTCAATGATCCAGCCTTCGATTTCATCGGAGAATTCATCGAGGTCAACATCGTCAATTTCATGTTCATCGGTATTTCTGTAAACATCAATTTCGTACTCCGTCAGCCTACTGGCCAATTTGATATTTGTTCCTCCTTTGCCGATTGCCAGCGAAACCTGATCGGGTTCGAGGTAAACGGAAGCCCTTCTTTTTTCAGCGTCCAGTTCAATAGTTGACACTTTGGCCGGCGTCAATGCCCGTTGAATGAACAGGCTCTCGTTATTGGTAAAATTGATGATGTCAATGTTTTCGTTTTTCAGTTCCCGGACGATGCCGTGGATACGCGAACCTTTCATGCCCACGCAAGCCCCTACCGGATCTACCCGGTCGTCGTATGACTCAACGGCCACCTTTGCCCGCTCGCCGGGCAGGCGAACAATCCTTTTGACGGCGATGATGCCATCTTCTATTTCGGGGACTTCCTGCTCCATCAATTTTTCGAGGAATTCATTGTCGGTGCGGGATACGATCACTACGGGGGTGTTGTTTTTCATCTCTACGTTCTTGATGATGCCCCTCACTATATCGCCCTTGCGGAAAAAATCGCCGCGGATGGTTTCTCCTTTTGGCATCAGCAGTTCATGGCCGGTCGCATCGTCTATTATCAAAAATTCCCGCTTGATGATCTGGCTCACTTCTCCGACCACAAGGTCGCCCACGCGCTCAACATATTGCTTGTAAATGTCGTCTTTTTCCAGTTCCATGATCCTGGAAATCAGTGTTTGCCTTGCTGCCTGGATAGCCCGGCGGCCAAAGTGTTCCAAGAACAGTTGCTCATAACATTCTTCTCCGATCTCGTAACTGTCGTCAATGGACAGGGCTTCGGAAATGGATATCTGGCTCCGGTCATCGGTCACCTCTCCATCGGACACGATGGTTCTGACCCGCCACAGTTCGAGGTCTCCTTGCTGGGTGTTGACGATCACGTTGAAGTTGTCATCAGAGCCGTATTTTTTCTTGATCAATGTGCGGAACACATCTTCCAGCACCCGTACCATCGTTGGCCTGTCAATGTTTTTGCTGGACTTAAAGTCCGAAAAGGTATCTACTAAATTGATCATTTCATTTTTAATGATAAGTGAAAAATGGGCGGGGATGGATTTGTATAAAATAGGCCGAACGGGTCAACCTTTTTTTGATACGGAACTTCCGTCCGCCATTTCATTATTTAAAACCTATGACCACAATTGCTTTATTGATTTCATCAAATGGCAATTCGGTTTGG
>DROJ01000161.1 GCA_011321935.1 Bacteroidota bacterium | reverse complement strand
GAGACGGTTAATTAAGAAAGGGGCGAAACCTTATTGGATAAAAATGGGACATACTGCCAGTGGGTTTTGTAACCCGCTCATAACCAATTAGTTGGCAACAATCTGTCTTTCTAACAATAAACTGATGTATAGTAGTATGTGGTTGGCTAATTACGATTTGTACCATTAGGTTATTTATTACAAACTCCCTTATTCCTTTTTCCATTCCAGTTTTTCGATATACTCTTCCAAGTGGCTGGCAAGTGCCCAAAGTGCTTCTGGGGCCTTCCTTTTATGAAAATCACAGACCTTCTGCCGGTACTGAATAGAGATGATGGGCAGGTCGCTGATGTTCGAGAGGTACTCGCCTTTGAAAGAACTGAAGCCGCTTTTTTCGAAGGCATTTTTCAAAGTTGACATTTGTGTACTGTCAAGGGTGGCAGTATAGGTGCCGATCCTGGCCACATTTTTTTCGCCAATATATATTGCCTCCCCATTTTCAAAAACAAGGAACTCGAATACCGGGCATTTGCCAAAGCAGGGTCCTTTTGAGTAAGAGGCCAGTATGTCCGGGCCGTTTTCTGCGCTCTTTTTTTCTTTAATTGCAAAGCAGGAAATCAGGCCAAACAGAAGTAGGCCGGACAATACGATTGTTAATTTGACCATTGTCATTTTTGTTGCTGTTGTTTTTATACTTGACCGCTTTGGATTTTCCTGAACTCGCTTCGGGAAAGCCTAATGCAGTGATTCGTAATTAGTTGATTAGTGATTAGTTCGCCAAATCCTTGATAATGTGGTATTTACCAAGAAATAAATAGTCCGCTAATTACGAATCGAACCACTAAAGAGGTCAAGTATGGGGCCCTCAGTTTTTCACCACGCACACCTTTTTGGTCAGGGTGCCCGATTGGCCGATCAATTTCAAAAAGTAAAAACCTGCGGGCACTTGGTCGAGCGGCATTGTGGTTTTTGTGGCCTGGTCGGCTGCTTGCCTCCTTACCACCTTTCCGTTCCCGTTGAGCAGTTCCAGGGCAACAAGGCGCAGCTTGTTGTTTTTCAAAACAATGTTCAATTCGCCGGAGGCGGGGTTTGGGGAAATTTCAAATGATGGCCTGCCCTGCTCGGTCACGGCTGTGGCGGGAGTACAGGCCGGCGAGTCCAAGAGGGAGGAGCGGGGGCCGTTGAGGGCGGCGAGCATCCGGGCCTTTTGCCCTTCTGTAAAAATGGTCATGCAGTCATCGTCGGTATAGTCCATGTAGTTGACGTAGAGGATGCCGTCGCCGCTTGCCGTACATTGGTCGGTGAGGGGGAAGGTGGGGCAACCGTTGCTTTCGGTAAATTGGAGCGGGGTGTCGTCCACAAAATCATCTTCGTTGCAGCCGCCGTCGCCCGGCCCCCACAGGTGTTCGAGGTTGAAATAGTGTCCCATCTCGTGAGTGGTGGTCCGTCCGAGGTGGTTTGGGCTAGAGTTGGCAGCGGTACCCGTTGTCCCAAAAAATTGATGGCCGATGACCAGTCCGTCCGACTCTGCAGGGTCGGCAGTGCCGGGCGGGGTGGCAAAGCCCAAAGTGCCATCGTCGCCAATATCGCAGACCCAGATGTTCACGTACCTGGAAATGTCCCAAGCTGATTTTCCGCCATAATACTCGTCGAAATAGTCTTGGGTCATGCCGATGTCGTCAACGTCGGTCTGGGTGCGGGTGATGCCGTTGGTGGGGTTGCCGTTGGGATCGGTGGTGGCGAGGCAAAACTCCAGTTCCACATCGGCGGCCAGTCCCAGAAAGGCAGCGGGGGTTGAAGACAGGTTGCCGTTGAGCTTGCGGAAGTCTTCATTTAAAACATCAATTTGAGATTGGATTTGCTCGTCGCTGATGTTTTCATCTGGCAGCCGCCAAAGCACATGGACGACCACGGGGATGGTCACCGGTGCCAGTTTCGCATTTGGCTGGTACTGTTCCCTGATCCATTTTTGGGTAGATTTTTCAATGGCCTTGACCCGTTCAAGAATGGCCGGGTTGTCGGCAATGTTCGCATCGCGGACGTGGCTGGTGAGGCAACGCTGGCCGAAGGCATTGGAAAACGACATCAGCAGCATTGACAAAGGGAGGAATTGGAGGGCAATCTTTTTCATAACCTTTTTTTGGGCAGTGCTTTTGAATGAGTTGACGGACAGATGTTGGGGGATTTCCCCCCGTAATGCGAATGCTGGGTTGAAAACAAATTGCTGATTTTCAGTAGATTACAGATTTGCTAAATTTTAAAAATTCAGCAAATCGGGGTTTTCGGAGTGGACTCAAGTTTAGTAAACGTGGAGCCAAAACCATTGACAATCAATAGGCTTTATTCTAAAATTTTTTGTATAAAGCCTTTTCAAAAGCAATGAATTTGGACGGTTTGTGTGCTGGCGCACACAAATCCGAATAAGGTCTAATACTCGCAAAATTTAATCGGTCATTCGCATTCGTAGTGTTTTTCAAGCGCTAACAGCGCTGGCCATCTATCAACACGTTCAAGAAGCACTGCTGTTTTGTCCCCCAAAAATAGCTGGGCGTGTATTGTGGGGCAAAAAATTTCCACAACCTGCCCATTCGCCATGAAAACCTGCAACTCTGGGCCGATATTTATGCCCGCCCACAAAAAATAAACTCGTCGGAATGGCCAACTTATTCTTTCTTCATTGCTTACTTTGCAAGGGTAAAAATTGGGCATGGCATGAAAAGGATAATTCACACAATATTTTGGTCATTCGCCGCCTTGTGGCTGCCCGCTCAAAGCGTCCTCACCTCCATCCGCCATATCTCCGTTGAAGACGGTTTGCCCCACCGTCAGGTACACCATGTTTTTCAGGACAGCAAAGGTTTTCTTTGGGTAAGCACCCAATCTGGAATCAGCCGCTACGACGGGCAGGAGTTTAAAGTGTTTTCAAGAACGGAACATGGCTTCAGCAGGGGGCTCACTTTCAACATTTTGGAAGACAAACGGGGGCGGCTCTGGTTTCAACAAGTGAAAGATTTTAGCATCCCAGAAAAAAACGGGACCTGGTCAATAGATGTTTTCGACCGCATTGAACAGCGGGCAAAAACATTGGCGGCCACTTTTGAACTCCCTTTTTCAATGGGCGACATCCATTGGGTGGGCGGGGATGCGTCCCACAATATTTGGTTGAGCTTGAAGGACGGCGCATTGTACAAATTTGACGGGCAGGGTTTTATGCTGATTGCCAAAGATGCCCCAAGTGAATTTTTTGAAGATATTGCCGTCACTCCTGACGGGCGCATCGGAATGCTGCGCGGCAAACAGCTCCTTGTTTCGGATACCCTGGGCAATGTACTGAACACCGTCGCATTGCCGGACTCCGTTCAGAGAATATATGCCGGCATCAACGGAAGGATTTGGTTGGAACAATACCTTCCATATACAAAAAAACATGGCAAAGATTTAGTCACCGAGTTGATATGTTTATGGTTTTTTGACAAGGACGGGGCCTCTGTCCGGCCAATTTTAACTGATAAAGGCCAGCCTGCCGATTTTGATAGGTACTGGTTCACCTTGCGCCCCACCTGCCAAGATAAAGCCGGCAGGCTCTGGGTTTTCCAAAATGAATATGTGAATGTTTTGGACACCTCCGGCAAGCTATTGATTGCAGACGTATTGGACGGTGACGGTTCGGATGAATTAAAACCATGGAAAATCGATTTTGAATATCACAACCCGTTCCATATCAATTTTGACCATAACAATGATGCGTGGTTGGCCACTGCCAACGGGCTGCTCCAAGTGTCCACCTCTGTTTCCAATTTTACCAACTACCTGACGCCATCCGACAATACGGTTGACACAAGGGGGATTATTGAAGACCGGCAGGGCAACCTTTATATCGTTGCCGCAGGGCTTCATAAAATAAACAAAAAAACAGGGGCGGCAGAACGGATCTGTGATTTTGGATATGTCGGCGCCATCCGGGACAGGGCAGGGGATTTGTGGCTTGGGGATTATGTGGCAAGGGCCATACGCTACCTGCCGACAAAAAATAAACATGAAATTTTCCAGCATGAGGATTACGACCCCCTCGGTGGGCCCATTGCCGCGCGGGAGCTTTACCAGGATACTAAAACCGGACAGCTTTGGATAGGGACGTTTAAAAAAGGATTGGCTTATGTTGACACCCTGCAAAAGGAGTTGGTCTCTTTTACGAAGTATAATGAATATCCGGGTTTAGCGGAGAGCGGCATAAATGCTTTTGTTGAAAATAAGGATGGCGTTTACCTCAGCAGCACGAGTGGCCTGTATTTACTCGACCCCCAAAAAGGGATCATAAATCATTTTGGCATTAATACCGGCGACCTGCCCTTTGAAAATTTGCTGCACCTGCATATTGACGGCGATGGGGTTTTTTGGCTGGGGACTTCGGGCGGCGGCCTGCTCAGGTGGGACCGGAAAGCGGGCAACTGTCAACAATTTACAACCGTAGATGGCTTGTCGGACAATACAATTTATGCGGTTTATGAGGATGGGTTTAATTATTTGTGGCTGCCCAGCAATAATGGCCTGATGCGGTTTCACAAAGAAACGCACCGGGTGAATACCTATTTAAAAAGGGACGGTATCCCGCACAAAGAATTCAATACCGGCTCGCATTACCGGGGAGCAGACGGCCGCTTATATTTTGGGGGGCTGGGCGGTGTGACTGCTTTTTACCCAAAAGATTTTTTGGATAAAACAGGCGGGAACATCCAACATAGCATTCAAATTTTACAGTTTGAAAAATTCAATTCAAAAGGGGAGGTTTTAAATGAAACCAAGGGTTTTTTGAAAAACAAACAAATCGTCCTGCTCCCTTCTGACCGGTCATTTTACCTGAAATTTATCTTGCCCAATTTTGTCGAAGGCGATAAAGTCAGCTATGCTTACAAAATCGAGGGTTGGCAGGAGGAGTGGAATTTCATGGAGGAAAATTTTCTTCGCATCAATGGCCTGCCTTATGGCAATTACAAGCTGCAATTAAAAGCCCGGTCGAGCCGGGGAAGGGAGACCGCCCAAAATTTAAGCATCCCCGTTTTTGTGGAAAAGCCTTTTTATTATAAAACATGGTTTTTGACCCTGAGCGGAATTTTATTGATGGGGGCAGCCACGGGTTTTTATAAATGGCGGACCTATCAATTAAAAAAAGATAAAAAGCGTTTGGAGCAAGAAGTCACCAACCGCACCAAAACCGTATTGAGCCAAAAAACTTTATTGGAAGAGCAGAACAAACAACTGGAAAACCTCAACGCAACCAAAGACCGCTTCTTTGCCATCATCGCCCACGATATGCGCAATGCCGTTTATAATTTCCGCGGCGTGACGGACAAAATAAATTATTTTATAAAACGAAAACAACCGCAGCGAATCAATGAATTTGGCGAACAGATAGATACTGCCGTAAGCAACCTCACCAATCTGATGGACAACTTGTTGGACTGGGCATTGCAGCAAAAAAACGCCATTCCATATAATCCGGTAAATATACAATTGGCAGAAAAAACAGCGCATATATTAAATAGTGTCCGGGGGCAGGCGGAAAGAAAAGGAATTGATATATCAGCTAATATGCCAGAAACTATTTTTATATACGCGGATGAAAATGGCACGGCGACTATATTGCGCAATTTAATTTCCAACAGTATAAAATATACACACCGTGGCGATACTGTTTCTATATCTGCAAAAAAAGAAAAAGACTATATTTTAATTAAAATAAAAGATACCGGTATCGGCATGTCCGTGCAGCAGCAACGCAATTTATTTTCACTGGGAAATAAAAAAACAAAAAAGGGGACGGCGGGGGAGAAAGGCAGCGGCCTTGGGCTGGTGCTGGTGAAAGAATTGGTGGAGCTGAACAAAGGAAAAATAATTGTTGAAAGCGAGGAAGGAAAAGGGACGGCGGTGCAGGTGTTTTTGCCGATAGGAGAGGTGTCCGTTGCGGCCAATTATGCTGAACCAAAATAGGCTTTATAATCAAATACAAAGATGATAAATATTGTTTTAATCTTTCAAGGTAAGTGAACGAACCTTGCAGCCCGGCTCCCTGCCCTTCCGAAAGAGGGGGAATTAATTCCCCCTCTTTCGGAAGGGCAGGGAGCCGGGCTTGAACAGTTGCGATTTAAAAAAAAACAAACTGTTATTTTAAATTATATCTGTCGAAATAAAGCTGATATTCTGCAATAGTAAAATGATAAATGTAAATATCCGGCATCATATATTTCCGCCCCTTTTCATCCTGCCTTTAAGCGCTCAAAATATTCAAATGCAATTTCTAATTTCACCCCGCAATTGTCATTTACAAATTGAACCGACATTTAAAATGAAAAAAATAAAAATCCTGATCGTCGAAGATGAACCCCTTTTCGCCACCGAAATGGAGATGCTCGTACATGGCCTCGGCTATCAAGTGGTGCATGTGACCGACAATTCCAATGAGGCCCTTTATATGGCCAATATGATGGAACCCGACCTCATCATCATGGACATCAATATCGAGGGGAAATACAACGGGATAGAAGTGGCAGAAAAATTAAAAGAAAAACAGATCCCCATTTTATTTGTCACCTCGCTCAAGGACGAGGCACTGTACGAGCGGGCAAAAAAGACCAGCTATGTCGGCTACCTTATCAAGCCATTCGACAAGCTCACCCTGCAGAGCAACATTGAGTTTGTACTGCAAAAACTGCTGCGCAACGACATGAACCAAGACAATTACGAAGGCTGGAAAGAAGACCTGATGGTCAAAAACTGCCTGCTCATCAAGACCCAGACCAACCTGCAAAAAGTACCCGTCGAGGACATCGTTTATGTGCAGTCGCACGGCAACCATTGCATGATCCACACCGTCGAAAATGAAAAGCACCTCGTCAATATCTCCCTCGTCAGGATATTGAAAAAACTCCCCGAAAAGGCGTTTATCCGCATCCACAAACAGTACATCATCCAGTTGAACATGATCGAAAACCTATCCATCGGGGGCAACGAAGTACGGCTGAAAAACCTGAGCCTGCCCGTGGGCCGTACCTTTAAAGACCGGCTCATTTCCCGCTTTCAAGTATTGGGCTAATGGATTGAATGCCAGTCATGTAAGCAGTTTGTAGTGTGTTTTTATCAAATAGTAATAATAAATATTCATTAGTTTCCACACATTCT
>DROJ01000160.1 GCA_011321935.1 Bacteroidota bacterium | reverse complement strand
CTCCGCTGCTTTGTCATCCGCCTTTAGGCGGATCTGCTCACGTTAGGGAGGCTGCATGGCTGCACTTCTAACGTAAACAGATCCGCCTAAAGGCGGATGACAAAGCAGCGGAGACGGGGGCTTGGCTTAAGTGTTTGGGATCACGTCAAAATTAACACCACCGATTAGGATAGTTTCGTGTCCTGATTTATTAACACATCTCAAATCATCCCGAATCTGCAAAATCAGCATATTCGGGATGATTTACGCTTACTAATTTTTCTTTCTTTTAATTACTCTCCCCCAAAAAACCATACTCCCTACCATACTCCAACATCTGCTGCGTAAAGTCATCCGGGTATTCCACTTTCACATCGGTAATTTTTCCGCCTTCCATGACGGGCACCAGTTTCGGATTGATAAAACCACCGTATGGCGGGATGTGGAGTTTCTCGGCACGGGCAAGCACTTCCTTGTGGAGCTCGGGGTCCACCTTGATGCCGTATTTTTCAAAAAGTGCTTTTGCGGCAGCGTAATCGCCCTGTGATTTGATGCGCTGCACCTCCCTCAACAGCTCGCCAAAAAGCTGCTGCAATTTTTTGTAGTCCTTGATGTCCACGTAAGTTTTGCCGTCCCTTTTGGCCATTTCGACAACGCCGTCCTTTCGGCCCTTGTCGAGTACCCACCAAGAGATCATGGCTCGGTTGCGCATGTGCGCCTCCTCGATGTCCTTGCCCGGGTCAATGCGTCGGAGCTGTGTCAGCAAGCCGTTGCGGAGGTAGTCGTCGTAAGAGGCCTTTCCGGCATCGAGGCTTTCGAGCAGGCCCATGTCCACGAGCTTGTTGTCCATGAGGTAGTAGAGGGCCACGAGGTCGGCGCGGGCCTCTTCGAGGGCAGAGGCAAAGTTCTTGATGGTCTTGGCGGGGCTGCCCACGCCGGGTTCTATCTGTCCACTCGCGTGGCCGATCACTTCGTGCAGGGCGGTGTGCATTTTGTCGGCGATGCCGCCGTACTTTTCCACCCTTTCTATTTCCTCTTTGTCGTTGGCAAATTCCTTGAGCACCCCTCCTCCAGAAGCCTTGTCGTAAGCCTCCACGATGTTGCCGAGGCTGACCGACTTGGAGCCGTGCTGCGCCCTGATCCAGTTGGAGTTGGGCAGGTTGACGCCGATGGGGGTGGAGGGGGAAGCATCGCCTGCCTCGCCTGCCACATTGACCACTTTATAGGACACGCCCACCACGTTTTTCTTTTTGTGCTGGTCCATTATCGGCGAGTTGTCCTCAAAATACTGGGCGCTCTCGGCCACTACTTTCATGCGGTCGGACGCCTCAAAATCGTTGATCTCGACGATGGTCTCGAAGCTGCCCTTGTATCCGAGCGGGTCGTTGTAAACCTCGATAAAGCCGTTGATGTAGTCCACGTCGCCTGCCGTCGCGCTGGCCCAGGCAATGCTGTATTCGTCAAATTTTCGCAGGTCGCCCGTTTTGTAATATTCGACCAGCAGCCGGAGGGCATCTCCCTGCGCTTTGTTTTCGGCAACGCCCGCTGCCTTTTCGATCCACCCTGCCACCTCTTTGATGGCCGGGCCGTACATGCCTCCGATTTTCCATACCTTCTCCACCAGTTTGCCCTTTGCGTCCTTTACCAATTTGGTGTTCAGCCCATAAAGCGGCGGGGTGGGATCGTTCGGGTCGCCCATGTGCTTGTAAAATGCCGTGGCCTCGGCAGTGCTCACGTTGTCGCTGTAAAAATTGACAGCAGAGTTTTCGACGAGCCTGTTCTGGTTGGTCTGGTCCACTTTTTTGGGCGCTACCGAGGGGTCGAAGATGGCGGCCAATGCTTCTTTGGAGAGCTTTGCGCCCACCTCGCCCATCACTTTCGTAAAATACTCCTGCGGGAAGCCGGGCTTGAATTTGTCGTTGCTATAATGGTGGTGGATGCCGTTGGCAAACCAGACCTCTTTTGCATAAAGCTGCAGTGCCCCCCAGTTCATGCTTTTGTCGCCTTTGTAATTGGCCATTATTTTGTCCAGCGCATGGCGGATGGCGAGGTTGTACTTATAGTTCTGGTCGTAAGTGATGTCGCGCCCGGCCAAGCCCGCTTGGGTCAGGTAATAGACCAGTTTTTTCTGCTGCAGGCTCAGCTTGTCGAAACCCGGTACTTGGTAGCGGATGATTTTTTTGTCGGCAAAGGTTTCCGTCTGCCATTTGAAATCATCGGTAGAAGGAGCGGTGGTTTCAGTTGTGGTTTTGGGAGTAGGTGCAGGGCGGTCGCCACCGCAAGCGGCCAACAAGAAAGTGAAGGCCAGTAACAGGAAGAAATTCTTTTTCATATTTGTTCTTTATTTTGAAATTTGATTGAAGGGGTGAAATTAGGGGATTTTTTGCTTCTCAAAGCAATTCATGCCCAACTATATTTCCCTCCTAACCTGGACAAGCCAGAACCGTAAGATTTTCCAGATTTTCAAAATCTGGAAAATCTCGCCGCTAAAATATTTTGCCAAAAAAAACACGAATATTATCGGTAAGATACTAATAATGTCGAACACACATCACTAACCTTAACGCTTAAATATTTAATCCGCTCTTTTGTCATTCGCCTTTGGCGAACCTGTTCACGTTAGGGCGGCATCCATGGCTTCACTTCTTTCGTGAACAGGTTCGCCAAAGGCGAATGACAAAAGAGCGGAGTTTTATGTTTGGTTGAATAGATTAAATACCACGTCATTATATCCAAGCCAAAGCCACAACAATATGGCTGTAATTTTC
The DNA here is from genome assembly GCA_011321935.1 of Bacteroidota bacterium. Taxonomy (GTDB): domain Bacteria; phylum Bacteroidota; class Bacteroidia; order Chitinophagales; family Saprospiraceae; genus UBA6168. The sequence goes on along the minus strand of DROJ01000160.1, from coordinate 18,203 downwards.
TGGAACAGCTTATGTGAAAAAATATTGAGCAGATACAATGTGACCAAAAACCTTTTTCCCAGTCAAAACAACAAACACTCACCCACCTTTTTTTAAAAATATTATTCCGAATAAAAACTATTTCCAAACACTGTTTTTTCCACCAGTATATTGGCACAAAAACCCACCTCCATAAATATACAAACACTTTATCCTCAATTACTTTTTTATATTATTTTCATAAAAAACAAAAACATCCCTGTCACACAAACTATAAATCCAATACTTGACATTCTGGCTGCCTATTGCTTTTTAAAGCAAAACACATTTACCTTTGTGGCGCAATAAAAAAACAACCGGTTTTGTGACTATTTAAAATCGAATTTATTATTGCCCTATACCCACCAGCACTTATAAACCTATCATATATTTTGGGCTACAAAAAACAAAAACGCAATCCGGGAGACTGCCCGGCACAACACTTTTAAACACTTTTTTCAAACCTCCTTTTTTTAATTAAGAACAAAAAACAAACACTTACAAAACTATGTTCAGACACATCTTTACACTCTGCCTTTTGGGCGCATTTTATTTTAATGCAAACACCCAGACCCTATTCGTGAAATCCGGCGCAAACGGCGACGGCTATTCTTGGGAAGACCCCATCGGCGACCTGCAAAAAGCATTGCGCATCGCCGCACCCGGCACCCAAATATGGGTAGCAAAAGGGACTTACACACCATCTAATTGTGAAAACTGCACGCCCGAAGAAAGAAGCCAATCTTTCGAAATTCCGAGCGGCGTACAGCTCTACGGAGGCTTTGCCGGCCATGAATATTCATTGGACGAAAGGAAGGTAAAAGCCAACGCCACCATCCTCAGCGGCAACATCGGCCGGGACGATTTATTGGACAATTCTCAAACGGTCGTTTACTTTGAAAACGCAGCAAACACAACGGTTCTCGATGGTTTTTTCATCATGGACGGCTATGCCGACGCAGAAGGAACGCCGGGCAAAAGGGACCGCAGCGGCGCAGGTATTTTCAATATTTGCACCAAACAGAACGGGCGTTCCACACCCACTGTCCGCAACTGCAATTTCATGGACAACTCCGCTTGGGAAGGCGCCGCCGTTTTCAACCAAAGCGGAAAAGGAACGGCTGCCATTGATTTCAATTCCTGCTCATTTTTAAAAAACAAAGCAAGCATCGCGGGCGGTGCCATTGCCGACAATGTTTCCGCCCAGCCAGAACATTCCTCCATTTCCGATTGCTTTTTTGTTTTAAATGAAGCACCATATGGCGGCGGGTATTTTACCAATAATATCGAAGCGAACGAAACCATTTTTATTAATTGCAGCTTTATAAAAAACAATTCAAAAATGGGCGCATCCGGGTTTTTGTTGAGCAATTACGACAATATATCCGAACATGCAGAAAGCTGTATTTTTAAAAATAATGAAGCCGATAATGGCAATGAATTATTGGTATATAAAGGAAGGAAATTGCCGACATTAAAAGAAGATATAGGAGCGAGCAATTTATGATGTTTTGAACAATGCGGTGCGGCTATATTTTCCCTAATTATTTACTTTATTTAAAACCATTCAGCACGATATTTTTTTTTGTCATTGCCGCAGGCAAACTGAAACATCGAGCTGAATGGTTTAAATAAAACAAATAAAAAAAGCCCCTGAAAAAGCCAATTAAAAACCAGCTTATCCAAAGGCTTAACTTACATTGGTATTCAAATTAATTACATTGCTAAAATATTTAAACAATAAATACCATAAACATAAAACCTCTTTTTATTTTTATTGCAAAGAATCTCCCCTTTCACACCCAAACATATACCCGAACACCAAAGCCCTGGCCCACTAATCACCAATCACTAATCACTAATTCCCAAAATACGCCTTATCTATCCTCATCGGTTTATTATCAATATATTTAACTTCTAAACCCGGCTCGTCGTTGGAAATTATTTTCACCTCCGTCCGGCGGTTGAACTGATGCTCCGTTTCCGTGCATTTTACCCCATCGGCGCAATGGTTGCGCAATTGGTTCTCGCCATATCCGCGGGCAATAATGCGCCGAGAGTCAATCCCCCTGCTGATGATGTAATCCACCGCTGCCTCTGCCCTTTTTTGGGAAAGTTGTTGGTTGTATTCCTTGCTCCCGCGCGAATCGGTATGCGAGCCGAGTTCCACCACTATTGTCGGGTATTCCTTCATCAGTTCCACCACTTTGTCGAGATCGGGGCGGGCATCGTCGCGGATATAATATTTATCGAAATCATAAAAAATATTCTGCAGCTCGACCACAGCGCCTGCCCGGAGTTCATTGCTTGCAAACAATAATTCCCTTTTGTCAACAGGTGCCAAAAGCAGGTTGACCGCCAAAACTTCGCCGCTCTTGCAGTCCTTCCCGATGGTTGAAAGTTCGGCAGCGCCGGATTTGAAATTGGATTTTTCGCCTTTAAAAATAAACTCGCAACCGCACTCCAAACAAGGAAAACTAAATTCCCCATTTTCATCAGAACGGACGGTCAGTTCATCGCCCGTGCAGAGGTTTATCATGGTAACGGTAGTGCCGGGCACAGCCTTGTCCCGGTATTTTTCGTTAGAGGTAATCCCGTCCAGCATCAAACAATTTTTGGAGTCCAAGGGGATGCAAAAATTGTTTTCGCTGCCCAGATCAGCCACTTTCAACTGCTCCTCCGCCACTTCATAACCATCCTTTTCGGCCACAAAGCGATAGCTGCGCCCCTCTTTCAGTTCCATGGTAAACTCCCCGTTTTCGTCGGTCGTATAGGTAGGCTGAGACTGGTCTTTATAATTGACCAAATCTTTTTTCAATTTCAAAATATATTCGTTTTCTGTTTCGGTCTGTACCAGACGCATCACAAAATCATCGTCCAAAGTGACCACTTCCCCGTCTTCCAAAACTTCTTTCACCGTAACTTTTGCCCCCATGAGGCGGGCATTGTCCTCACCATCAAACACACAAATAGTGGAGCGGATTTTCTTTTGTTTGTCGGCCATCGGCGCCCCTTTTTTGAAGCTGTAAATATCGTCTTCGCCAGAGCCGCCTTCCCGTGCCGAAGCAAAATAGCCTTCCGTACCGCTGGTATTTAATATCAGCCCAAAATCATCCTTCGGCGAGTTAAATGGCGCACCGATGTTCTGCGCCCGCATCCAAGTTGTATCATTAAACTGGTAGGTCGAAAAAATATCGAGGCCGCCCAATCCGCCCCAGCCATCGGAGGCAAAGTACAGCGTCCCGTCATCGTGTACGAAAGGGAAAAGGTCGTTGCCCGGCGTGTTGACATCGGCCCCCAGATTGACCGGGCTGCCCCAATGGCCTCCTTTAAATTCAACTTTGTACAGGTCCATATGCCCGTAGCCGCCCGGCCTGTCAGACGAAAAATACAGCGTCCGCCCGTCGGGCGAAATGGCCGGGTGAACCTCCTCATTTTCGACCGTATTAAAAGGCAGGCTGACCGCTTCCGACCATTTTTTGCCCGTTTTGGTGGCCATAAAAATATCCTGCTTCATGATGCCCTCTTTGCTGTTCTTGCGCTTGCCCTTGACAAACTGGTTGCGGGTAAAAAATATCTTGTGGTCGTTCTGCGCAAAAACAACCGGCCCCTCATGGAACTTGGTGGTCAGTTCGTTAGAAAAAGGCTTCGGCTCTCCGAGGCTGCCATCTTTGTTTTTTTCCGCAAAAAACATGTCCATAAAGTTCTCGTCCATCCACTTGTCCTTCCGGCCGCCCGTGCCTCGGGAAGACACAAAAACGATCCCGTCCTGAAAATAGGCAGGGCTGAAATCGAGGTTCTCCGAATTGATGCCCGTTTCGTTTTCCACCTGCACCCCGGAGTGCTTGAACTCGGCGATGCGGTCAATGGCCTCGGCCAGCAGTTCGCCCCTCTTGTCGGTGGCCTCCCCGCCCAGCATCCGGTGGTATTCCAGATAGTATTGCTTGGCCTCTTTCAAGTAGCCATTGCTCTGTAAGGCTTGCGCCAAATAGAGGTGGTAGATCGGCTCGTCCGTCTGTTCTACGACGTGCGAGTACCACAATTGAGCATCTTCCGTCTGATGGTTGAGGCGGTAGCTGTTCGCCACTTTTATCATCTCCTCCAGGCTCATGTCCTCCAGTTTTTCGTATTCTGGAATGGCCAGTTTATAGCCGAGTTCTTTGTACAATTTGTCTGCTTTTGCCTTTTGCCCGCTCGCAAAAAACGGCAGGCAGCACAGCAGCAATGAAAATATTAATGGACAATTTTTCGTGTTCATGATAAAAAAATTTGACAGTGTATTGGTTGATTGGTGTAGTGGTTTACAGGTTTATTGTCTGCCTGCCCTCCGGGAGGCGGGTCTGCCGATAAGCAGGGTTTACATATTTATGGGGCATCAACTTGACAAGGTCATCTTGGAACAATGACCAACCCGATTCCTCAACCTTTTAGAAAAGGAATACGAGCAGCGGATATCCCCTTTTTTCTTAACCAGAGCTGCTTCCACTGTGTTTTGTCATCTGCTTCAGCGGAACTGCGGCGTATGGAGGCCGTACATGGTTTCACGCCGCAGTTCCGCTGAAGCGGATGACAAAACACAGTGGAAGCAGCTCTGGGGCTTTGTTTTTCCCAAAACTCCATATTGGACTTGGGTCAAAAACCAGATGCTATCTCAAATCCCTTATTTTTCAAAAAAAAACAAACCTCGTCGTTGCATGTGTTAAAGCGATCCACCTTTGGCGGAGAGCCGTTCAGATTTTCCAGATTTTGGAAATCTGGAAAATCGTTTCACGCCGCAGTTCCGCTGAAGCGGATGACAAAACACAGTGGAAGCAGCTCTGGGGCTTTGTTTTTCCCAAAACTCCATATTGGACTTGGGTCAAAAACCAGATGCTATCTTAAATCCCTTATTTTTCAAAAAAAACAAACCTCGTTGTTGCAAATGTTAAAGCGACCCGCCCCTGGAGGAAGGCCGTTTAGATTTTCCAGATTTTGGAAATCTGGAAAATCTTAGCTCCGCTTACAAAAAGAACCTCGGGTTCGTCAACCTGTTATCCTTCGATTTCAAACATTTTTCGACCATCACCTCAAAGCTCCCCGAGTTGAATTTCCTCACCTCCGACAGCCCCAGGTCATAAGCCGCACCGATTTTAAACCCGCCCTCAAACTGCAGGTACATCATAAAATCAACCGACTCGCCCACGCTGTTGCGGACACCCCCCAGGCGGTAGGTAGCCCCCACCCCCAGGCGGTCGCCAAATACAAAAGTGCCGTTGATGTCGAGGTCGGCGGGCGCTGCTTTCACCTGTTTGTACATTAATGAAGGCTTGAATTTCACCTTGTCGTTGATGTTCACTTTCAGCCCCGCCATCGCATAAAAATGCGTCTCCTCCACCGAAAAATCAGTGTTGTCGCTGATGGCCGTCTCGTACAGTGAGATGTCGTTGTTGAGGATGTACGGCGCCGAAACGCCAACATAAAATGCCTCCGCCAAATAATAGACCCCCACCCCAAAATTGGGCAGCATCCTGCGCGCATTGCCCTCCATCACCGCCACGTCGTTCTGTATCACCGACTCCGTTTCCGAAAAGTCAACACTGTAACTCCGCATGCTCCCCTGCAGGCCGATGCTCAAAGTGTTCTCCTCTATTTTCATGCGGTAGGCATACGAGAGGTTCACCGAGTAAGCATCCGTCGGCCCGATCTTGTCGTGCTGCACCGAGACGCCCATCCCCACCCTCTTGCCAAACAGCGGCGTGTGGAAATTGAGCGCCTGCGAAACCGGCGCCCCCTCCAATCCGACCCATTGGCTGCGGTGGATGGCAGAGATGCAAGGCACTTCGTGAGAACCAGCATAAGCCGGGTTGAAGGCCAGTTTGTTGAACATGAACTGCGTGTATTGCACCCCCTGTTGGGAGTATAGCAGGCCAGAAAAAAGGAGGGCAAGCGTAAATGGTAACAGGTATTTCATATTTTAAATGTTTTTTTCAAGTTTAAATTTGCTCCGGGCAGCAATGCCCGGAGCTTCGTTCACGGGAGCTATTATTGGTTAATTTTTAAATTCAGGTTTTACTAAAATCAAATTTCTATCTCTACTCTCTTGTCATTCGCCGCAGGCGAACCCGTTCACGTAAAAACGGCACGCCGCTTTGTCATTCGCCGCAGGCGAACCTGTTCACGTTAAAAGTGAAGCCAAGCACCTCGTTGTTGCAAGTGACGGCTCGCTGAAGTTCGCCTTAACACTTGCAACAACAAAGTGCCAAAAGACCGAACCGCCAAACCCATCTCCATGCCCTTCCAACAGAGGGGGAATTTATTCCCCCGATGCCATTTCCCCCACGCCCCGACAACCCCGCCAGCCAACCATACCGGGGGAATAAATTCCCCCGCTTTCGGAAGGGCTTGGAGACGAAAGGCATTGTTGTTCGGTATTCATGGCATAAAAACATGGTGAAATCCATGCCCCCCGTCTCCATGCCCTTCCAACAGAGGGGGAATTCATTCCCCCAATGCCATTTCCCCCACGCCCCGACAACCCCGTCAGCCAACCATACCGGGGGAATAAATTCCCCCGCTTTCGGAAGGGCTTGGAGACGAAAGGCATTGTTGTTCGGTATTCATAGCATAAAAACATGGTGAAATCCATACCCCCCGTCTCCATGCCCTTCCAACAGAGGGGGAATTCATTCCCCCGATGCCATTTCCCCCACGCCCCGCCAACTCCGTCAGCCAACCATACCGGGGGAATAAATTCCCCCGCTTTCGGAAGGGCTTGGAGACGAAAGGCATTGTTGTTCGGTATTCATAGCATAAAAACATGGTGAAATCCATGCCCCCCGTCTCCATGCCCTTCCAACAGAGGGGGAATTTATTCCCCCTCCCCTCTCTCCTCCCCAACGACTACCTCTGTAAGAACAAATACCCCGTCAGCACCGTATCCTCCCCATCATTCACTTTCAAGATATAGAAGTACGTGCCCGTCGGCATGTCCTCCCCTTTGTATTTTCCATCCCAGTCATTTTGGTAGTCATTGCTGTGCAGCACTTCATCGCCCCAGCGGTTGAACAAGGTCAGTTCACTGCCCTCATAGAGCGCAAGGAACGGTATCACAAACTCGTCGTTCACCCCGTCGCCGTTCGGCGTAAAGATGCTCGGCACATCCAGCGGTGCATCAAAGCCGACCTCGATAGTCCCTATCGCAGAGGCGCAGTTATCAGGGCAGTTGACATTGCAGAGTTGGTACTCAAACACATCCGTGCCCACAAAGCCACCGTTCGGCTGATACACAAAGCGGCCATTGTCCAAAATGATTATCTCGCCGCCCTGCGTCGGTTTCAGCAGTTCCACAAAATAGTCGTCCGTGTTCGGCAGGTCGTTCCAGACCACATTGCTGTCCAAGCGCTCGTTATAGCCCACCGAGAACAGGTCGGCCGAGGCTTCGGGGAAGCCGTTCAGATTCACCGTCAAAGTATCGGAAGAAGTAATGCCACAAGCGCCGCTTATCACCGACCACACAAAATTGTTTTCGCCTTCCGGCAAATTCACGACCAGTGTCGAAAGCTCATTGGGCCGCGTAATGAAGCTGCCCGAGTTCGGGTCAAGTTGACTCCACTGCCCCGTCCCGTCAAACTGCATCGGGAAGGCAACGATAGTCACCGAGTCCTCACACACAAACAGGTCGTCGCCGACAAAGGCCACATCAGGCGAAGGCACGTCCACCTGCGCCACGAGGAAGGCATCCTCGCCAGCACTGTTGATGGCCGAGGGGTTGGTCTCGCAACCGTTCATTTCGGCCACCACATAATAGGTGTTGTTGATAATCGGCTGTGCATTGTCAAAAATCAACTGCGGGCCAACGCCCACCAAGAAGTTGCCCAGCGAGTCGTACCATTGGTAGGTCAGCAAAGTATCAATGTTGGCCACCTCCATTATCAAGTCCTCGCCAGCACAGACCGGCCCATTGGAAACCACCACCGGAACAGATGGGATTTCCTGAACGAACACCTCCGTAAAGTTCTGCCCAGAGGCACATCCGTCCACGTCCACGATGACCGAGTACTGCCCCTCATTGATGCCCGAAGCAGCCGGGATGACCGGGTTCGGAATGAAAGACACAAAGCCGCCCGGCCCAGTCCATTGGTAGGTAGCGCCCGGTATGAACGCCGTCTCCAATTGTATCTCATCGCCATCGCAGGCAGGCGCATCGGCAGTGGTGCTGTTGCTCACCGCAGGTATGCCTGGCACATCGAACACCTCGACCATCGTCGGGGCAGAAATCAGCGAGCCGCAGCCGTCCACCGTTACGGTCAGGTAGTAAGCCCCCTCGTCGTCTTGCGTCAGCGAGTCGAGCACGGGGTTCTGCAAGTTGGAGCTGAAGCCGTTTGGCCCCGTCCACTCGAACACCACGTTCTGCCCGCCCGGAATGGTCGGCGAAATGAGCTGGATGCTCTCCCCTTCACAGGCCGGGCCGTTGTTGTCAACTACCGGCGTCACGGGCTGTCCGGTCACCAGTACCTGCGTCGAAATAGGAGCAGACACACATTGCCCGTTCTCCACCGTCAGCACATAAATGCCCGCGTTCTGCACGTTCGCACCCAGTATCACGGGGTCTTCCTCAAAGGAGGAGAAGCCGTTCGGCCCGGTCCAAGAGTAAGTAGCGCCCGGTATGTTCGGTGCGTTCAGTTCGATGGTCGAACCGACGCAGTAAGGGCCGCTATTGGACACCGATTGCACATCCGGCATGTCCGTCACCTGCACCTCCACCATCGAGCCTTGCGCCGAGAGGCAGCCGTTCTGCTCGACCATCAGGAAGTACTGGTGCAAGCCCGGTTCAACGTTGTAAAGGGTCGGGTTTTGTATCGTCGTTATCAGTTCGCCCGTTGGTGGGTTGACGGGGTCGCCGTCGTACCAAGAGTAGGTCGCATTCGGCATGTCCTCCACGAGCAGCAACAATTCTTCGCCTTCGCAAATAGGCCCATTGCTCAAAGCTGGGGGCGCCGTCGGTATTTCAAAAATATTGATTTCGATAGGCACTGCCGTTTCCGAAACACAGCCGTTGGCACTCACTGCCTGCACTGTCCATGGCCCCGCTTCGTACAGGTCGGGGTTGTCGGCCGCATTGATGGCCGTCGAGTTGCCGTTCGTCCAAATCGGGTTGTCAGGGTCGCCCAATGTTCCGAAGTCACTGCCCAAAGAGGCCGTCGGTGAAATCCATTGATAGGAGTAGCCCGCAATTTCGGTCGCTTCCAAACGGATGGTATCGCCGTCGCAAATGGAACTCGTTTCAAGCACAGGCACTGCCGGCAAGGCTTCCACCGCTACCTCCACCTCGCTCATGGCCGACTCGCAGCCCGCATTTTCCACCGTCAATGTATAAGTACCCGCCGATGCCGGAGAGGCAGCGAACACATTTGGATTTTGCGAAGCAGAAACAAAGCCGTTAGGCCCTGTCCAGTTGTAAGTATCGGCCTGCACGTCGGTGCCCAAAGTGAGCGGCTGGCCTTCACAAACTTGGAAGAAGGCTGGCAGGCCGGGCGCATCGGGGGTAGCCGTTACGCTCGCATTCACATTGGCCGAGGCCAAAGAGGTGCAGCCGTCCACCGTCACGGAGAGCATGTAAACCCCGTCGTTGGAGGCCGTCGTCACCGAGTCAATGACCAGCGAAGGCACATTGGTTTCGATGATCGTTCCGTCGGCGATTGTCCAGGTATAGGTCACGTCGGCACCGTTGTAAGGCGTCGTTTCGAGTTCAAGCGTTTCGCCCTCGCACAGCTCATTATCGCTCATCGCAAATACTGGCGTCGCAGGTATGCCCGTCACCTCTACCACGGTCGAAGCCGCCGCCGATTGGCAACCGAAGGCATCGTGTACCACGAGGGTATAAGTGCCCGAGGCCGCCGCCGTCACGTTCGGGATGACCGGGTTTTCCACGTTCGAGGCAAAGCCGTTCGGGCCCGTCCACTGGTAAGAATAGCTGCCCGAGCCGCCCGAAGCATTGGCTGTCAGTTCGAGGTCATTGGTAGCCAAAGAGCAGGCGATGCCGTTGTTCTCAGGGCTGGCCTGTGGCGCCGGGTTCACGTTGAGCGAGTAAGCAGCGGACTGTATCGAGGTACATCCGTCCACCGTCACCTGCACTGCGTACTGCCCGGTACTCGTGCCGTTCGCCAATTGGATGGCAAAGGCCGGGGCATCCGGGTAAGCACCCGAACTGGTGCTGCCCTGTGGCCCTACCCATTCGTAAGACACGTCGAAACCAGCGTACTCCGGCGCCTCTATCAAGACCTCCTCGCCCTCGCATACGGGGCCGTTGGCGGTCACAAACGGTTCGTCCGGCGCGGTGGTCACGTCTATCGTTGTCGAAGCCTCGGCGGTACAGCCGTTCTCGTCGGTGACGAGCAGACTGTAAACGCCGCTGCTCGCAGAGTTTGCATTTGGTAAAATGGCATCCTCGTCGCTGGAGCTAAAGCCGTTCGGGCCAGTCCACGAGTAGGTATAATTTCCACCTCCGCCCGTTGCGGTCGAGTTCAGGTTCAGGTCGGTACCGGGGATGATACACTCCGTTCCGTCGTTCGCAATCGCAAGGCTCGGCGGCGAATAAATCAGCATTTCAAATGGCAGCGAAGAAATGGTGCAGTCATCAACCACCACCGTCAAGCTGTACAATCCAGCGTTCGTCACCTCCGCTGGGAAGATGGTTATCTGGTTGGAATTGAGTCCCGTGACATTGGCCGTCAGGCCGGGCAATGACCAGTTGTAAGCCACGTCCGAACCTTCGTACTCAGGTACGCTCAGCGTGATGGTCTCGCCCACACAGGTCTGCGGCGAACCAACGATGACGGGCTGTGCCACTTGGTCGGAGATGTTGGTCACCTCCACGCTGGCCTGCGCCGAGCAGCCGTTTTCGTCCGTTACTGTTAAGGTGTAAGAGCCGTTGTACTGCTCCGTCACGTCAGGGATCAGCGGGTTCTGGATACCAGAGCTAAAGCCGTTCGGGCCCGTCCATTCAAAGGTCAGTGACTGCCCGCTTCCCGCATTGGCATTTGCCGACAGGCTAAGGTTTTCAGGCGAGCAATCAGGCGCAAGGGTATAGGCCGCCTGCGGCGAAATGGCCGGGGCGTCGTTGACCGTCACATCGAGCGGACTTGATAGGACTGTCGAGCAGCCATCCACTGTCACCTGCACCGCATAAGCACCCGTCGAAATAGGGTTCGCTCCATCAATGATGAGTTCGGGCGCATTCGGGTAAGCCCCCGTGCTGGTAGTGCCCAATGGCCCTACCCACTCGTATTTCACATCAATACCTGCGTACTGCTGCGTGCTGATGACGAGTTGTTCGCCTTCGCAAACCGGCCCGTTGGAGGTCAAGAACGGCTCTGCCGGGGCAGTGGTCACATCCACTACGGTCTCGCCCTGTACCGAGCATCCGTTCTCGTCTGTCACGGTGACGATGTAAGTCCCCGCATCATTTGAGCCGGCGTTCGGAACGGTCGGGTTCTGCTCCACGGAAGCAAAACCATTGGGGCCGCTCCACTCGAAAGTGAAGTTTCCAGAGCCACCATTTGGCGAAGCCGAAAGAAGCAGGTCAGTGGTGGAGTTGATGCACTCCGTTCCGTCGTTGCTGACCGTTACGGTCGGCAAGTCGTTGATAACCAAGTCGTAAGGCGCTGACACCTCTGAGGTACAGCCGTCCACAGTCACTTGCACGGTGTATTCGCCTGCTTGCGCAGCGCCCGTATTTCCAAGCTCGATGAAAGGCGCATCGGGGTACGCACCGGAAAGGGTTGTGCCGTTCGGCCCCGTCCATTCGTAATGGACTACTACACCATCGTAGGTCTGCACCTCAAGGAGAATCTCCTCTCCGGCACAAATGTTCCCGTCGGCAAAAACCACAGGTTCGGCAGGCCGCGTAGTCACATCCACCACAGTGGAGGCAGTGGCCGTGCAGCCGTTGGAATCTGTCAGGAGGACATTGTACGTTCCGGAAGAAGCCGAATTTACATTTGGCACAACCGCTAAATTCCCGGTAGCGTTAAATCCGTTAGGGCCCGTCCATTCATAGGTATAAGTACCGCTGCCGCCGCCCGGCGTTGCCGTCAGGTTGAGGTCGGTCTGCGGTTCTACGCACTCCGTTCCGTCGTTGGCGACGGCCACGGTCGGCGCTTCGTAAATCAATAATTCGTAAACCAGACTGGTCATGGTACAGCCGTCCACAAACACCGTCACCCGGTAGTCGCCCGCATGGGCAGCCGTCGCTGGGTCAATGATGATTTGGTTGCTGTTCAGGCCAGTAATGTTGTCCGTCGAGCCGGGCAGGTGCCAAGTATATTGCACATCTCCGCCAAAGTAGGCGGGTATGGTCAAGGTGATGGCGCCTCCTTCACAGGTCTGCCCACTGCTTGTAATGACAGGTATCGAGAGGATGTCGGTGATGCCAAAGACCTCCAATGAAGCCGTTGCCGAGCAGCCGTTTTCATCCGATACGGTCAGCGAGTAAGAGCCGTTGTAAGCCTCCGTCACGTCGGGTATCAACGGGTTCTCCTCGGTCGAGGCAAAGCCGTTCGGGCCAGTCCAAGCATAGTCAATTTCGCTGCCGCTGCCTGCCGCCACATTGGCAAACAATTGCAGGTCGCTCGGCGAGCAATCTGGGTTCAAGGTATAGGCATAGCTCGGTACTGTTTCCGGCGAAGCATTGATGGTCACCTGCAAGGTTTCCGAAACCGTTGAGGTACAGCCGTCCACCGTCACCTGCACGGTGTAATCGCCAGTCGAAGCGGTGGTCACCAAGTCCCTCACCACTTCGGGTGCATCGGGATAGGCGCCGCTCGCCGTCGTGCCAAGTGGCCCCGTCCATTCGTAATGCACCTCCAAGCCTTCGTACTCAGGAGCAGTCAATATCAGTTGCTCGCCTTCGCAAAGCGGGCCGTTGGAAGTGATGAAGGGCTCGTCGGGTGCGAGGGTCACATCGAGTACCGTCTCGGCTACCCCAGAGCAGCCGTTGGCGTCCGTCACCGTCACGATGTAAGTGCCGGAATGGGCATTTTCTGCATTCGGCAAGGTCGGGTTCTGGTCAATGGACTCAAACCCGTTCGGGCCGCTCCACTCGAAGGTATAAGGTGGCGTGCCGCCCGTCGGGTTGGAGGAGAGCTGCAGGTCAATCATTGGGTCGGTGCATTCCGTGCCGTTGTTGCTGGCCGCAATGGTCGGAGGAGGCGTCACCTCTACCGTCGTGCTGGCTGGTTCAGAAGTACAGCCGTTCACTGTCACCGTCAACCAGAACACATGGCTGCCCGCCGGGGCGAGGTTATAGACCGTCGGGTTCTGCTCATTGGACACAAACTTGGAATTTGGATCCGATGGGTTGCCGTCGTACCAATTGAAAGATGCGCCGTCGGGGTAGCTGTCGCCACCGAACAAGGTCACGTCGCCACCCTCGCAGATGGGGCCGTTGTTGGTCGGCACGGGCGTCATTGGTATCGGGTTGATAACCATTTCCACCTGCTCGGAAGGCAGTGACTCACAGCCACTTGCATCCACACAGATTACCGACCACAGGCCTGCGGCATAAGCGGCATCAGTGGCCGGGATGGTCGTCGTATTGGTCGCCGTGTTCAGCAGTGGGTTCGACAAAGTGGCCGGGCTTGTACCCGCTGGGCCGACCCATTTATATGCTGCGCAACTCGTGCTCGTGGTCAACACCATGTCCTCGCCTTCGCAAATCGGACTGTTGTTGGTGAGGTTGGGCTGCATCGGCCGCTCACTGACAGTGACGGTCAAGGTAGCTACCTCCGACCAGCATCCGCCTTGCAGTACGGTCAGGGTGTATGGCCCTCCGTCAACGATGGCTGCCTCAGTGGTCACGAAGGGGTCTTTGTCGTCCGAAGTCCAGCCGTTGGGACCATCCCATGCGTACTCGTCGGCGATGGCCGAAGTACCTAATTGCAGCACACTGCCCTCGCAAACGGTCACGTCGCTGACGGCCGGGGCGGCAGGAGTGCCGGTCACATTAATCGTTATCGTTTCTTCCAGTTCTGTGAAACAAGCATCTGTCGGGAAAATATTCACCCGGAAGGTGGTCGTCACCAGTATATTTTCAAAGGTCGGGTTTTGCGTCGTCGAGATGACCGCAGCGGGGTTGGCAAGGCTCACCCATTCGTATTGCGCAGCACCCACATCGCTGGTCAGCGTGATGCTCACGTCCGAGCCTTCGCAGATGTCGTCCTGCGAAGCCACCAGTTCGATATTTGCCGGCAGGCACACAAACTCGGTGGGGTCGTCGAAGCCGCCATCGCCGTTGTCGGTGGTCGGGTCGTCGCCGGAGTCGGAGTCGTCGCTGACGGTCATATCGTCGGGGGTCGTACCCGAAACGGTAGCACTGTTGCTGATTGGGCTTGGCGCATTGGCCGCCGTCGGGTCTATCTCGACCACGAGGTCAACCGCAATCATCTCGCCCGGCAGCAGTTGGTCAGCAGGCGTTCCGCTAAACACATCAAGGGCAGGCGCTGCGCCCGTAAAGGCGGCATTTACCGAAGGTGCAATAGTGGCGTCGGTGAGCGGTGCATAGATGCTTGGCACACCGAGTACCTGCACGAAGGCTGTTCCCATTTGCGCAGCGAGGTCTTCTATCACGCTGATTGAGTGCAATGGCTCGCTGCCCGTGTTCTGCACCCGGATACGGTAGGTCACGTCAAAGTGGTTGACACTGCCATTTGCCGAAGGCGAAACATCGAGTACCTCTTTGGCGGCATTGATTTGCGGAAGCGGAATGGAGGTCGGGGTGCTTTCGCTGCCGTCGCCGTTGTCGCCGTCGGGGTCTGCGCCGCTATCTGAGTCGTCGCTGTATCCGTCGCCGTTGGGTGCAGTGGCCGAGGCCGTTGCCTGATTGGTCAATGGCAGTTGCACACCGCCCGCATCGGGGTTGATTTCAACGGTAAACTCGACGTTGATTTCGTCGCCCGGGTTGAGCAGGCCGCTCATGCCGTCGAAGGCCATCGGCGGGAAGTTGCCCAATGCCGGAACGGTCGGGCTGCCTGCCCCTGCCGTTACCGTCGGCCCGGCAGTGATGCCCACATAGGCCGCTCCCAGTTCCGATTGCAGGTCGTCTTCTACCTGCAGGTTGTCCATCGCCACGTTGCCCGTGTTCTTCATGACCATGTTGAAGGTCACGTAGAAATTGCCGGGCGTAGTGGCAGGTACTACGGAGAGTACCTCTTTCGCTATTTTGATTTGTGGCAGGGTGACGAGGGTCGCATCGTCCGTTCCGCCAGAGCCGTTGTCGTTTGGCGAACCTTCGTTGCCAGTGGTCGGGTCGCCGCCGTCGGGCAGGTCGGTGCCATCGTCGGAGTCGTCGCTGATGTCGGGATAGCCCGGCAGTTCGTTGCCGTTCTCGTCAATCGGCGTACCAGCCACAGATGCTTGGTTTTCAATCGGTTGCGGCAAGGCAACAATCACGTCAGGGTCAACCTCTACGGACATATAAACCGAGAAGGACTGGCCAGGGGCCAACCTATCAGCCGCTGCGCCGAGGGTCAAATTGATGTCGCCCGAACCGTCGTAGCTGCCGTTGTTGTCGGCAGGTGCGCTGTCGGCATCGGTGTTCACCACAGTCACTGTCGGCGTACCAACGATGGCCGCCGCAAAGGTCAACTGGTCGCTGACGGTCACATCGGAGAGGTAGGCATTGCCCGTGTTCACCACGTTGAAACGGTAGTCCAATTGATAGTTGCCGTTCGGCAATTGAGTGGCTGCCGTCTGCGCTTTCGAGATGGCGAGTTCAGGCAAATAAACCACCGTCGGGTCGTTGCTGCCGCCGGAGTCATTGTCCGGGTTCAGGTCGCCGTCGAGGTCGGTACCATCGTCGGAGCTATCGGTCAACACGTTTCCGTCGCCGTCTTGCACATTCAGGGTAGCCGAGTTGCCGAGTGGGTCGGGCAGCCCCTCACAACGCACGTCCATCTCTACTTCTAGGTAAAAACTCAGTCCATCGCCGGGCTGTAAGCAGCCGTCTCCGATGAAAAGATTGTCGTTGTCGTCGCCATTAAATACGGTGCTGAACGAGGGCTGCGTACTCAGGCCGGAGTTGTTGTCGAAGCCGATGAGCGTAGCCGTCGTGGTGTTCACAAAGGCACAGCCAAGTTGCGCAGCGAGGTTGTCAATCACCTCCACGTTGCACATTTCGCCAGCGCCGTTGTTCATTATTTTAAAATCATAGCGCACGAGGTAGTGGCCGTTGGCCAATGCCACGGGAGCGCCGTTGACTGATTTCATAATTGCTGGAACAGGCTGCAGGACAAGAGGAGTTGGGTCGTCTGTGCCGCCCTCGCCGTTGTTGCCGTCGGGGTTCGAGCCGCTGTCGGAGTCGTCGCTGACAGTGCCGCCGTCGGGTGTCGAGGCAGAGGCCGTAGCCTGATTGCCCAAACCTGCCAATGGCACCAGCGTCGGGTCAATTTCGACGGTGATGGTGGCAATGATGTTCTCGCCCGGCTGCAGTACCGCAGTGCGGTCGAGGATGTCGTCGCCGTCAAGGGCAGGCGTTCCGCCGTTGCCAGTGAAGCCAGCATTCAGGCCACCTAAAGTATTGGCCGTGCCGCTTAGCGACACCGTGGCTGCGCTGACATATGCTGGCGCAAATTGAGTGGCGAGGTCGTCCTCTAATGCCACGTTGGTCAGCGTTGCGTTGCCAGTGTTTTGGATAATCATTTTATAGGTCACCTCGAAGTTGCCGTTCGGCAATAAGGTAGAACCAATTTGTGCTTTCGCAACCGCTATTTCAGGTATGCTTAACAAGGTTTCGTCGTCGGGTCCACCCGTCTCGTTGTCAGGGTTGCCGTCGGCGTCGAGGTCGGTAGCGTCGTCGGAGTCATCGCTCAACACTTCGCCCGTTCCAGCGTCAACCACCGAAACAGTGGCCGAGTTGGACAGCGGTTCTTCGATGCCCTGACAGGCCATGTCGAGTTCAACAGTAACCGAAACAGTCAGGCTATCGCCCGGAGAGAGGCAACCGTCGGAACTCAAAATATTCGTCTCGGCCAAGCCGTCGTAAACGGGGTTGGCAGTCGGTGAAGTGCTGTTGCCCGAAACATTGTTCAGGTCAATAGCCGACACCTCCAATACCTGCACGAAGGCACAACCGTATTGCGTTGCAAAGTCTTCCTGAATGGCTATCTGGCAGAAATCACTTCCACCCACGTTGGCCACGTTGAAGTCAAACTGCACCGAGTAGTTGCCGTTCGGCAACAGTGTTGGCGCAGCAGCAAGTGCCTTGCTTATCTCCGGCACTGATGGCAGGCTCAAGATGGTCGGGTCGTCCGTACCTCCTGCGCCGTTGTCGTTCACAGCGCCGGGGTTGTCGGAGTTCGGGTCGCCGCCGTCCGGCAGTCCCGTCGCATCGTCGGAGTCGTCCGTCGGTGCAGTGAGACCTGTGAGCGGAGTGCCGCCGATGTCAACGGGCATGCCCGTTGCGGTGGCAATATTTTCAACGGGAGGCGGCAGTTGGCCGAAGGCCACGGGGTCAACCTCCACGCTCATGTTTATTATAAATGACTGCCCGGGTTCGAGCAGGTCGGTGGCCGCACCTGCCAACATATCAAGGTCGGCAACGCCGTCGAACGTGCCGCTCGGAAGTGGCACAACAGTCCCGTCAACGTTCACTATCGAGACGGTAGGCACACCTGTCACCGCACCGGGGAAGTTGAACGGGTCGGTAACGCTCAAATCAGCGAGCGGTACGTTGCCCGTATTCTCCACATCGAAGCGGAAGTCGAGCAGGAAGTTGCCGTTAGGCTGCTCGGTCGCGCCCACGAAGGTCTGCGTGATGGCAATGTCCGGTATCAGCAAAATGGACGGGTCGTTCGGGTCGCCCGTCTCGTTATCGGGAATGTTATTGCCGTCGAGGTCGGTGCCGTCGTCGGAGTCGTCGGTTATGGTATTGCCCATGTTGTCAACACCAGATATGGTCGCCGTGTTGGCCAATGGGTCGGGCTTGGCGTCGCAGTTGATGTCTATCTCTACCGTTACCGAAATGGTCAGGCTGTCGCCCGAAGCGAGGCAGCCGTCTCCGTTCAGCAGGTTGTCTTCGGCAGCGCCGTCGTAAACGCTGTTGGCCGTCGGGGCGGTGCTGTTGCCCGAGGTGTTGGTCAGGTTGATAGCGCCCACGTTGGTCAGGCCGACGTATGCGCAGCCGTATTGCGCAGCAAAGTTTTCTGTCAAAT
>DROJ01000159.1 GCA_011321935.1 Bacteroidota bacterium | reverse complement strand
CGTTCCCCGGGTTTATCTGCTCCCCCTTGCACCGGCACTCAAAAGCCCCTCCGGCGGGGTTTTTCATTTTAATTTTCATTTTAAATTTCATTAAAAAGTCGTTCCCCGGGTTTATTTGCTCCTCTTTGCTCCGGCACTCAAAAGCCCCTCCGGCGGGGTTTTTCATTTTAATTTTCATTTTAATTTTCATTAAAAAGTCGTTCCCCGGATTTATCTGCTCCCCCTTTGCTCCGGCACTCAAAAGCCCCTCCGGCGGGATTTTTCATTTTAATTTTCATTTTAATTTTCATTAAAAAGTCGTTCCCCGGGTTTATCTGCTCCCCCTTGCACCGGCACTCAAAAGCCCCTCCGGCGGGGTTTTTCATTTTAATTTTCATTTTAATTTTCATTTAAGTAGATTTGGGCTGTTAAACCAAACACCCCCTACTATGAAAGAAAACTTCCTCCACTTCCTGTGGCGGTTCAGGCGCTTCGACCACTCCGGCCTCGTTTCAACGACAGGCGAAAAAATCGAGATCATCCACCCCGGCGAGCACAACG
Organism: Bacteroidota bacterium; assembly: GCA_011321935.1. Classification (GTDB taxonomy): domain Bacteria; phylum Bacteroidota; class Bacteroidia; order Chitinophagales; family Saprospiraceae; genus UBA6168. The sequence continues at coordinate 23,998 of DROJ01000159.1, read as the reverse complement.
GCCACGCCGGCCCCGACTTCTCCAATGCCCGCCTCCGCATCGGCAACATCCAATGGGCGGGCAACGTGGAAATGCACCTCCGGTCATCGGAATGGCTCAGGCACAAGCACCAAAACGACGAGGCCTACCGCAACGTCGTCCTGCATGTGGTCATGGAAGAAGACCAGCCGATACTCCGCACTGACGGCAGCCGAATCCCTTGCCTCGAAATGAAAAAACGGATACCGGCCAAGCTGCTCGGCACTTACCAGAAAATACTCCACAACGAATATTGGATACCCTGCCAGCACCAGTTTCACGGCGTTGCCGAAATGACCAAAAACCTCTGGCTCGACCGCCTGTTGGTGGAGCGCTTGCAGCGCAAAACGGAAGCGATCAAAACTGTTTTGTTGAAAAACAAAATGGATTGGGAAGAGACATTTTATCAATTTACTGCCCGCAATTTTGGTTTAAAAATAAATGTCGAGCCGTTCGAGCTGCTTGCCCGTTCGTTGCCACAGAGCATCCTCGCCCGGCACAAGGACAACCGCCTGCAGGTGGAGGCACTGATTTTTGGGCAGGCCGGCATGCTCGAAAAGGAACAGGAAGACGAATACCCCAATGCCCTGAAAAACGAATTTTCATTTTTACAAAAAAAATACAAGCTGACGCCGATAGGCGGGGCGATGTGGAAATTCATGCGCCTGCACCCGGGCAATTTCCCGACCGTCCGGCTGGCGCAATTTGCGAAGCTGACCTGCGGCTCGTCCCATCTTTTCAGTAAAATATTGGAGGTGGAAACGCAGCGGGAAATCGAAGACCTGTTCGGCGTGCAGCTCGATGGCTATTGGCTCACCCATTATACTTTCGGCAAAAAATCGGCGAAGCGGAACAAGTCTTTTGGCAAACAGGCCATCCGCCTGCTGACCATCAATACCATCGTTCCGTTCCTGTTTTTATATGGAAACGAGATCAGGGAAGAGGATTACAAGGACAAGGCGCTGCGGCTGTTGGAAGAACTGAAACCGGAGAAAAACTCGATCATCAAAGGTTGGGAGGCATTGGGGATGGAGGCTGCTTCGGCCTACCGGACGCAGGGGCTTTTGCAGTTGAAAAATGAATATTGTGATGGGAGGAGGTGTCTGGAGTGCGCGGTCGGGGGCGCGATTTTAAAATAGAAAGGAAGTGAAATTTTCGGTGTTGACAAATTCGGTTTTGTTGTTGGGGTAGGCTTTTGCGAAGGAGGGGGGCACCCTGTACCTTCCGGGTTTCCATTTTATTTCAAATGCGTGCAAGGTGTCATTTGATTCCTCGATATAGTCCAGTTCTTGCTGGTTGTGCGTCCTCCAAAAATACCGCTTGGGCTTGAGTTGATTGTTCTGGAGGTATTTCAACCTTTCGACGATAAAAAAATTTTCCCACAAACTGCCTTTGTCAGTCCTGAGTTCGGGGGCTTGGTACTGCCCGACAATGGCGTTCCTTATCCCGACATCATAAAAATAGATCTTGTTTTTTTTGGAAATTTCTTTCCGCAGGTTGCGGCTCAAAGGAGTAAGGCGGAAAACCACAAATGCCTTTTCCAAGAGGTCTATATAGCGCTCTACCGTTCTTGAATTTATTTTAAGGCTGCTGGCCAGTTCGTGGTAAGAAACTTCGTGGCCTATCTGCAGGGCAAGTAATTTGAGGAGTTTATAAAGTACGTCGGAGCGTTTCAGGTTTTCAAATGCAAGTATGTCCTTGTAAAGGTATTTGCCCGAAAGGTCTTCCAAAAGTACCCGCGCCTCCTCTATTGGAGCTTTTACGATTTCTGGGTACAGGCCATAAGAAAGGAAATGGCCAAGCTGCGATTTGATCTCGAATATATTGTACCATTGTTCGAGTTCGGCTAGAGAAAAGGGCAATAATGTAAACTGTAGGGAGCGGCCTGTGAGCGGCTCGCTTGTGCGGTTGGCAAGTTCAAAACTGGAGGAACCAGTCGCTATTATCTGCAGGCTGGGAAAGGTGTCGGCGAATATTTTTAGGGTAAGCCCAATGTTGGGGACGTACTGGGCTTCGTCGAATACGACGATCTTTTTGTTGCCGATGAACCTGCGCAACAATGCTGGTTCCCGGTTTTCCAGGGCGGCACTGACGGAGGGTGTTTCACAATTGAAATAGCCATCTGTTTGCCCAAATTTTTCGAGCAGCAACTTTGCCAATGTGGTCTTTCCGACCTGCCTCGCACCATAAATAATGATGACTTTGCCCCTGAACAACCACTTTTCAATCTTGGGTTGGATGTGCCTCTGGATAGCTTGCATTTTATACTATTTTGAATTGAAGTGCTTTTTTGCGCCGAGGCCAAAATAGTATTTTTTGTAGTCAACTACAAAAATTATGGTCAAAATTTGTAGTTGACTGCAAAAACTGCTGCCCGTATTTATAGCTATTGGAAGTTGTGGCCGGTTATTGGAGGCAGGGGCTTTTGCAGTTGAAAAATGGGTAAGGTGACGGGAGGAGGTGTTTGGAGTGTGCGGTCGGGGGGGCGATATTGAAGTGAACAATACTTTTTCACAACCTCATTTTTTCCTTTTAAAAATAAAAAGGATTCCAAACCTCAATCCGAGGTCAAGGTTGAACGTGTCGTTAAAATAAGTCATTTTCTCTCTTTCGATGACAACAATTTAAGCGCCTTCGCTTTTGCCAACCTCACAATATGCACGAACATATACTGAACCATAATAGGTTTTGTGCATAGAGGGCAGATGCTCCCCTTCTGGGGCTGGGGGCTGGCGAGAGCAAATGCACAAAACCTATTATGGTTCAGTATAAAATACTTTTCCAACTCTTGGGATTGAGGTGCGGTTATTTTACCTTCTTTTTTTAAAGCTACCAAATGGTCAACCCGCTGTTGCATTTTTTTCGGGGCATAATAGGTCAATAACTTTTCTGGAGAAAGGCTTGCAATAAAATCTGCAAAGTCTTGATAGATATTGATTTGTTGAGCCACCACAAATTAATTTTTTCCAAAAAGATGTTTGCATTTCTCCATAAAAATATCCCATCCTTTCTCCCTCAGAAAACGAAAACAAAAGCCAACGAACGGTAAGGCTGCTCTCTCCAAAGGAGTCCTGCGGACAATCTCTCATTTTCTCAAACTCTCAATCTCTCAATCTCTCAAACTCTCAATCTCTCAAACTCTCAAACTCTCAATCTCTCAATCTCTCAAACTCTCAAACTCTCAATCTCTCATTCCCTCTCCTCCTCCCCCATTTCAAAACCTTCCAAAAACCCCGTATTAAAATCGCCTGCCCGGAACTGCTCGTTTTTCATCAGTTTTTTGTGAAACGGGATGGTCGTATGCACCCCTTCCACGATGAACTCCTCCAATGCCCGCTCCATTTTGGTGATACACTCCTCGCGGGTACGTGCCCGGCAGATGAGTTTTGCGATCATCGAGTCATAATGAGGCGAGATTTCGTAACCCGCGTAAACATGGGTATCCACCCGCACCCCGTGGCCTTTGGCGGTGTGCAGGGAAGTGATGAGACCGGGCGATGGCCGAAAATTATGGTAAACGTCCTCGGCATTGATGCGGCACTCGATGGCATGGACTGTGGGTATATAATTTTCGCCGGAGATGGGGATGCCCGCTGCCACTTTGATCTGTTCTTTGATGAGGTCATGGTCAATGACTTCCTCCGTTACGGTGTGTTCCACCTGGATGCGGGTGTTCATTTCCATGAAATAAAAATTGCGGTGTTTGTCCACCAAAAACTCCACCGTGCCGACGCCTTCGTAATTGATGCACTTGCCGGCCCTGATGGCCGCTTCGCCCATTTGTTTGCGCAGCTTTTTGGTCATAAAAGGGGAGGGGCTTTCCTCCACCAGTTTTTGGTGGCGGCGCTGGATGGAGCATTCCCTTTCGGAAAGGTGGCAGACGTTGCCAAACTGGTCGCCGACTATCTGTATCTCGATGTGGCGGGGTTCTTCAATGAATTTTTCGATGTAAATGCCGTCGTTGGAAAAAGAGGCCTTCGCCTCGTTGCGGGCCATGTTCCACTGGGCCTCAAATTCTTCCTCTTCTCGGACGACCCGCATCCCTTTTCCGCCCCCGCCTGCCGTTGCTTTGAGGATGACGGGGTAGCCGATCTCGGCGGCCTGTTTTTTCCCATCTTCTATATTTTCCAACAAACCGCCCGAGCCTGGCACTACTGGCACACCCGCTGCAATCATGGTTGCTTTGGCAGTGATTTTATCGCCCATCTTTTTGATGTGCTCGGGGGCCGGGCCGATAAACTTGATGCCGTACTCGTTGCATATTTCTGCGAAATCGGCGTTCTCCGCCAAAAAACCATAGCCCGGATGGATGGCATCGGCGTTGGTGATTTCACAGGCTGCCATCAGGCGGGGTATGTTCAGGTAGGAATCAGTGGAAGGCGGCGGGCCGATGCAAACTGCCTCGTCGGCAAAACGGACGTGCAGGCTGTCGGCATCGGCAGTAGAAAAAACGGCCACGGTCTGGATGCCCATTTCGCGGCATGTCCGGATGATGCGGAGGGCTATTTCGCCCCTGTTGGCTATCAGTATTTTTTTGAACATAAATACGGTTGACGATGGACGGTGGACGGTGGACGGTGCCGTTCACCGTCCACCGTCCACCGTCAACCGTCTAAGAGGGTTCGACAAGGAAAAGGACTTGGTCGTATTCGACGGGCTGGGCATTGTCCACCATCACTTTCACGATTTTTCCGCTGACTTCTGCCTCTATTTCGTTGAACAATTTCATCGCTTCGATAATGCAGACCACGTCGCCGCTGTTGATCTTCTGGCCTACCTCGACATAGACCGGTTTTTCTGGTGAGGCAGAGCGGTAAAAAGTACCGACCATCGGGGATTTGATTTCGATGTACTTGCTTTCGTCTGCCTTTTCTTCGGTAGCGGTAGCTGCTTTTTCTTGAATTTTTACAGGGGCAGGCTCCGCAACTGGAGGCGGTGGCGCAGGGGCCGGAACAGGGGCTGCTGCTACCATGGGCATATTGGTGGAGACGATCTTGGGCGTCTTGGTATCTTTATAGCGGTCGGTCTTGATGGATATTTCAAAGTCGCCGTCTTTCATTTTAAATTCGGCGAGCCTTGATTTGCTGAGGACTTTTATCAAATCCGTGATTTCCTGAAAAGTCATAATATAAGGGTTGACGGTTGACGGTGAACGGTGGACGGTTGACGATGGACGGATTACTCTATCTTTGCCGTCCATCGGTTAAGCTCTTCCTTGGTATTCGCCTGTGGCCGGGTTTATTTTTATAATTTCTCCCTCGTTGATAAACAAGGGCACCCTTACTTCTGCCCCTGTTTCGATGGTCGCAGGTTTAAAGGTGTTGGTTGCGGTATCGCCTTTTACGCCAGGCTCGGTATAGGTGATTTTATATTCGACGGTCAATGGCAAGTCCATGTTCAAAGGGATGTCCTTTTCGGCATGGAACAACACTTCCACCATCATTTCTTCTTTTAAAAACTCTGGGTGTTCGACCAAGTGCGGGGGCAATTGTATCTGGTTGTAGTCTTCCATGTTCATAAAATGAAAGCCCATGTCGTCTTTGTAAAGGTACTGGAAATGACGGCGCTCGACCCGCACTTCGTCCACTTTGTGGCCGGCAGAAAAAGTATGGTCCACTACTTTTCCCTTGGTCAGCGATTTCAATTTGGTGCGCACAAAGGCAGCCCCTTTGCCGGGCTTCACATGCTGGAACGACACAATTGACCAAATGTCATTGTTGAAATTGATGCACATGCCGTTGCGGATATCGGAAGTTGTAGCCATTTAATTCTAAATTTTTTGGTTTGATTGATAAATATTTGAATGTTTTCCTGCCTGCCCGGCAGGGCTTCTCTGAAAAAGAGGCGCAAAGGTAACATTCAGCCTGCAGTATGCCAATGTTCAGTCTTCAGTCCGCCAGTCCACAGTCTTCAGTCTTTGTGGAGTCCTACTTTTTATTTTTTTGCTATTTACTCCAGCATTGAGGGCAGGACTCCACGAAGACTGAAGACTGTGGACTTGACCGACTGAAGACTAATAAGCCCATTTCAGCCAAGTCGCTCCCCAGGTGTAGCCGCCGCCGAAGGCAGTGAGGATGAGGTTGTCCCCTTTTTTCAGTTGGTTTTCCCATTCCCACAGGCAGAGGGGGATGGTACCGGAAGTGGTGTTGCCGTATTTGTGGATGTTTACCATCACCTTTTCCATGGGGACTTCTGCCATGCGGGCCATTGCCTCGATGATGCGGAGGTTGGCCTGGTGCGGAACGATCCATGCCACGTCTTCGGGGGCGAGCTTGTTCTTTTTCATCACTTCCAGAACGATTTTCGACATGCCCGAAACGGCAGCCTTGAACACGGGGCGGCCATTTTGATAGACGTAGTGTTCTCCTGCATCCACGGTCTCGTGCGAGGCCGGTTTGAGCGAGCCGCCCGCCTTCATGTGCAGGTGCTGTGCGCCCACGCCATCGCTCTTCAAAACGGAATCCAAGATGCCGTAGCCTTCCTCTGCTGGTTCGAGCAAGACGGCGCCGGCGCCATCCCCAAATAGGATGCAGGTGGAGCGGTCGGTATAGTCAACAATGGAAGACATCATGTCTGCCCCCACCACGATCACCTTTTTGTAAGTGCCTGATTCTATGTACTTTGCACCTGTGGTAAGCGAAAAAAGGAAACCAGAGCAGGCTGCGTTCACATCGAAAGTGAAAGCATTTTTGCAGCCCGTTTCATAGGCAATCAAATTGGCGGTATCGGGGAAGGCCATGTCGGCTGTCACCGTGGCGCAGATCACCAATTCAATATCCTCTGCCGAAGTACCCGTTTTTTCGAGCAGTCCTTTTACCGCCTCTGCGCCCATGAAAGAGGTAGCCTTGCCTTCTTCTTTAAGGATGCGCCGTTCTCGGATGCCCGTGCGCGACCTGACCCATTCGTCGTTGGTGGCTACCATTTTTTCCAAATCTTTATTTGTTAAAACAAAATCTGGAACATAGCCCTGTATGCCAGTAATGGCGGCTTTGATTTTTGACATAAAAAATAGTTTTGAGTTTTGTACCGATAGATTTCGGGATGAGTTGTTGAGCGGTGGGAACACATGGTTTCCAACTGTAAACAACACACTGTCAATTGGATATGAAGCGGGATTTTTATAAAAACAATAACTTGCGGCCGATTTGGGCGGGCAAGGTAGAAAATTTGCGGGAATTAGCCCTTGAAAATAAACAAACCCGGTAGTTAACATTTCACTTGTAGCTGGACACCAAATTATCAACATAGCCTCAAAACCATTCATCCATTTAGCCATTCAACCATTTTTTTTTAATGAAAATAGGTCTCTTTTTCGGTTCTTTCAACCCGGTCCATATCGGGCATATGATCATTGCCAATTACATGGCCACGCACACCGACCTCGACAGGGTATGGATGGTGGTCAGTCCACAAAACCCGCTGAAACGGAAAGCAGGGCTTGCCAAAGATTACGACCGCCTGCACCTCGTGCAACTGGCCATCGGCGACAATATTTTGCTCCATGCTTCCAATATCGAATTTGGCTTGCCGAAGCCTTCCTACACCATTGACACGCTGGCCTATTTAAATGAAAAACACCCAGGAAAAGAATTTGTCCTCATCATGGGCGGCGACAATCTCGCGACGCTGCACAAGTGGAAAAACTACGAACTCATCCTGCGCGACTACCACATTTATTTATATAAACGGCCAAAAGTTGAATTGGGCAAACTGGAAAACCACCCGCACGTCCACCACTTTTCGGCGCCGCTGTTGGATATTTCGGCGACCTACATCCGGCAGTGCATCAAGGAAGGAAAATCGGTGCAATATCTGGTACCGGAGGGAGTGTTCGAGTACTTGGAGGGGAGTTCGGTATATAGGTGAACCTATCTTTTCTTTTCCTCTTTTTTCGATTTTGTCGGCGGGTTTTTCATGACAAAACGATGGCCTTCTACCAATTTCAGCAAATCAAAAGAACTGACTACCCCTACTATCTCGTGCTCATGTGTGACCACAACATGATGGATGTGGTGGTTGCGCATGATCCGCGCAGCAACGTGGACATCGTTATAGGCGGGAACAGTAAACACATGTTCGGGCATGATCTTATTGACCGGGGTTCCCTCACTATGGCCGTTGGCCAAATCCGAAGTAGTGATGATGCCGACCAGTTCTTTTTCGGAATTGATAACGGGAACAGAACTGATCCCGTTTTTGGCCATAATGTCCCTCACATGGCCGAGCGATTTATGGGGGAGGGTGGTCACCACGCTTTTGTGCATGATGTCAGCAATTTTTATATTCATTTAAAATGGCTTATTTAAAAAGGATAAGTCATTCTGCTTTCAAGAGGTGGCGGCAAAAGTAGAAAAAATAATTTCGCACAAATAAACCTTCATCGGTCACGGTGTCGGCACTCCATATTTCAAGTGCAGCACCTCGGCCCTTCCTTTCTCAAAAACAGTCACTATAAAAAGGTGGTCGTATTGGCTTTCAGGGAGTTGCGCATAGTCGTTGGTGCCGGTCAGCACATTGATAAACGAGGGGGTGGTATTGGAATGGCCCACCACCAAAATTTTGCCTGCCGGATAGTTTTCCAATATTTCATCAGCGAGCGGATCGAGGTCGGAGCCGCCGTATTGCTGCACGTTCAGGCCATGGTCGGCAGCTACCGGGCTGGCCGTTTGCATAGTCCGGTTGAAGTCAGTGGAATAGACTGCATCGAGCGCTACGCCGCCCAAAATACGGGTCAGTTCGTCTGCCCTCTCTTGGCCTGCGGTGCTGAGGCCGGGGTCGCTGCCCGTGCCTGTCGTTTCGGCGTGGCGGACGAGGAAAAAAGTGGCCGCCGTATCTTCGACGAGTTCAGTGAGGGTGAGCGTATCGGTGATGGTGAGGAAAACAGTGTCCACATTGGTCACAAAAACAGTATCGGTGAGGGTGAGGGTTTCGGTGATGATTTCGGGGTCTTTTCCGCAGCTTGTGGACAGCAGGGCGAGGGCAATGAATGCCGAGAGGAGTAGGTGGTGAATTTTCATTTTGTTGGATAATTTCGTCTTTTTCAGATTTATTTGAGGTGACGCCTCAAATCCCATCGGCGCTTAATTACACCACCATCCCCATCAACTCCCTTGCGTTCGCCAATGCCGCCTCGCTCGGTGGGTTTTGGCTCAACATCACGGCAATGGACCGCACCCGTTCCTCCTCGTTCAGCAGCTTCACTTTGGTCGTCGTGGTATTGCCGCTCACCTTTTTATAAACAAAATAATGGGCGTCCGCATTGGCGGCGATCTGCGGCGAGTGGGTGATATTGACGACTTGGTGGTGGTTGGACAACTGCCGCAAAATATTGCCCATTTTCAGCGACACATCGCCGGAGATGCCCGTGTCTATTTCATCAAAAATAAGGGTCGGGAGGGGGATGGCCGCCGCCACGAGCGACTTGGTAACAAGGGTCAAGCGGCTCAGTTCGCCGCCCGAAGCCACGTCTTTTATATGCTGCAACCGGCTGCCCGGATTGGCGGCAAAAAGGAAATGCACCTCGTCGGTGCCGGTAAGGGAAAGCTGCTCCGATTCTTTGAATTCCACCTCAAAACGGGTGTGCGGCATGGAGAGTTGCTTGAGCAGGCCGAGTACTTTTTTGGTGAAACTTGGCGCCGATTTTTTGCGCCTGTCCGACAGCTTTTGGGCGATGCCGCGGAGGCGCTCCTCTTGCGTGGCGATGCTCTTTTCGAGGGCTTCTATTTCAGAGGAGAGGTCGCCGATAGCGTTTAACCTGTTATTTATAGTCGCCTGAATTTCAAGCAGTTCGGCCACTGAATTGACGCGGTGCTTGTTTTGCAGGCGGTAAATGGTATCCAAGCGGGACTGGATGACGGCGCTGCGTTCGGGGTCGGATTCGGTGCTTTCGGCCACCTTTTCCAGCTCCCCGGCGATGTCTTCCATTTCCACCAAAAGCCCTTCCAGGCGCTGGTACAGAGCGGGGATGGCCGGGTGGAAATTTTTCACCTCGGCGGTCTGTTTCAGCATCTCTTGCAACTGGCCGGTAATCGGCGTTTCGCCGCTCGTCAGGTTGAGGAAAGCGGCCGATAAAGTTGATTTGATTTCCTCGGCATTGGTGAGCTGGTTTTGTTCCGTTTCCAGTTTGGCCTGTTCGCCTTCGGCGAGTTCAGCTTCGCTAAATTCGGCCAATTGGAAATTCAAAAAATCGGTTTCCTGTGCCGAGCGTTCGCGCTGTTCGATAAGGCTTTGCAGTTGCCGTTTATCGGCGGTATATTTTTTAAAATGGGCCTGGTATCCGTCGAGCAGTTCATTGTTTCCCGCAAGGGCATCAATCATGCGGAGCTGGAAAGAGACGTTGTGGATGTCGAGGGTGTCGAACTGTTCGTGGAGGTCTATCAATGCGCCGGTGAGCTGCTTTAAAGTGCCGAGCCGCACGGGGGTATCGTTCACGAAGGCCCTCGATTTGCCGACAGGCGAAAGCTCCCTGCGGATGATGCACTCGGGGAAATAGTCGAGGTCGTGCTCCTCAAAAAAGGATTGCAACTGGTAGCGTTCCACGTCGAAGCTGCCTTCTATCACGCATTTCTGCGAGGGGTCGTACAGCGATTTTGAATCGGCCCGCCCGCCCATGATGAGGCCGAGCGCACCCAGCAAAATGGATTTTCCGGCGCCCGTCTCCCCCGTGATGATGGTCAGCCCTTCGGGGAAACCGATCTCCAGTTCCTCGATGATGGCGTAGTTGCGGATGGACAGCTTTTTTATCATTCTTGGTGGTCAGTGTGGGACAATTCAGTGAAGTGTGTTTTTTGAAAAAAACACACTCACAATCAATCACTTATTATAAATGAACAGTCCCGTCAGTGTTTGCTATTTTCCGCAAAGGTAAGTCCCCGGGCAGAATTATGTTTATGCAAAACCATCCGCAACTGCATCCATCAAAAACTTTTCATTTTTTCACCAAAAAAAATTATAGCTATGAAAAAGAAACCTACTTCCGTCCGCTTCCAGATCCCCCAGCCATGCGGCCAGCCGTTTGACAAAATGCACCCCCTCCCCGGCGGCAGGCACTGCGCCAAATGCGAAAAGACCATCGTTGATTTTACCAATATGAGCGACGGCGAACTGCTGCGCATTTATCAAAAAAGACAAGGCCGTATATGCGGCGTGTTCCGTGCCGACCAATTGAACAGGAATATGCGCCTGCCCTCGCCCATTGAAAAAAACAATAACTGGAAAGCCGCTGCCGCCTTTTCCGCAGCGCTGGTTTTTGGGAATATAGCGAACGGGCAGGTAAATGGAGTGGCGGAAAATATTCCAAAAAAAGAAATGCACTTTCAAGGGATAACACCCCAAAAAACAGCAACAGCAATACAAACCATAAAAGGTAAAGTGACGGACGTAAATGGAATACCGTTGATCGGTGCGAATATATATTTTGCTCCGGGAAAAGGAACTGTTTCTGATATTGATGGCTCGTTTTTTTTAAATATACCTGTCGAAATAAATGAACTAAAACTGACTGCTTCGTATATGGGTTTTGAGACGCAGGAAATTATTTGGGAAAAAGAAAAAAACGCAGACAAAGCATTGCTCGTTTCAATGGAAGAAGCTGAAAATAAATTGCCCGTTGCTGAGGTCACTGCTATTAACCCGGTGATAAAAGGTTTGGTTACTTCATGCGGTGTACGTTTCTCACATGAAGAAAATCAATTTACTGAAAAAGAAACCGCAACAACTCCCATCGAAAAAATAGAACCAACCCTCGAAGTTTTCCCCAACCCCTTCACCTCCCATATTTCCATAAATATAGAATTAAAAAAGGCGGACAATTATATTTTCCATTTATATTCCGAGGCAGGCCAATTGGTATTTGCCGAAACCCGCGAACTGCTAAAAGGAACGCAAACAGTGCGGCTCGACCTGAACCAGCGAAATTTGCCGGAAGGCATATATTTTCTGCGGATATCAGATGGTATCGGTGAGGTAAAAACGAAACGGGTGGTGAAGGTGAGCCCGTGAGTTTTAATTTTTATTACCGCTATCTCGGCAGGTTGAACTAATAAATAGGATTGAACACAGATTAAACTGATTGAACTGATTCTCACCGATTGTTTGCCATTTTTACCAATAAATCAGTGAGAATCAGTTCAATCAGTTTAATCTGTGTTCAATCCTATCAGACGGGAAACCGATAGGTTGTTTACTCTCACCCCCCTTGTCAAACAAAAAAATAAAGCAGCGAAGATTGCCTTCCCCTCACTCCCCCAGCGTTCTCCAAAACAACCCATAGATCCGCCCGTACTCGTCCGTCCAACTGCTCGGCTCCACAAAGCCGTGCCGCTCCAGCGGGTAAACCGCAAAATCCCAGTCCTTTTTACCCAGTTCGATCAGCCGCTGCGACAGCCGCACCACGTCCTGAAAATGCACGTTGTCGTCAATCATGCCGTGCAGGATGAGCAGGTGGTCTTGCAGGCCTTCGGCAAAATAGATCGGCGAGCTGCGGCGGTATGCTTTGGGGTCTTCCACCGGCGTGTTCAAGATGTTGGACGTGTATTCGTGATTATAGTGCGCCCAGTCCGTCACCGAGCGGATCGCCGCGCCGCACTTAAAAGTGCCCGGCGAATTGAACAGCGCCATCAGGGTAATGAAGCCCCCGTAGCTGCCGCCGTAAATGCCGATCCGCCCCGCGTCAATGCCCTCCTCGGCGGCGAGGTAGGCCGCTCCGTCCACTTGGTCGGACAAGTCTTTGCCGCCCATGTGCCGGTAGATCGCCGTGCGCCAATCGCGGCCATATCCGCGGCTGCCCCGGTAGTCAATATCGAGTACCGTAAAGCCATTGTCAACCAGCAGGTTGTGGAACATATACTCCCGGTAATAGACACTCCACCAGCGGTGGACATTGTGCAGATAGCCAGCGCCGTGGACAAAAATAACCGCTGCCCCGTTCTTCTTGCTGGCCTCCGGGCGGTAAATACGGGCAGGCACGGCAACGCCATCAGAGGCCGTAAAATGGATGATTTCCGGCTGCCGCCAATCGTATTTTTGAAAACCGGGAGTCGTCGAGACCGTCAGTTGTTCCATCTTGGCGGCAGCTTGCCCGTCCGGTGCCCGGTTGGGCATCAGGTAAAGCTCCCACGGCTTGTTGGAAGCGGAATAGCGGACAGCCAGCCACTTTTCGTCGGGCGAAAGCAGGACTTGGTGGTTGCCGGGCAGCGAAGTGATCTTTTGCATCTTTCCCCCCTTGATGGGCATTTTATAAAAATGGTTTTCGAACGGGTTTTCTTTGTTGGAGGTGATGTAAAAAAACCGCTTGTCGTTGGAGAGCTTTGCGTCCAATATCTCAAAATTGCCCTTTGTGAGCGCCTTCTTTTTGCCCGTTTTCACGTTCAAAGTATAAAGGTGCGAGTAGCCCGTTTCCTCCGACTGAAACCAGATGTTTTCATTGTCCGGCATCCAGCCGATGTTGCCCATTGCATAGTTCCAGTTAGAGATGCCCGGGCCGCCGATCCAGGCATCGTCGTGCTGCCGCTCCAGCGTTTTTATTTCGCCTCCCGACGAGTCGGGACAAGCTCCCGGCAAATCCAAAAGCAGGAGCCAACGGTCTTTGTTGTCCTGCGACTTGGCCGTTATGACCGCGCGGCCATTTTCCGAAAAAACAGGGCGGTGGAAAACGAGGGGGCGGGGCGACTCGTATTTTTCTTCATAGGGCAGCGAGTCCGGCCAATATTCCCGCAGGAAATCCGGCTTGTCGAATATGCCCTCGATGGTCGTCGGATCAATAAAATAAATGGAGTCCTGCGCCCGGTCATAGATGCCGATCTCTGTCCGGTCAACCGCTGCGCCGACCTTTGGGCGGGCGCGGATCATGCCCGTTTTTGCGTCTTCGGTCACGTAATTGGGCACCTCCGTTTTTGCGCCGCCGCCGGCATCTATCAGGCGGAAAACGACGTGCCGCAGGTCGGGGCTGATGTGCAGGCCGGACAGCCGTTTCGAGCCAAAATAATAGGTTTTTGGCCGCTCGGGTTTCAGTGCTTCGTCCTGCCGTTTTTTGGCTTCTTTTTTTTCTTTCCGCTTCGCTAAAACCTCGATCAGTTGCAGCTCATCGTCGTAGAGCCATTGGTCTTGGCCGCTCTTTGCCGCGTCTTTTTTCTTTGCGCCTTTTTTGAAATCGGTCAGTTGGGTAAGTGTGCCGTCCTTTATTTCCCACTGGAAAAGGTTGTTCTTTTTTTGGAAAATGACCTTTGTCCCGTCGCCCGAAAAAATAGGGTTGGATTCCCTCTCCAGCGTATTGGTGACTTGGACTGTTTTGTTTTCTGGAACAGTCAATAAAAATAAATCCCCGTTTTTGCTGAACACCTTTTTAGTGCGGTCTTTGTTGTAAGTGCCGTCAGCAACGAGGTTTTTTCTTTCTTCAATAGAAAGCCGCGCGGGGCTGCTTGCCGTCCCGTCCGCATTTATTTTTATTTCATAAATGCTGCGCAGGGTGTCGGCTTCGGGGTTCCAAGAAAAACGGATGGCCCGGCTGTCTTCCGACCACGAAATGTTTTCGGGCAGGTAGCCGACAAATGCCTCTCCCTGCATGATCTGCGGGATGGTCAGTGCGGAAATGTTCTGCGGCGCAGGCTGGGCATTTAAAAAAGAAAAAAACAGGAGCACAGCGAGAAGTGGTATGAGCTTGTTCATGTTTGGTTTTATATTTTAAAAAAGGTAACTATTTAGTAGTGATTAGTAATTAGTTGACTAGTGATTAGTCCGACAAATCCCTGACAATGTGGCATTTAACCAAAAACCAAATGGTTAGCTAATTACGATTTGTACCATTAGCACCTCTCGAAATCTCGAAGGGATTGAATATGAATAGCCCCGGATTACATCCGGGGGAAGCGGTAAACGCGGGCAACAACCCCGAAGGGGTTGAATGTTTGCCTCCTATTATTCACATTCAACCCCTCTGGGGTTGTCACCTGTTCTCCATCGCCCCCCCGGATGTAATCCGGGGCTATTCATATTCAATCCCTTCGGGATTTCGAGGGGAGTGGTAAGTAGTGCAGTGATTCGTAATTAGTTGATTAGTGATTAGTTCACCAAATCATTGATAATGTGGTATTTACCAAAAAATAAATAGTGCGCTAATTACGAATCGAACCAGTAGTTACAAAAAAATACGCAAGCAAAAGTAAAGATCAATTTGATATTTTGGCGAAGCCGAAATAAAAAGCGCCGCAGGCGAAACCAAAAACAGCCAGCCCCCGCTTGGCATATAAATTGCAAAAGGGCAAGCCATCCTTCCTGCTTTCTTTTCCATTCCGATTTTGCGATTTCATCTTTCCCGGCATTTTTCATTCACTTAAATTTAAAACCTTGCACAAATGAACACAACTTCACTCACTAGGTACATTGCCTTTGTTTTAGGAATTGCCTTTCTCACTTTTTCCTGCAAAAAAGACCGGCCCATCATCGAAGAGCCTACCGACCCGACCATCGTCGAGGACATTGCGCAGCACCTCCAATTTTTCGATGAACCGACCGAAGCCGACGAGCGCGTCCACCTCATCAACGAGCCGATCATTTTGAAAGATACTTCGCTCGACAGGTCTGAGTGCCAAAGCTATGCTGCCTGGGCACATGTGGCCGAAGTGGTCACTTTGAAACATGCCGGCACCAAGCTGAGCACTACCCATGTTGCCATTGCCGGCGACCTGGCATTGGTGTCTTACCACCAACGGGGCGATGTGCACTATGGCGCCCTTGAGGTCATTGACCTGAAAAACCCGAACAACCCCAAAATCAAGAGCCAGGCCTTTTTTGTCAATGCCGACGTGAACGCCATCGCCGTGGAGGCCAACCCCGCAGGCAACGAAACGCGGGTATGGGTGGCCCTCTCGGACAAGACCAACGGGGCAGTGCTGGGCGAGCTGATCTTGAAAAACAAAAAATTCAAAAAAAATAATTACCGGCAGGTCAAGCTGACCTATAAACTGGCGGGCGCCGTTTCTTCGTCGGCCAATTATATCGCCGAGGCGGGCGACTACCTCTACGTCACTTCGGGCAGGTCGAACGGCGGCGTTTTTTGCCTCAACAAAGATGCGCTGACCCTCGTGGGCCTAAAACAGTTTACGAACGGAAAAGGCGTGGCCGTCAATGGTTCGGTGGCCAACTCCTCGACGGTCGCTGCCATCCAATCTTATACCAACCCGCAGATAATGACCGACCTGGTGGGCCAAGCCGGTTTTGCCAATTCATTTGCCATCGGCCCGGTCACCCACAAAAACGTCGGCGACGAACTGGGCGGCAAAATATCGGTCGCCTTCGCCGCAACCGACTCGCCTTACTTGATGATGACTTCTGGCAAAAACGGGGTGATCGGTTACGATGTGACCACCGGGGAAACCGTATTTACCTCGCCAGAAAAAATGCTCAGTTCAGGCAATTCAAACGGCATCAGTATTGACGACCGCTTTATGTACGTGGCCAACGGGGCGGACGGCCTCGCCATTTTCCCGATGGCAGAAAACGGCCTGCCCGATGGCACCAGCACCTTTCTCTGGGACATGAACGAGCCGGAAGCATCCGCCAATTTTGTGGCCAGCAACGGCAGTTGGCTCTTTGTCGCGAAAGGGGAAGGCGGCTTTAAAATACTGAAAACGCCGAACCCGGGGGACTGCCTGCCAAGCTGCTCCAGCAATGGACAGGGCGTGCCGGACTGCCTCATGAACGACGACGCCCCCTGCGCAACGATCCAACAAAAAGTGGCCGCGGCACTGCCCTTGGACCAAGAGGCTGAGGACTTGCACCCAGAATATTTCACCGGGGGAGCTTCCGAAATCCTGCTGCAGGAAGAAACGCAGATCGAGGTGGTCTTCATCGAAGAAAACACCAATTTGAAAAACCAGATGGGTTATTATTTTTATGATGCGGAATGCCCGCCGGAGTCGCCCGACGAGCTGATCGCACTGCTCCTTTTCCAAAATTTTTCTGCCGACGGCAGCGGCGGCGGGCTGGTGCAGGGCAATAGGATGAGCCTGCCCGGCAATTTTAAGGCAGGCACAAAAATCGGCTTCTTCCTCATCCGCAACGGCTGGAACGGCGGCCACCAGATATTTTTTACCAACCCCGCGTTCAACAACAATAACAACAAAAGGGGACTGCTGATGTACGATGCCGATTGCAATACTTTGGTCGGCGCCATGCAGGCCAATGCCCTGCCTTCTTTCGATGCGGATTTCAGGGACATGGTTTTTGAAATAAAATTCACCACCGAAGGGGCTTATGACCCGCATGATTTTATCCAGCTATAAAAACCGAGGATGTATATCCTCGGTTGTCGGAACGTGCAAAGGCCTTTGAGCGGATACAAACCGAGGATGTATATCCTCGGTTGTCGGAACGTGCAAAGGCCTCTGAGCGGATACAAATATTTTTCGATTTCATGAGATTATAAATTGCTATTTTTTTTGCGCCCCCGCCTTTGGCGGGGGCCTTCTTTTTTTACACAACTACTGGTATTAATCGTAATTAGCTAACCATTTAGTTTTTGGTTAAATGCCACATTATCAGGGATTTGGCGGTCTAACCACTAATCAACTAATGCAGTGATTCGTAATTAGTTGATTAGCGATTAGTTCGCCAAATCATTGACAATGTGGTATTTACAAAAAAAATAAATAGTCCGCTAATTACGAATCGAACCACTAATTACTAATCACTGCACTACGGGTTTCCCCCGAGCAGGCACTTTTTAACAATACTTTAGAAAATGTTTCGATCACATTAAACATACATCGCCCGTTATTTTCAGAAATTTGCGCTGAAATATTAAATGGCTTGAATGGTTAAAATGGCTGAATGGTTTTTTACAAACGCAAAAGCCATTTAAACCATTGAAGCCTTGCCTGTCCATACGGACGTACCGGTACGTCCGTATGGACAGGCAGACATTCCAACCATTTATATTATGAAAATATCACACTTCCTTTTTGCAATGGCCATCCTCGCTTTCACTGCCTGCGGCGACGACGACAACCCGACCGTTGACCTCAATGTACTGCGGTACGATGGCGACAATGCTTCCTCCCCCGCACTCGATGCGGGCACCCACGAATTGGCCGTTTATTTTCCGGCAAGCTACCTCAGCGATTATATTGGCAAGACCTTGACCCAAGTTGAGTTTTACGCCGCAGGCGGCGCCGATTCTTATAAAGTGGTGATCCACGGCCCCGGTACTTCCACTACTCCCGGCCCGGTCATCAGGGAAGAGGACGTGACTTCTCGGGTCAATTCCAGCAACTCCAATGCACTTTACAAGCAGAACCTTTCCACCCCGCTCGAAATCACGGGCGAGGATATTTGGATCGGAATGGTGGTGGTGCATTCTTCCACTTTGCAGACCATCGGCTGCGACAGCGGCCCCAGAAAAAACGGCGGCGATTGGATATGGTCGGCGGATACGCAGCAGTGGGAAACCTTCCAGCAGAGGACCGGCTCGGAATCGGTGAACTGGAATATACGGGGGTATTTGGAGTGAGCACTTGGGGCTTTTGCCCCAAGTTGGTATATGCCGCCCTTTCAGGTTTTTTTAGAATACCTGTTTTTTAAAAACATAATTTTTAAAGAAGCCCTTGTTGCTTAAATTTGCAACGAGGGCTTTTTATATTTCATAAAAAAAAACACAGCCATGCAAATAGTATCAGCCGCACCATATCTTAGCCGGGAGGAACGCAAAGCCCTCCACCAAAAAAACGATTGGCGGGCCAGTTTTGAAATAGCCGCGCACTGGCTGTTGATAACGGCCGCATTTGCGCTGGTCTATTTTTGGCCAAACATATTTACCGTTATTGTTTCCCTTTTTATTTTGGGCGGACAGCAATTGGCCTGCGCTATATTGATGCACGACACGGGGCATTATGCCGTATTTAAAAATAAAAAAGCAAATGAACTGATCGGCCAATGGCTCGGCGCATATCCTATATTTCAGGACACCAAAAAATATAGGGAATACCATTACCATCACCACGTAAATACGGGCACTGCCG
The DNA here is from genome assembly GCA_011321935.1 of Bacteroidota bacterium. Lineage (GTDB taxonomy): Bacteria > Bacteroidota > Bacteroidia > Chitinophagales > Saprospiraceae > UBA6168. Next base: position 4,967 of record DROJ01000159.1, on the reverse strand, counting down.
AAGACCCCGACCTATTGTTGACCCGCGGCTACCCGACTTCCCGCCGGAGCATGTTCCGCAAATTTTTCCGCGACCTGACGGGGCAGACGGGCGTAAAAACTTTTATTGCCCTGATAATGATGCAGCTTGGTTTTTTGGAATATAATATAGGTGGGAAAATAGTAAGGGTACCGCAAAAAGGCCGCCCGTGGCCAGCGTTTTTTAAAGTATTTTATAAAAATATGAAAGGGCCTATATTGTCGAATATTATTTTGTTTTTATTGCTTTATATGTTTGCCTCGCCGTATTTATATTTATTGTGGGTGGGGGCCTATTTTACCACTTTCCAGTTTTCGCTGCGCATCCGTTCTATCGCCGAGCATTCAATAGTCGAGGACGAAAGCGACCCTTATAAAAACACGCGCACCACCTATGCCAATTGGTTGGAGAAAATATTGTTTGCGCCCTATCATGTAAATTATCACGCCGAGCATCATATGCTGATGTCGGTGCCGCCTTATAATTTGCCGAAAATGCACCAACTGCTCTTGAAAAGGGGTTTTTATGAAAAAGGGGTTTTGGAAAAAAATTATTGGCAGGTGCTGAAATTGGCGGGGGTTTGAATTTAACGTCGGCAGGGATTTTCCCACAGGGACTCCCGTGGAGGAAACCCTGCCGACATTGCATTTTTTCAGTGGTTCCTCAATATTTCCATATTGTATTTTTTGACGGATTTGTGGAGGTGTTTTTGAGCCTGTAGATTCAACAAATAGCTCAATACCCACCCACCAAAAAAAGTCCAGTGGCCCGCTGTTTCCAAAGTGTTGCTATTTGAAAACGTATCCCCGTCATTGACCACTGCGAAGGCCAGGCCCACTCCCGCTATTATGTTTGCCGAAACGGAGGCAATGGAATTCGCCCGCGATTTCCGCCATTCTTTTTTTGCCCCCGGCTGCGACAAAAGCAGCGGCCTGATGTTTTTCCCCCACGGCCCAACAGGCCGGTATTCTTGGCTGCCCTGCTTGTACAGGTTCATTTTTCTCTTGCCCGAAAACCAGCCTATGAGCGACAGTTCGCTGGCGCGGTAGGATTGCAGGGTAATAGTGTTTTGCTCTTGGCAATAGCTTGTTGCAGCCATGAGCAGAAAGAAAAAAAGGATGATTGTTTTGATATTCATGATATTGGTGTTTTATTTTTTCCCCGCTACGGCATGACCACCTGTGTCTTGAAGATGCCGTCTTCCAGCCTGCCGTAATAGCGGTGGCCGTTATTGGCACTAGCATAGTATAAATCACATTCTATTTCAAAGGTGATATCATAGACCCGGTAGCCCGGCACCCCAGAGATGGTCAGTTCCGAAATCCTGAACACCGCATTGTCCTGCTTGCCGGTTAAAGGGGTCAGCCCTATCCCAACCTGGGGAATGGCCAAAGGCCGGGTCTCTTTGTAATAATCATAGCCCGGCAACATGGCACAGCCCCACCCAATGGTAAAATTGAACCCGGACGCCCTGGTTGCTCCTTTAGTGTCATCGCTCCGAAGCACCAAGTCTCCTTCTTTAATAAACCTTTTAAAATACTCTATGTCCGGATACACAATTGAATCAAGGATATAAGGTGTCTGGATTTCGATACGCGGGGCGAATTCTTTGCTTAAGCCTGTGCCGTTAAAATTATCCGTTGGAGGATTAAAGCTAAAAGCATAGTACGAAGCGAACGGAGTGGCACCGGGAGAGAGGGTCGGGTCTGAGGTTGGGGTGGTGGTCCCTGTCCAAATTCCATTACTTATCCATGGCTTGCCAGAATCCCATAGTGTCTCCATATCTGCCGACACGCAAAAATCCTCTCCGTTTATTTTTCCTGAAAAATAAAAATCCCCCAATGGTCCTGTACAAGTGAACTCCATGTTTTCTTTGCAGCGTTTTACAGATTTTTCATCAAGGGTCAGTTCTTTTTTGCAGGCAAAGAACAAAAAGCACATCGAGCAAAAAATAAATATTCTTTTCATGATTTATGAATTTGAAGGCCGACCAACTTCTGCCAAAGTTGGTCGGCTTTGAGTTTTTAAAAAATATGGCTACTCTTGATCCCCGTCAGCGGTAACAGTCAGCGGAAAATCTGCTATTGCACCGCCCGGGCAATTGTTGGTTACCTTCAGCGTGATTACCCCTTCCGTCATGGTCGCATCCCAGAGCACTGTTGCCGTGCTATTGGTCGAGCTCACGATAGTCCCGTTCGTGACAGACCATTGTGCAGAGTAATTTGATGAACCGTTGAGACCAAATGCCGAATAGGTATATAGGACGCCATCCGGTGGATAGACCCTAGTTATGCCCGCAATTGAGATACCCGTCACTTGTAAAACCCTTGTGGAAAGGTTTATAACAAATGGAGCGATAGTCGGATTTATTGACCCATCAGAGCAGTTAGAAATAATCGTCGTCGTAACAGCAGTACTTGGCGAGGTTTGGGTTATTGTCACGGTAGGGGCAGAAGTCAGTGTACTCGTAAAGGGAGGAGTGCCCCCCATATTGAACCAACTCAAACTGACATCATCCGAACCAAAGCCGCTAGCGGTATAGACAGCCGAAGCGGTGCAGTTATTGAACCTCAGCGAGACCGCTCTGGGCGCCCGGCAGTTGAGGTTGTTGCAGCAGTCTTTAAATTCGTTGACGCCTTCCACGAAGTCTAACCCGCCCTCCAAAATTGCAATAGTAATAAGGAGGAACCCAGCTGGTGGATCTACGGCGAATGCAGCCGCACTAAGAATAAAGGCGCCAAAACTGCTGAAAGTACAACCCAAGGCCTCCCCAAAAGAGCATCCGCGGTCTTGCACGCCATCGCCGGTAAAATAAGTTTCGCCGTTGTTTCCCCAGATTTCAGAAAGGTAAAGCAACAGGTAGCGGGTTGCCGAGTGGACTGCCAATATGACCTCCTGTTCGTCGCACGACAGGCTGGAAAGGTCTAAGGTCAACTCCCTGGCCTTGATTTGGTTGATGACGTCGTCTATGCCTGTACCTGCCGATATCATGGCACTTACATCGCTGACAAAATTCAGGTATTCGGTGCTGAACGCTGTGGAAACACTCCCGTTGCCTGTCAGGAAATTCATTTTTGCAGTTAAGTCCATGCCCGCCGTTTGGCTTTTGGCACTATCGAACGCGTCCTTTGTTTGCTGCCGGAACGAGGTCGGGAACATTTCCTCTGGTTTGACAATGGCGACGTTGTATTTCAGGTAATCGTAGAGCAGTTTTCCGTAATCATCGTAATCTGGAACGTGGAGGTGGCAGGTTGGCCCGGTAAGGGCCTTTTCGCCCCCGGTTTTCAGTGAATCGGCGTCGAAGCCTTTTTGGCAACTGTTGGCAGTCAGCAAAAGGCCAAACCCGATCAAGAGCAAGTGTCTAAAATTCAATGTTTTTTTCATACCTTTGAATTGTTTATGGTTAATTAATAAATTAATCAAAATGGCGGTGGGCTATGGCAGTAGCCTGCCGCCTTTTTATTTTTTGATAAAAACCGTCGTTCAGAGAAGCACATCAATATTCCGCAATTTGCCAAAATGAAAACAATAGGTGATTTGAAAGATTTATTGGCGTCGTACCCCGGTGCTTTTGGACCGGCGTATAGGGACACCGGCCTGTTTTAAAAAGTAGTAATGATGGGTCAGCTTATTGTCATAAATTGCTGTAAAAATAAAGTTGAACTATAGCAAAGTCAAATATTTGAACAAAATTTTATCTCGAATGGACAGGTTTCGACAGTTTATAGTTTTTTTTTTGATATTCACGTGTTTTTATCCCAATGATATACATTCTTGCAAAACATTCTTTGTCGCCAACAGGCTTTAAACCCCTACCGTCGTTGGTTGATTGAATTATTAAAGGCAAGTAAAAATGAAAAAAATATGCTTGCACATCTGCCTGTTATTTTCTACCGCTTTTTTATTTTCACAAAATGAAAGTAAGGTGGTGGAGGGTATTTTATCAACTGATGGAGAAATATATATTGGACAAATTATTTATGAACATGGAAATGCCTTGAACAGGGCGACCACTCAAATTGATGGCGATTTTGAGTTGAGGTTGCCAAAAGGCAAACCATCCATAATTAGGGTAGATTTTTGTTTTCAGGTATTTTATTACGAAGTCCCTGCTGACGTATATTTTGTAAAAATAGACATCAATAAAAAAACACGGCGGAAAAGCAAGCGGCTGGGGTCAAAATTGAAAAGGTCTCATAAATAGGTTCGCTGCTTCTTTTTTTTAAAAATATATTTTGACGTAAGGGCAGGCCCATTGTTTGCCCATCCAAAATATAGCGAAACAATACGTCTCTCTTCACCATTTCCATTTCCATAAAAAACAAAACATCTATTTTGAAAAAAACACTCGACAACACCGAACATTACTATTGGGGGGACAATTGCCAGGGCTGGCATTTATTAAAATCCGACGGCCTCAGCGTGATACAGGAAACGATGCCGCCCGGCACTTCCGAAACGCCCCATTTCCACCAACATGCCCAGCAGCTTTTTTACATCCTTTTGGGTACGGCCACTTTTGAAGTGGAAGGAAAGACCGTCACTGTCAATGCGACCGAGAGCATCCATTTTCCCGCAGGGACAAAACACTGCATCGCAAACAAAGGCATGAGCAACCTCCATTTTTTGGTCATCTCCCAACCGAAATCCCACGGGGACAGGGTAGAGAGTTTGCCTGCCTGCCGTTAGGTAGGAGAGTTTGAGAAAATGAGAGTTTGAGAGAATGAGAGTTTGAGAGTTTGAGAGCAGTATTGAGAAGGGACTCTTTGGCATCTCGAACGAATACCAAAGAGTCCCTTCTCGATACTGCTCTCAAGCTCTCATTCTCTCAAACTCTCAAACTCTCATTCTCTCATTCTCTCAAACTCTGGTTTTTATATTACCTTTGACTGTTATATTTATTTTTTCGTAACTGCTTAGCACCTCTCGAAATCCCGGAGGTCTATAGG
>DROJ01000158.1 GCA_011321935.1 Bacteroidota bacterium | reverse complement strand
GCTCACCGCTGCGCTGGCCAAAACAATTTGCGGTTGGTCAAAAAAAGAAAGTATTTGTATTGGTCTGGAAAGGCATGGGCGCGATGTGTTTTTAGATGAAATAGATGTCTCTAATTTAGTGGGCTGGCTGACCGTATATTTTCCGTTATTGTTTGATTTTAATAAAAAAGAAAATATTGGCGAAGCCATTAAATACGTCAAAGAAAAAATACGGAAAGTGCCGAATGGGGGGGTGGGCTACGGCCTGTTGAGATATTTTAATGAAATAAAAAAGCTCGAACAACGGCCTCCGGTAATATTTAATTACCTCGGCCAAAAGAGTGTGCAGAAAAATAATTTTTTTGGAAAAAAAGAAGCCCTGATGGAAGGTATGCGCGCAGCGAAAAGCGAGCGCTATCATTTGTTGGAAATAAATGCTTTTATTTCAGAAGGGCAATTGGAAGTGGCCTGCGGCTACGCCAAAAATATTTACAAAAAAGAGACCATCGAAAAATTGATGGCTGATTATAAAAATAATTTGCGAACATATATCGAACACTGCGCCGGGCAAAAATCGGACACATATACCCCCTCCGATTTTCCCGAAGCAGAGCTGAGCCAAGATGATTTGGACAGCTTGCTCGGTAGTTTGAATTTCTAATTGGTAGCATAGCCTTTAGGCTGTCCCGTCACACGACGTTTGCGTCGTTTTCCCTCTCCCCCCCGGCGTAAACGCCGGAGGACAGGACAGCCTGCTCCATCGGAGTCCCTTCGGGAAAGGCTGTGCTACCGACCAATAAAAGCATGTCAAAGCCAAAAATAGAAGCCATATACCCTTTGACCTTCATGCAGCAGGCGCTGCTTTTCCACCGCTTGCACGGAAAGGAAGACCAGGGGTTTTTGCACGTCGAATGCACATTGACGGGTGCGCTTGACAGGGACTTGCTGGAAGCGGCATGGCAAAAAACAATGGCCCGCCACGCAGCGCTCAGGACGACGGTGCATTGGGAGAATATCGAAAAGACGGTGCAAGTAGTTCATCCACAGGTTGTTATGCCGATTGAGCATTTCGATTGGCAGGACATTCCGGCAGAGCAGCAAAAGGAAAAACTGGCGGCACTGAAAATTGCGGAGCGCAAAAAAGGGCTTGACCTCTCCAAAAAACCATCGGGCAGGCTGGCCTTGATAGGGGTGAAAGCCGATGAGCATATTTTGCTTTGGGGCTGCCACCACATCTTGTTGGACGGCTGGTCGGCGGCAGTGGTCATCAAAGATTTTTTTGCATTTTACGAGGCTATGACTAAGGGGCAGAATGCAGATTTGCCCACCTTGCCGAGCTATAAATCCGTTCTCAACCTCAGGCGGCAGCAAGACCGCAAAGCGGCAGAAGGTTTTTGGAAAAAGGAGTTGGCAGGACTGCAGTCCCCGACCCTTGTCGGGAGTAAGTTGATGGGGCAACAGAAGGGAGAAAGCCATTTTGCGGAAGCGTCTTTTTTGCTTTCAAAAGAAGAATCTGAGCAATTGAAAAACTTTGCCCGGGGCAATCAACTGACTGTCAGTTCGGTGCTGCAAGGGCTGTGGGCGGTGCTGCTCGGGCGCTTGTGCGGCAGCGGTGATGCCCTGTTTGGGACGACCGTTTCGGGCAGGCCTGCCGACTTGCCAAACGTGGATTTTATGGCCGGCATGTTCATGAACGTGCTGCCCGTCAGGATGCCGCTGGACAGGAAAACGGGCTTCGCAGAATGGCTGAAAAAGAGGCAACAAACGCAGGCGCGGGCGCGGAATTACGAGGATGTTTCGTTGGATGAAATTTTGGCCTGGACGGGTTGGCCGGGGCATCTTCCGCTGTTTGACTGCCTGCTGGTTTTTGAAAATTTCCCCTGGGAAGACCTCTCTGCGGGAGGGCTGGAAGTCTCCCGTTTTGAGGGTGGCCTCACCACGACTTACCCCTTGACGGTGATGGTGAAGCCGGGCGGGGAATTTGAATTTTTATTGAAATATGATTCGGTGCAAGTATCGGGGGAGAAGGTTGAATGGGTGAAAAACGAGATGTTTAAATTATTGAATGCCAGTAAAATGGGTACTGTCGGCGAGTTGCTTGAAGGAATCGCAGCACCTCCTGCCGAGATTGCCCTCCAGAGCAAAGGGAAGGGAACGGACGACCATTTTGCGAAAGCAGAAAAAGAAAAAAAATACGTGGCGCCAGCCAATGCCACGGAGCTTCAATTGGCCCGGATATGGGAAAAGATACTCGGCCTGCACCCTATCGGCACGTCGGAAAATTTCTTTGAAATAGGCGGCACGTCGCTGTTGTCCGTCCGTCTTTTTGCGGAGATCCAAAAGCAGATGGGCAGGAACCTCCCGCCCGTTACGCTGCTGCACCACCCCACTGTCCAAGCCCTGTCGTCTGCCCTTAAAAAGGATGGCTTGGATGCCGATTGGGATTCGCTGGTGCCGCTGCAAGTGAGCGGGCAGAAGCCGCCGCTTTTTTGTGTCCATGCGGGCGGCGGGCATGTGTTTTTTTACCATTCGCTGGCCAAGCACCTTGCGCCCGACCAGCCCGTTTATGCCATGCAGCCCGTTGGTTTGGACGGCATAAAACAGCATCATTCGAGCATCGGGGAAATGGCGGCACATTATATAAAGGAGATACGGACGGTGCAGCCGGAGGGGCCGATAGCCCTGTTGGGGACTTGCCTGAGCGCTGCCGTTTGCCACGAAATGGCCATCCAATTGGAGCAGAAAGGCGAGGAAGTTTCTTTGCTGGCGATGATAGATTCTGCGCCCGAGCACATCGAGCCGATTGCCCCGCCGACGGTGAAGGACCGGATGAAGGATTTTATGGGCCGCCTGCGGCAAGGGGCCTTCGGGGCGGTCACCCACATGCTCGACAATCGCCTGCGGCAAATGAAAGAAACCTGGGCATTCAAGCAGCAGAGCAAGCAGGCGCAAAACCTGCAGAAAATGCAGGCCCAACTTTCGCTGCTTTATGAGCTGTACGATTGGAAGCCGCACCAAAGCAAGGTCACTTTGATCCTCTGCCGGGAATTTGCCGAGGGGCCTAAAAAAAAGGAACTGGTGACGCAGTGGGAACGCTTGGCCAAAGGTGGCTTGGAGGTGCTGGAGGTGCCGGGGCGGCACCATACTTTGTTTGTTGAGCCGGAAGTGGCGGGGCTGGCGGAGCAGTTGAGGGAATGTTTGTTGGATGGAACTGCCCGGACAGGAGCAGCCTGCCTAACCGTTCCATGAAAAGGAGGCTATCATGCGGTCCACATCTTCCCGCACAAATTGATAGACCGGTGCCAGCGAATCCGGCCTCGCCTGTGTATTGAAGTACAGCGCACAGCGCAAAAAATGTTCTTGCTCCAAAGTATCTGTCAAAAAAAACTGTACCTGCGAGGCCACTGGGCCTTCTACTTCAAAAAGGACGCCCTGCACGTTGTTCGCTTTCCGAAAGGGCTGGTCTTCGATATAGGTTGCCTTTTTGTTGTGCCATTCGGTCATTCTAAAAGCATCCCTTTTCAGTTCGTCTATGGAGGCCTGCCCGGTGATGGGCGCATAGCTGCAATAGAGCCGGCAGTCAAAATCCGGGATGTAAACATTGAACCAACAAGGGTCGGCGGGCTGCTCGTCGAAGAAGGAGGTGTCCTTTTCGATGACTGCGTATTTTGGATATTCGAAAGTGAAATGGCAGTAATCGGCAGCAAATTTCTGATACTCTTTTTTGGGGTAAACGACTTTGGGGTAGCCCCGCGGCTTTGGCGTGAAAACAGGGTCGCTGCAACTGGTTGACAGAAAGACGGAAATGAAAAACAAGATAAAATATTTCATAAAAAATAAAATAAAAACGAGCCGTTTTGCATAAAAACGGCTCGCCTGTAAAATTGGTATAAATATAAAAAATTAGAAAGGTCAGAAAGGTAGGTCGCCATCGGGGCTGTCCCCGTTTGAGGCGGCATCGGCGGCCGTTTTTTCGGCAGTTGCCGTGGGTGCATTGGCAGGTGGTGGGGCAGGGGCCGCGCTGTTGGCCGTGGCCGTGGCCGTTGTTGTTGCGGGGGCGCTGCCGGGTTCATGAGTCGGGAAATAGTTGCCGTCGCCGCCCATGCCGGGGTCTTTTATTTTGCGCATATAATTGGCGACAACTTCGGTGCGGTAGCGCTCTATGTTGTTGGCGTCGGTATATTTGCGGTGGGTCAGTTTGCCTTCGACATATACGAGGGTTCCTTTTTTGAATATTTTTTCAGCCTGTTCGGCACGTTGGCGCCAAGCGACGATCTCGTGCCACTCCGTTTGTTTTTGCCACTCGCCAGTGGTTTTGTCCTGATAGTTTTCGTTGGTAGCGACGCTGAACTTGGCAACGGCAGCGCCGTTTTCCAACCTGCGTACTTCGGGGTCCCTTCCCAGGTTCCCGATAAGGATTACTCGGTTTACCATAGTTTTATTGATTTTAAAAGTGTTGTGAAATAAGTTTTCTCGGATACTGTCTTCGGAAAATGCAAAATTAAAAAATTACTGGATATATACTGCCCCACTTTAGGTTTTGTGCATTTGCCCTCGCCAGCCCCCAGCCCCAGAAAGGGAGAACCAGCCCTCAATGCACAAAACCTAAAGTGGGGCAGTATAGGCACTTGCAACCATTTTTTATTTTCCTGACCATAAGAAGCAAACCAAAAAACTTGAGATTAAAAGAGTTTTAAAGGTAGTAACTTCTTCCGGAAATACAAATCTATGACCTTCGGGAAAGCAAAGTTTTTGAGGTTTTTGTGCGGCACGGCTTTCCAGTTGTTGTTGATTGGAAAACCGGGGTTTTGGATTTCGATTTTCCAAAAGCGGGCAATGATGCGTTGGTGTGTGAGGTCTTGTTTCATGGGCGCGGAAACGCCGCGTATTTTGGCGCCAGTTCCGGCCAGCCATTTTTTGAAAAATATATTTTCTTTTAATGCTGGTTGCCCGTCAATGATTTTATCGGTTTCTATTAATGGGAAGTCATAAAGGTTTTGCCAAATATCTTTTTGGGTCCTTTTTTTTATATAAATTTTGTTTTCAAAATCAATTAATAAATAATTAAAAAAACGCTGCCGCTTTATTATTTTTTTTGATTTTATGGGCAATATGGAAATAGTGTTTTTTTGGAAAGCGGTGCATTTGTTTTTCAATAAACAATCCCCACATTTTGGCATGGCGGGCAGGCAATGGGTCGCCCCAAAATCCATAATTGCTTGGTTATAGGTGCCGGGTTTTTCAGTGTCCAAAAGTGCTTGCGCCAATGCGGCGAATTTGTTTTTCCCGGATGTCGTGTCTATCGGTTCTTCGATCCCAAAATAACGGGACAGGACTCGGTAAACATTTCCGTCCACCACTGCATACGGCAGGCCAAAAGCAAAAGAAGCGATGGCCGCTGCGGTATATGGGCCGACGCCTTTCAGTTTTATTATTTCTTTATATTGGTCGGGGAATATACCGTTTAATTCGTTTGAAATATATTTGGCGGCGGCATGCAAATTCCTTGCCCGCGAATAATAGCCCAGCCCTTCCCATAATTTCATCACTTCGTCTTCCGGCGCATTGGCAAGGTCTGTTACGGCGGGGTATTTTTTTTTGAATTTTTCAAAATATGGAAGGCCTTGCCCGACTCTCGTTTGTTGCAATATAATTTCGGAGAGCCATATAAGGTAAGGTTTTTTTTCTCCTTTCCACGGCAGCGGGCGGTGGCTGGATTTATGCCACAGCAATAAATTTTTGGTGAAAAAAGATTCCTTTTGCTTTCTTGATTTCATAAAATAGACTACTCTACATGAGAAAACTTTTTTTTCTTAATATGATGTCTAAATTCTGTTTATATCTAAAAAGATTGGCCTCTAAAGATTCAATAATTATTTGCAAAAAATCATCTAATAATTTCTGTTTTCTATATAAGCACCGAAAAATAT
>DROJ01000157.1 GCA_011321935.1 Bacteroidota bacterium | reverse complement strand
ACAGGTTAAGTCTATTTATCTGCATACACCGGTTAAGGTGTTGCTTGGTTACAAATTAACTCTTGTCGCCCGTAGGTCTAAGCTAACATTATTTCAATGAACTTTTTGGATTTTTTCACACAACCTCAAACATACGAGTTACGTTATTGTTATAAGAACCCGTCTATAATGCAAAAACCGGTTAAGGAGTAGACTTGACAAACCGTATAACCTGACTGTCATCAGGGGACGAGATCTTAATGAAATAGATTCCTGATTGCCAGGATGAAACATCGAACGTTTCCTGATGAACATCTTTATGATAACCGTTTCTTTTGGTACTCTTTATGACTCTGCCTTGAAAGTCCATGCAATCGAACTGAACCTGTCCGGGTCGGCTGCTTTTGTATTGAATAGTAATATCAGTGCTGGACGGGTTTGGGAAAAGGGAAACCTGAGTCTCGGTTTTTTTCTCTTCTAATACTTGTCCGACTGCTGAACCAAATATGTTGTCCTGATTTACGAGTAAACCAAGTCCTTGGCTGTTACAGGGAGAAGTGGTGTTTAGAGGATATGGGTCTGGAGCTGGGGTTATTTGAGTAGTTCCGCCAACTCCGTTACATGGATCGGGGTTGTTCGAAGAAGGTACCGCATCTGCGGAACAACAAATTTCTTTGTACTCGGTATAGTGAAAGGTATTTCCAAATTCATCGGATTGAAAAATTTCTGAGGGAAAAAGCCCGTTCCCGATTGGATAGGGAACGAAACCATAACCATTTTTTTGTGTCAATAACTGGTAACTGAACTCACCACAGCCTTCATAATCCTCACATACAGGCATACAGGGAGCAAAGATGAACATGGCGCAATAGTCCACCGGGGGAACTTCGCCAAATTCTGCGCTGATTGATTCGGTCATTTCACCCAGATATACCTGTAAGGGATTAGTACTATTATTGACAACCGGGATGATATCCGATTCGCCATTGGGCAGGTTGTAATAGAAGTACAAAGGATCATAAGCGGACATATTATCATCCGCCAGAAAAATCACAGTCCTCAAATAAAAATAAGATTCCTCTCCTCCCATTCCATCCCCATTAGGGAAAGTATATGGTATTACACAGATATTACCACTTTCCGACAGGGTCATTTCGGCAAATCCGAGCCAGTTTTGTTTTGCTGGAGGAATATGACCAGCGACCTGCTGCTCCCCCCTCTCGTTACCCGCCCCTTGTGCAGATAAAGTAGCCGAGCACATAAATTGAAAGAATAAAAAACAACACAATGTTTTTGATAATAAAAGTACTTGTTTCATGATTATTGTTTTTAGTGAATAAGGAGATTCCCTAAAAACAATGTATTACAGCCGATTGCTCACCTCGACATGTTGGGCCGGACAAACGGTTTGTCCGTTTATTTTCTTCCGGAAATATTCTTCAATATAGCGAGTCCAAATACTGGGAATACCGGCCTTGTCCTAAAACATAAGGCCGATTAAATGATATGGAAATAAAAGGCGCAATAAAAGCCTTTTATAAATTTAAACCAAATCATCCACAAAAAACTTCCCCGGATTTTAGAATCCGCATTTATTCAACAATCCGTATTGCCCCTGTCCCTGACCGAACGGAAAGGCAGCTACGGATTGTTTTAGAGAGAATTAGAGAGAAACTATGGCGCCATAGCAAAAACAGGACGTTCCTTTTGAATGACCGTTCCGCATCCGCTAAAAAAGGTAACAGCATTTAGCATTTTATTTTTGGCAATTATTATTTTTACCATTTCACCTGCCGTTTGATACTGAACCATAATAGGTTTTATGCATTTGCCATCGGGACTAAAGGGGAGCATCAGCCCACAATGCACAAAACCTATTATGGTCCAGCAGGACTGGGCGCAAACCCAACAAGCCTGTCTTCTATAGACGGAACAGGCAACCCGCCCGCTACTTTGCCCACTGGCAAATCCCATAAAACCTGCAAAATCTTTCCCTAAAAATATCAACTTTACTAATATTGCCAAATCCATGTTACCTTTTTACAGAAATACATAATGAACAGAGCGTAACCAATGAAGAAATATGCTGATGAAGATATCGTACAACGGTTACAGTCCGGCGACAACCGCATTGTTGATGAAACGCTGTACTACCTGCACGGACAGGTTTATGCGATGGTTGTCCGCTTTGTGAGAAAGTACAAAGGTACGCTTGCCGATGCCGAAGACAACTTTCAGGACAGCCTGATAGCCCTGTACAAACTGGCCCGGCAAGGCAAATTGCAGGGCAACACCAATGTTGAGGCATATCTTTATGCGATCAACAAAAACCTCTGGTTCAAGCAGTTGAAAAAAAGGAAAGAAACCCTCGAACTGCCCGACGATGCCCACGCCATCCCGGTACCGGAAGTAGCGCTCTACTCTCTATTGTCGGAAGAAAGAAAAGCGGCCATCGAAAAACTGTTGGCACAGCTTGGGGAAAGCTGCCACCGTTTATTGGTCTATTATTTTTACGACCGCCTGAAATTGAAAAAAATTGCCCAGCTCATGGAATACGCAAGTGAGCAAGTGGCCAAAAACAAAAAGTCGGCCTGTATGCGCCAACTGAAAACACTCCTCTCCCAACACCCCCATTATAAAAAAAATATCACCTGATACTACTATTAAAATGGAAAATCCTGACCAGCACATAGTTGATGAATATCTCCTCGGAAACCTTTCGGGAGAAGAACTGGCTTCTTTTGAAAAAAAATTGGAAAAAGAAGAAGCATTGCAAGCCGCTGTTGAAGATCGAAAAGATTTGATCGCCGCCGTGGATGCCCTCGGCGATATCCAAATGAAAGAACGGGTGCGCCGCATCCACGAACGTGCAACCAATAAAACGACCGTCGTCCGACAGATCAAACCCCGCCGGATCAATTTCCGGGCTTATGCCGCTGCCGCAGTGGCATTGGTCGCCATAGGGCTTTCTCTTTGGATATGGCTCCGCCCCCCCCTCAACGAAAGGCTGTACGCCGATTTTTTTGAACCTTATTCTATTTCTTTTAGCAGCCGCGGTAACGATGCTGACCAAAAGCTATCCGAAGCTGGCCGATTATATAATAATGGCGATTATATAAACGCCATCCCTGTTTTGGAAAAATTATTGAACGAGGAGATAAATAATAAGGACGGGGTTTTATTGGCCACGGGCATTAGTTATATGGAGTTGGGAGAATATGAAAATGCGGCGCGTATATTTGAAAATATTATTGATAAAAAGGGGTCTCCTTATTATGAGCAGGGGGTCTGGTATTTGGCGCTGGTTGCGCTTGAGGAGAATGATATTGATGGATGTAAAAGATATTTGGGATTGTTGGTGGAGGAAGAGGATGGGTTTTATTATGATAGGGCTTCTGCGTTTTT
>DROJ01000156.1 GCA_011321935.1 Bacteroidota bacterium | reverse complement strand
GGGAATATTGAATTTATCATAAAAATAGATTGTTTTAAGCAAGTGAAAAAAGCAACAATGTGAAGAAAATGTATTTTACCGTTCGGTTTTTTAGTAGCGGTCAATCTTGTATCAAGGCGAGTGCAGGAGGTGCAAATTTAAAGAAAGGAAATTTTCATTTGGCCTGTTTTTCCAAAAAAAAAGCAAAAACAATTTTGGCGTTTTACGGAAAAAAAAGAGGAGTGTTGCGGAGGGGAAGGCACAAAAAAAAGTGGTGGCCCGAAGTTCGGGTCACCACTTTAGCCTTGTTTTCTGTCAACGGTTACTGGCTGTCAACTTCTTCGAATTCGACATCGGTAACGTCTTCGGTATCGTTGCCGCCTGCGTTGGCGTCGGCGCCGGGATCGGCGCTTTCTGCACCGCCGTTGGCCGATTGCTGTGCTTGGGAGGCTTGGTACATCTCTTGGCTGGCAGCTTGCCAAGCTGTGTTGAGTTTGGCCGTTGCTGCGTCAATTTTGTCCAAGTCTTCTGTTTTGTGTGCTTCTTTCAGTTCGTTCAAAGCCTCCTCGATGGGGGCTTTTTTGTCGGCAGGCACTTTGTCGCCAAATTCTTTCAACTGTTTTTCCGTCTGGAAAACCAAGGTGTCGGCGGCATTCATTTTGTCCACTTTTTCGCGGGCTTTGCGGTCTTCTTCGGCATTGGCTTCGGCCTCTGCTTTCATCTTCGCTATTTCTTCTTTTGAAAGCCCGGTAGATGCTTCGATGCGGATGCTTTGCTGTTTGCCGGTGCCTTTGTCAACGGCCGAAACGCTCAGGATGCCGTTGGCGTCCATGTCGAACGAAACCTCGATCTGCGGTACGCCGCGCGGTGCGGGCGGGATGTCGCTGAGGATGAAGCGGCCGACGGTGCGGTTGTCGCGGGCCATTGGGCGCTCGCCCTGCAGGACGTGGATCTCGACCGAAGGCTGGTTGTCGGCAGCGGTCGAATAAATTTTCGACTTCTTGGTCGGGATGGTTGTATTGGCTTCGATTATCACATCGTAAACGCCGCCCATTGTTTCGATACCCATTGAAAGCGGGGTCACGTCGAGCAGCAGCACGTCTTTGGTCTCGCCGGTAAGCACGCCTCCCTGGATGGCTGCGCCGATGGCAACTACTTCGTCAGGGTTGACACCTTTGTTTGGTTTTTTACCAAAAAACTCTTCGACCGCTTGCTGGATGCGCGGGATACGGGTAGAACCGCCGACGAGGATCACTTCGTCAATATCGCTCAAGCTCATGCCAGCATCTTTCAATGCCACACGGCAAGGTTCGATGGAACGCTTCACGAGGTCATCTACCAGTTGCTCGAATTTCGACCGGCTGAGTTTCAGCACGAGGTGTTTCGGCACTCCGTCAACGGCAGTGACATAGGGCAGGTTGATCTCGGTAGAGGTAGAAGACGAGAGTTCGATCTTCGCTTTTTCCGCAGCTTCTTTCAGGCGCTGCAAAGCCATGGGGTCTTTGCGCAGGTCAATGTTTTCTGATTTTTTGAACTCTTCGGCCATCCAGTCAATGATCTTCCGGTCGAAGTCGTCGCCGCCGAGGTGGGTGTCCCCGTTGGTTGATTTCACCTCAAAAACGCCGTCGCCGAGGTCGAGGATGGAGATGTCAAAAGTACCGCCACCGAGGTCGTAAACAGCGATGGTCACGTCTTTGTCCCGCTTGTCGAGGCCATAGGCCAAAGCGGCTGCGGTAGGTTCGTTGATGATGCGCCGCACTTTCAGCCCCGCTATTTCGCCTGCTTCTTTGGTCGCATGGCGTTGGGAGTCGTTGAAGTAGGCCGGCACGGTGATAACGGCCTCCTGCACTTCGTGCCCGAGGAAATCTTCGGCGGTCTTCTTCATTTTCTGGAGTACCATCGCAGAAATTTCCTGCGGCGTGTAAAGCCTTCCGTCAATATCTATGCGGACGGTGTCGTTGTCGCCTTTCACCACTTTATAAGAAGAGTGTTTGATCTCTTTGGCGGCTTCTGAGTACCGTTGCCCCATGTAGCGCTTGATGGAAGAAACGGTGCGTTTTGGGTTGGTGATGGCCTGCCGTTTGGCGGGGTCGCCTACCTTGCGCTCACCGTTGTCGAGAAATGCGACGATGGACGGAGTGGTCCTCCTTCCTTCTTCGTTGGCTATCACGACTGGCTCGTTGCCTTCCATCACTGCCACGCAGGAGTTGGTTGTTCCTAAGTCTATTCCTATTATTTTTGCCATAAATTTTAATTTTTTATTTAATGGATTTTTTATCAAATATGTGATTACGCTGGGGGGGCATCAATGAACATGCCACGGGGCGGGAACTGACTTTTTGTGTGGTTTTAGGGTGGGAGCTTTTAATTTATGGCAGAAATAGGGGGAAAGGGGGGTGACAAAACGGCAGGTGCAATAATCAGGGGATATGCTCGGGAGGGTGGAGATTGTTGGCCATGAGGGCGCGTCTTAAATTTATGACAGAAGCCCGGTTGAGCTGGAGCGCATTGATGGTTGCCCTGCCTGTTGCGGTCAAGCCGACCATCTGCAAGTAGTCGTCGCTCCAGTAAAAATGCTCTGCCCATTTATCGGTCCGGGGATTGTAGATAGGAACTATAACATTGGAGATGGGGTCTGCAAATTGGGTAAGCATGTACTTGGCCCTGTTGCACCCAAAGCAAGCCAGGGCTAAGTTTTCTAAAACGCTTAATCCGCCTAAAATGATAGGTAAGATGTGGTCTATACAAAAAGGCGACGGGGAGTGGTCGCTAGGGCATGCACAATACTCACAATATCCCTTTGCTCTCTTGTGAACAGCAGCCCTGTTCTTTTTGGAGATTTTGAGCCTATATGACATTGTTGGGTTTTATCAGTCCTAATTTGTTCATCAATTCTTTTGCGGTCATATGTTTGATTTTTGCCAACTCGGCAATTGCATATAACCTGTTTGCCGCTATTTCTTCCATTTTATCTGTCAGCAAACCGTATTCCTTTAGCTCTGCTTTTGAGATGGTTCCGGCTTCTGTTTTTCCGTATAATTCTTGGACTTTGGCCCATTCTGCACTTGGCAAAGCGGTGTTGATAATAGCCATCAGTTCCGTTTCCTGCTTCGACAATGAAGGTGCGCGCCTTTTGGCGATAGCCAAGAAGGCTTGGTCTGCTATTTCCTGCAAACTGTTGTCGTCAAAGGAGGGCATCAGTTTTAAAAAGGCCTTTGAAGCTGCTTCGGTAAGTTCGATATGCCCTGTGTGCATTGACAAAAACAAATTGATGAACTCATTTAATTCCTTTTTGTCCAGGGCTTCCACTTCTTTCAATAAGACGGACACGGCAGGATTTGAACTGTTTTGTATTGAAGACGGACCCATGATAAATATGATTTTTATTTTTTCACAAAACAAATATAGCCTTCTTCTGATTCTTTTCAAACTTCCATCATCCACCTACCTTTGCTGCGAAAAGAAGCACAATTCTGGTCATTTATTAACTGAAGTTGCGCATTTGGCTTTTAGCTGCTTTTGCATTCAAGTCCTCCCGTTTGGTTTTCAAAGAAATTGACCCTAAACCTTCCGGGCTGAAATGCGGCCAATGGCAAATACGTAAATTCGGGTATTGACTATTGCAAAGCAACCAACTAATATGCTCGAAGAAATATTAAAAAAACTACAAGCCACCGGCACCAAACTGATTGCCGTTTCGAAAACAAAACCTGTGGATGCGATACTCGAACTCTATAACCGGGGCCAGCGCATTTTTGGGGAAAACAGAGTGCAGGAACTGGTCAGGAAACAGGGAGAGTTGCCCGCTGATATCGAGTGGCATTTTATCGGCCATATGCAGACCAACAAGGTCAAGTACATCGCTCCCTTTATCGCTTGCATCCATTCCATCGACAGTTTGAAATTGTTGAAAGAGGTGAACAAACAGGCGGAAAAAAACGGGCGGACGATTGATTGCCTATTGCAGTTCCACATTGCCGAGGAGGAGACAAAATTTGGCCTGGACCTCGACGAAGCGGGCGGGCTGCTCTCGTCCGATGATTTTTTTAAAATGAAAAACGTGCGCATCAGGGGCGTTATGGGCATGGCTACTTTTACGGAAGACGAAGGGCAGGTGCGGCGCGAATTTGCCTTTTTGAAAAATATTTTTGACGAATTGAAAAATATGTATTTCCCTGACGACCCCGGTTTTTCTGAAATATCAATGGGCATGTCCGGCGATTATGAAATCGCGCTTGAAGAGGGCAGCACCATGGTACGGCTCGGCACTTTGCTTTTTGGGCAACGTTAGAAAACTTGGGGGGGCAAAAACTGCCGCCCAAGCCAGCGCCCCTTCCATGCAAACCTTTTGCAACAGCCCAAACAGAAAGCCAGAAATTGAAAACTCCCATCGTTCCAAATTGTAATTTTGCGGCACACTGTAAAATCATTCCAATGAAATATTTTTTATTCCTTTCTCTGCTTTTATTCCAATTTTCTGTTTCAAACGCCCAGCAGTTCGAGCGGCTCGATGCCCCCGTGACAGTGGCCGGCACCCCCCTCGCAAGCCCCTGGGCGGGCGGCTTGAACGCCCCGCAGTGGTCAAAAGTGGACCTCGACGGCGACGGCAAAATGGACCTGTACGCCTTTGACCGGGACGGGGAAATCCATCTTCCTTTTTTGAACACCGGCAATGCCGGGGAGATTAAATACGAATATGCCCCGCAATTTTTGGACGGGTTTCCGGCTGTCCCGAACTACGTTTTTTTGCGGGACTACAACAATGACGGGGTGATGGACCTCTTTGGCCATGCCAACGACGAGGGCATTCCCGGCCTCAAGGTTTTTACGGGGTCGTACCAAAACAACAAATTGGTATTTGAGCGCAAAAACTTTACGCACTGGGTTTTCAATGTGCTGACCATCCCTACCGCCAACGGCTTTTCCAACCTGAACGTGAGCCGGGTTGACATTCCTGCCATTGACGATATTGACGGCGACGGCGACCTCGATATCCTTGCCCTCGACTCCAATAGCGGCAACTCTATTTTTTTTTATAAAAACAGCGCAGTGGAACAGGGCTTGACCAACGATACCCTGGTTTTTGCGAAAGCAGATGATTGCTGGGGCAAATTCCTGATCCCCGTGGTGACGGTCAGCCTGAAACTTAGCAGCGACCCAAATACCTGCGCAACCAATTTTGCGCCCACCGGCACCGAGGATAAAAGCGGCCTCCACGGGGCAAGTACGCTCTGTACTTTTGACATGGACAACGACGGCGACAAAGAGGTTTTATATGGCGACATTAATTTCCCGCAGATCATACTCGGCATTAATGGAGGGACGCCGGATGCGGCATGGATGACCGATCAGGACGAGACTTTTCCGAGCGGCAACGAACCTGTTGATATGCCCAATTTCCCGGCCACTTATTATTTGGATATAGACAATGACGGCCTGCAAGATATAGTGGCCAACCCAAATGAAACAGATGGTAGCCGCGACCGCGAAACATGGTTTTATAAAAATATAGGGACCAATGAATCCCCCAATTTTAATTTGACAAACAAGCGGCTTATTGTCGGGGATATGGTTGATGTGGGCACGGTCAGCCAACCTGCCTTTTTTGATTATAATGCAGACGGCCTCATGGATATAGTGGTCGGCAATTTTTCGACTTGGACGCCGAGCACTGGGCCTAACGAATCTTCTCTTTTCCTTTTTGAAAATATAGGCACGCCAACTGCTCCCGCTTTTAAATTGATAGACGAGGACTGGCTGGGATTAAAACAATTTTCGACCAGTACTTTTGCTTTTGCACCGGCCTTTGGCGACCTCGACCAAGATGGGGACTTGGATCTGTTGGTGGGAGAGCAGGAGGGCTTTATGTTTTTTGTTGAAAATACGGCGGGGGCTGGAAACCCCGCAACATGGGGGCCGGTATTGCCCCATTTCCAAAATATAGACGTGGGCCTTTTTGCGACCCCGGCCATATATGACTTAAATAATGACGGGCTGGAAGATTTGATTATCGGTGAGCGGAACGGGAATATCAATTATTTTCCAAATATAGGAACAACGGGCAATCCTATATTTAATCCGAGCCCAAATGATATGCCCAATAATTCTTTTTTGGGGAGTATAAGCACGCAGTCGCCGGGTTCGGCAACTGGCTTTTCTGCTCCGGTAATCCTTGATTTTATGGATACGGTATATTTGGTAACAGGTACAAAAGAGGGCTTTATTAAAGTTTATATTGTTGATGAAAATGAACTGGGCGCCGGCGGTGTTTTTGAATTGTTCGATGGCCAATTGGGAGGCTATGAAAACGGGACGCATTCCCGGATTTCGTTTGCCAATATAAATGGCGACGATATATTGGACGCCCTTATCGGCAACCACAGGGGGGGGCTTGGTTTATATAGTTCTCCTTTTATGGCAGATGGCACGGTCGCCGCAAAGGAAGAAATATTGGACTTGGAATTTAATGTTTATCCCAACCCCGCAAGCGGGGATTTATTTGTTGAATTAAATAAAAATGAAAATAGGCCACCGGAATATTGGATATTCAACCCGCTGGGCCAAACAGTGAAAAACGGTTTTTTGGATTTTAATAAAAATAAAATAAATATCGCCGGTTTTTCGGGCGGTATATATTTTATAAAAATAAAAAATGGGAATAGGGTAGGGGTGGAGAAGGTTTATGTGCGGTAGATATTGGGAATTGTTTTTTTCTTTTTTGTAACTACTTGCCACCCCCTCAAGGCTGTTGAATTCACTAACCCCCGACTTTAGTCGGGGGCAATCCTCAAAATTAAATTGGGTTTTAACCCGCAATTTTGCACGTATTTTGGGTTAAAACCCAGATTAGTGCTTTGTCTCCCCCCGACTGAAGTCGGGGGTTAGTGAATTCAACAGTTAAAGCGAGGGTGCTAAGTAGCTGCTCTTTTTTTAATAAAAATCAAATAATGAAAAACATTTTATTTACACTTTCTTTTTTACTGTTCTTTTTTTCTGTAAAAGGCCAATCATTTAATATATTGGACGTTCCCGTTTTTCAAAACGGGGCACAAATGACCAACCCCTGGGTCGGCGGGATGAACGCCCCGCAATGGTCTTCTTTTGACATAAACAACGATGGCCGAAAAGATTTATATGCTTTTGACCGAAATGGGAATGTGCATATTTCTTTTATTAATTTAGGCGGCAGCCCCGGCGAAATCAATTATAAATATTCCCGTCACTGGTTGAAAAATTTTCCGCCCATCCATCATTATGTATTAATGCGCGATTTTAATAGGGATGGGGTGATAGATATGTTCTCCTCTGCTTTTGATGAATTCCTTTCGGGCTTTAAAGTATTTAAAGGGACTTATGAAAACGGCATGTTGAACTTTGAACAGATACTGTTCCCTGAATATGATTACGATATTATCCCGCTCACTTCGGGCGGCGATATTGTCGGCCAAATAGAAGTGTTCAATAATGCCGATTACCCTGCCATTGATGATATAGACGGCGACGGCGACCTCGATATATTGACCATGAGCCAAGCGGGCGACAAGGTGCGATATTTTAAGAACATAGCTTTGGAAAGGGGATATACGGACGATACATTGATATTTGAATTGGGCCACGAATGCTTTGGCCGGTTTGGGCTTACTCCTTTTTCCCAATCGCTTGAACTAAGTTCCGATGCAAATATGTGCGCTTTTTTTAAAAACGATGAAATAGAAGATAAAACCGTGCACGGGGGCACAACTTTGTGTACTTTCGATTCGGACGGCGATGGCGATAAAGAAATATTATATGGCGACCTGATATCCCCAAATATTATTTTTGCCAAAAACGGGGGCAACCCAGATATGGCCTGGATGACCGAGCAGGACACTACTTTCCCCTCTTATAATGTGCCTGTTTCCATTCCCGAATTTGCAGCTACTTTTTTTGTGGACGTGGACAATGACGGTGCAAGGGATTTGATTGCTTCGCCAAATTTGCCATTGTTCTCGCCGGATGTAGAAACTGCCCATTATTATAAAAATATAGGGACTGACCAAAACCCCGAATTCAGTTTTGTCCAACCTGATTTTTTGGCCGATAATATACTTGATTTTGGAACGGGCGCACAGCCTGCTTTTACCGATGTAAATGGGGATGGGCTTATAGATATTGTTGTCGGCAACAGGGAGGAATGGGCAGGCGGAACCGGCAGCTCTTACCTTTCTTTATTGTTGAACAATGGGACGGAAACCGAGCCTTCGTTTGAAGTGGTTGACCGGGACTGGCTGGGCTTTAGCCAATATTATCCCCAATCAAAAGGCTATGCCCCGGCCTTTGGTGATATTGACGGCGACGGCGACGAGGATATGTTGGTAGGCGATAGGTTTGGGAGCATCCATTTTTTGGAAAATATAGCGGGCGCAGGCCAGCCAATGGATTTTGGTGCGGTGCAATTAAATTGGAAAGGGATAAATGTTGGCCAATATGCGACCCCTTTTATTCACGATATGAACGGCGACGGCCTGGGGGATTTGTTGATAGGCGAGCGGTCGGGTTCGGTCAATTATTTCCCGAATATAGGCAGTGCCGGCAACCCCGAATTCAACCCGAACGAAGAAGAGTCGCCGAACAATGAATTTTTTGGAAAAATAAATACGCAGTTGCCGGGCAGTGTTTTGGGATATAGCCAACCTGCCGTATTGGACCTCGGCGGTGAAAAATATATTGCTACCGGTTCGTGGCAAGGGTGGTTGAGATATTATAAAGTTGATCCCGATAGTTTGGACAGCGGCTCGTTTGAACTGTTGGATGCGCGGCTCGGCAATCTGCGGGAAGGGGCTATTACGCGGGTCGCTTTTGCAAATATAAACGGAAGTGATTTTATGGATGCCGTGGTCGGAAATGACCGGGGCGGCCTGACGCTGTTCCAGTCTCCGATAACTATTGACGGGCTGGTCAACGATGGAGAAATACTGGAAATAAAAAAACCTGCTTCAATTGATATTTACCCAAACCCGGCAAAAGGTTTTATTAATATTAAATTAGAAGGATTTAACAGGAGCAGGGAATTAAGCTATTCGATATATAATTCAATCGGTCAGCAAGCAATGAAAGGCGTATTAAATGAGGGGCTATATATTGACGTAAATAATTTGCCGAAGGGTATTTATTTTATAAAAATAAAAAGTGGGAAGGCGGGCTATGCAGGGAGGTTTTATAAAAATTAAAATGAAAATGAAAATAGCTTGTCCCGAATTCACTTCGGGGAAAATGAAAAACTCCACTGGATGTACATATAACCAGTGGAGTTTTTCATTTTCCCCGAAGTGAATTCGGGACAAGCTATTTTCATTTTCATTTTAATTTTTTATCATTTTAATTTTCATTTTCCAAATACCGTTGCAGTTCATTGAAAAGCAAATTGTTGCGGCTTGGGTTTTTGGCGTTGCCATCGGCCAATTTCCCATTTTTAGTATAAATAATATAATGCGGGAGGGCAAGGTTGCTGCCGTCCCCGAATTTATTTATCAACTCATCGCGCAGCGAATAATTAGCGATGATATGATAGCCTTTCAGGTCATTGTCCTGAATTGTTTTTTGCCATTTTTCAGACCTGTCCTCATTGTCAACAGAAACAAAAACCAGCACGATGTCCTTTCCTTGCACGAACTCTTCCAACGGTTGTTTTTGACGGAATTCAAAGAGGCAGGGGCTGCACCAAGTTGCCCAAATATCCATATAAATCACCTTCCCTTTGAATTTGTTCAGGATGTCGTCCATGCTGTTTATTTCTTGGTCTTTGTCTAATCGGATGATGCCATCGGGCAGCGCCACCTCTTCTTCTATCAGACTTTCGCCGATGGCGGCCACTGCATTTTCAAATGGCTTTAAATATTGGCTGGCCGGAAAATCATTTTTGTATTTTTGAAAAAGGTCAAATAAAATCGGTTCGTTTTTTCCTAAAAGTGCGCGGTAGGAAAATATAGCGGCGAGGGAATATTCAAGTGATTTGGGCGGGAACTCGTTCCACAGCAAGCGGTCGTATTCGAGGTACTGTTCGCCGATTTTTAGATCAGGATCGGGGTACAGCGCATCGCCTTGATAGCCGAGCCGGTAGTCCGAAAGGTAATAGTCGAGGGCCAAAAGGTAATATTCTGAAACGGCATGTTCAGGGCTGTTTATTTTTTGCAGCTCGAATATTTTTTTCCAATAATAAGCCCATTTTGAGGTAAACCTCGAAGGCTGGTTTTTGGAGTATGCCCGGTAGTCGGTAGCGACCATTTCAGAAAAAAGGCAGGTATAATAATAGGTGATGTCCTGCTCCATGGCAGCGATAAAATCTTTTGAAAAACGTTTTTTGCCTTTTCTTTTCAGCACTTTTTTTTCCGCTTCGATATAGTCGAGCACATCGAGGTAGTAATCTTTCGGCTTTTTTTCGTCGTCGCCTTCAAAAGATTTCAGGGCCATCAACTCTGCTCCGAGCGGCGACAGTTGCTTCCTTTCCAACTGGTTCAAAAATTTGTTCTGCGGGGCTTGCGGACCGGAAAATTTAAGGGACTTTTCAAAGTCGGCCATGTCAACTTCGAGCGAACTGGTTTTGCCGGGTTCGATAAAAACGCGGACCTGCCTGCCGTTGCCAAAATTTATTTTTAAAAAACCCGGCGTTTCATCCTCCACCTCGACGATGAAACGGTTTTTTTTGCCCATCAATATTTTTTCGGGAGCAGCGGGAAAGAATTTCCCGTTCAGCGGTTTTTCAACGAAAATATAATCGTTTGCCAGTCCTTTTGCTTTTATGGAAAAGTGGATCTGTGCGCCTGCAACGCTGGTAAGTATGCAAAGAAGGAGTAGAGTGCCAACAGTTTTCATTCTTAAAATAGGTTGAGTGATTGTACTTGTTCTAATAAAAATTAAAAGTAATAGCTTAGCAGGGAGCCTTGAGGTGATGCCCCGAGGGTTCGGGACAAGCTCTTTGGGCGGGGAGTGCGGGGGGAAAGGCGTTGCCTCAATATATCGAATTGAGGCAACGCCTTTCCCCCCGCACTCC
>DROJ01000155.1 GCA_011321935.1 Bacteroidota bacterium | reverse complement strand
TGGGACAGGGCAGTTTGCCGTTGTGGAAAAAATCAACCAACCACTCATAGCACTTTTGCTCGTCCATTAGGTCTTGAACCGGAAAAATCATGATTGCATATTTTCGACAAAATTACAGAATCAGCGCAAAAGGAACATGAGCGAATTTTGTTTGATGATGAGTGAATGTCAAAAAAATGATAAATTTAAAAGTGCCATCCTTGAGAATGGTTGCCTGATAAATTGCTCGATTTTTTATTTTACAATTTCATGGTTTGTTGCTGCATGGTTTGAACCGCTCACAAAAACCTATAACAAGACCTGTTTTTATATTGTTCGGTCACTTTTTTTTTGAAAAAAATCGAATCAAATTTTGGATGCTGCTTTTTGCTTTTTATGATTTTCCTTTTAACTTGCATACTTGCACCCTACCCCAGAATTAAACTTACAGAGAAAACTACACATTCCTTTTTTGGTTTCTCCATGTTTTCCTGTTTTTGGTTGCAAGTCTTACTTATACGAGGCATGCTATGTCAATCTGAAAACTACACAGTGCAAAAAATCAGGTTGAAAAATACGCCATCAGGAGCAAGGAGATTTTAGTAGGAGGTAGGGTGCTTTTTTCCTACCTATCGGCAGGCAGGCACTTTTCCATTTTTGCGGGAAAAGTTGTTAGCTTTGCGACCCGTTCGGGAAAAGGGAATTTTTTCCGTTCCCGAATGGTTTCCGGGATGAAAACCGGAAAAGCAATTTTTCACGAAGGCCCCGTAGTACAACGGATAGTATGTAGGTTTCCGGAACCTAAGATAGAGGTTCGATTCCTCTCGGGGCTACTGAAAAACAAAGGCTGCAAGCATGTGCTTGCGGCCTTTTCTTTTTTGGACGATAATCGGGGGAATAAATTCCCCCTCTTTTGGAAGGGCATGGAGACATTGCTTTATCAATTCTACCCCAATTTTTATTCATTTTTTTGGAGGCGTGGACGGTCTGACTTCAATTTTGCTCGGTAGGGCACGCGGGTGCATCTTCAACAGACCGGCCACCATTTCGCCCAAATCTTCCGGCTGGATTTTCCATTCATCCGCTGGGCTTGGTTGGTGGTTGTTGAAATGGGAAGTGACCGAACCGGGCATAATGGTCGAAACTTTCACCCCATGATGCCGCACATCCAACATGACTGCCTGAGTGAAACCGACCAATCCAAATTTGCTGGCATTATAGGCTGCCCCTTTTGCAAAAAAATTGGTGCCGGCCAAACTTGCGATAGTAATCAGGTATCCTTTTGATTGGACCAGCGCATCGAGGCTTGCTTTTACGCTATTGAAAACGCCAGTTAGATTGACATCAATTGTTTCGTTCCACTGCGCTGCGGTCATGTCCAAAATGGAAGCAAAATGCCCAATCCCTGCATTGGCCACCAGCACATCCAAGCTGCCAAAAGTGGCCACCGTTTTTTCGACCGCCTTTTTTTGGGATTCCAAATCCCGGACATCGGAGGCGATGCCTATTGTTTTGCCGAAGGCGGAAAGCTTTTTTGCCGCTTCATCGGCGGCAGATTGGCTGCGGCTGGTGATGGCTACATTCAAGCCTTCTTTGAGCAGTGCCTCCGCTATTCCATATCCGATGCCTTTGCTGCCCCCGGTGATGAGTGCTGTTTTTCCAGAAATTTTTTGCATGAAGTTCAATTTAGTGGTTCGATTCGTAATTAGCGGACTATTTATTTTTTGGTAAATACCACATTATCAAGGATTTGGCGAACTAATCACTAATCAACTAATTACGAATCACTGCATTAGAATCCATGTTCTGCCAAAAATTTAGGGTAACAAATTTTCCAGATTTTAGAAATCTGGAAAATTAAACCTCCCTAAAGTTGTCGGGCAAAACCTGAAATTATCGTTTTGGAGTAACTGCTTAGCACCACTCGAAATCCCGGAGGTCTATAGGGTGGGAATATCCCAAAGGTCCAAAGGACTCCCGTGGACCTTTGGGATATTCCCCCTCCCTGGGATTTCGAGGGGTGCTAAGCAGTTACGTTTTGGAAATAAGGTAGTGTTAATTTTGACGTGATAGGCAGAAACATGTTTATCTGATTTCCAAGCACTCAAGCCCCCGTCTCCGCTGCTTTGTCATCCGCCTTTAGGCGGATCTGCTCACGTTAGGGAGGCTGCATGGCTGCACTTCTAAC
>DROJ01000154.1 GCA_011321935.1 Bacteroidota bacterium | reverse complement strand
TTTTTGTCATCCGCTTTAGCGGAACTGCGATGCCTGGTGTGCGCGGCTTCCCTCTTGACGTCGCAGTTCCGCTAAAGCGGATGACAAAAAACAGCGGAGCCGAATGCCTGTCCGGGAGGCAGGAATTTTTGTGCGCTTACCTTGCCTTATTAAAATGATACTTTTTATTTTCATTTCCATTTATTCAAATCCATTTACCATGAAAAAAAAGAATTTTGTATTTGCCATGCTTGCTTTGATCGCGCTCTCCTTTGGCTGCAAGGACGATAGCCTGCCCAGCAATTGTTTCCGTGACCCGGACATAGACCAAGAGTTTGTGATTACGATATTGGACGGGCCTACGGTAACCCTCCCTTCCAAAATTTCTGTGTTTTTTAAAGTCACCGAAAAAGACGGCGACCCGGTTGGCTTCTTGACGGAGGACGACTTTTTTGTTTATGAAAAAGGGATCAACGACGGCTGCTTTGAGGAAGTCTCCAAATCGGAAGCGGACAGGAGGATTTCGGGCATCCAGCAGTTTTTCAACCATTCGACCATGCTTGTCTTGGACCTGAGCGGCAGTGTCCTGCAGCAAGACCTCGACCCATTGAAAATGGCTGCGATTGAATTTGTGAAATCCGTTATTCCAGAAGACCCCGTTTCTGGCAAGTCAATGGGCATTTGGTGGTTTGACGGGGAAGACGTGCTGCACGAACTGGTGGCAATGACCAACGACAGGTTCACCCTGGAAACGGGCATCAATTCCATCAACCCCAATATCAGCAACGATAGTTCGACCGATTTTTACGGGGCGGTCATCAAATCGGCGGCGAAGGCCAAAGAAATATTGGAGACCAACCAAACAGGGGACAACCTCGCTGCCGTTTCGGTAGTGCTGTTTACTGATGGAACCGACCGGGCAGGGAGGTACTTGAAGACCGAAGCCCTGAACGCAGTCATTTCTTCGTCCCAAGATATTTCCTTTTTTACCATCGGGATAGGCGGGGAAATTGATGGCGATGAGCTGCTGCAGTTTGGCCCCAACGGTTCTGGATCGAGCCAAGACCTTAGTCAGATCAACAACATTTTTGAGCAAGTGGCCGGACTGGTGCAGAACGAAGCCAACAGCTTTTACCTGTTCGAGTATTGCAGCCCTTTGAGGAGCGGCACCGAAAACGGCATTGTCATCGAAGCGGCAACGAGCGATGCGGGAAGGGTAAAAGTAGGCAGCATCAAATTTACTTTTGACGCTACCGGTTTTGGCGGGCCGTGTGAACTTTGAGAAATTAAAATGAAAATTAAAATTAAAATAGCTCGCCCCGAAACCTCGGGGAAAAACTCCACTGAAGGGAGTCCCTCCAGTGGAGTTTTTCCCCGAGGTTTCGGGGCGAGCTATTTTCATTTTAATTTTCATTTTAATTTTCATTTCTCACACTCAATTTCCTCAAAACCATCCACCCGCCTCACCAGCGAAACCTGCCTTTCAAAATCATACAAAGTGATCCGCCGGAGGTCGTAATAGGCCAGCCAAAACTCGCGCAGCGCATTCATATAACCGCGCCTTGCGCCTTCTTTTTCTGCGATGGCAATGTTGAGATCGGTCACGCCGATTTTACCGATAAAATAACGGTTGCGGGTCATCTGCTCCCTTTTTTGGGAGACTTCGTAAGCGCGGACAGCGAGCGCCACCTGATTGCGGATGAGGTCGAACTGTTTTACTTTTAGAAGGATTTCCTGCTCGAAATTGACCCGTTCCTGTTCCACGTTGATGCGTTCCAGTTCGCGGTTGGAGCAGGCCCTTTGCATCCTTGATTTGGCCTTGCCCCAGTCGGCAATGGGGATTTGCAGGCCGAGCCTAAAAGTTTCATTGTCCAATGGGCTGGAAAAGGCATCGGCAAAATTGTCGGCAGTTTGCGAAAGGCTGAACCTGCCGCGCAAATCAACCTGCAGCCCACTGTTGGCCTTGGCCCGTTCCACTTCGAGGTCGGCTTCCGACAAGCGGCGCTGAAAAGATACCATGTCGCTGCGGTTTTGTTTTGCCAAATTCAATGCCTCGTCAAATGCTACCTGAAATTCAGGGATGTTTTCGGGTGCTTCCAATTTAAAAAAGACCTGCTTCTTGATGCCCAAAAAGTTGCGCAGCCGCTCCGTTCCCGATTGCAGGTCGAGGAGGGCCTGCTGCACTGCTGCGGCTGCGTTCATGGAGCTGAGTTCGATTTGCAAAAGCTCCGTTTCGGCGATCCGGCCCACTTCAAAACGGCCTTTTGAAATATTGAAAAGGGTATCGGCATTGGCTTTGTCCCTTTTTGCAGCTTCCAGGTTTAGCTGCGCGATGAATATTTCAAAAAACAAATTGGAGGCATCGTAGGCCACGTTTTCCATTTCTTCGGCAAAGCCTTTTTCTGCTTCTTCATACCGGAGCGGTTCTATTTTTTTGCTCCATTTCAGTTCGTTCACAGCAAATAATGGCTGGCTGAAACCAATGGAAATGGGAGTGGAAAAATAAGAAGTCAGGTTGGGGGCATCTGTCAAGAACAAGTCCAGCCGTTGCAGGCCGGTACTGGCAAAGACCGTCCCTCCCGTCAAGCCGATTTGTTGTTGCAAGGATAGGTTCAAGTTGTTGCGCATCTGCGCCCGTTGTTTGAAAATTTCCGAGCCATCGGGCTGGGTGATCGGCTCGATGCTGCGGTTGAGGTTGGGCAACGTACCGTCGAGCAGGATGGCCGGTTTGAAATCGGCAAGCGAGGACTGGTAGGCCCAATATCCGTTGCGCATCCTCGTTTCGGCGAGCAGCGCATTGGGTGCGTCGCTCTGTGCAAGGGCTACCACTTCGGGGAGACTGAGGCGCAGGGTGTCGCTTTGCGCTTTTGTTTGGATCAGCAACAGTGATAGGAATAAGCTGAGAAGGAGGGTTCTTTTCATGCCTCGTTTTATTTTTTTAGTAAAGTGTTTAGCACACTCGTCCCGCTGGGACGAGGGTGTTAAACACTTACTTTTTTGAAATGAATTAGACATTTATCCTAAATGTTCGGAGGCATTTTTTGAAATGCTTCCCAACTGGGAGCCGGGCACACAAACCGTCCAAATTCATTGTTTTTGAAAAGGCTTCATGCAAAAAATTTTAGAATAAAGTCTATTATATTGGAATAAAGTCATTCTACTAAAACACATAATTTTTCACTTTTTTTTGATATAGACCCATCCGTTAAAGAAAAGGCCAATTCATAACAAACCGTAGTGCCTATATCTATATTTAAATTGCCAAAAAAAGTTTGAGTAATTGAAGGATGGCTACTTACGATGCCGTTCCTGAAAACGATATAGCCGTCAATTTTTTCTTTTTGCTTTTCTGGCAGATCATCGTAAACGGAAGAGAAACTGACCCTTATGTCTTTAGCGAAAACTCCATTGGGCGTGAAAGAAACATTGTCAAAACTAAATAAGGTGGCCTCGTCATCATCAAAAATATTATACCCTAAGTCAGGGTAATTATCTTTAATGCAGGAAGCGAATATTAAAATTGAAAATATTGTTAGTTGAAAATACTTTGAATTTTTCATTGGAAATGAATTTATTATTTGACCGTTACTTAATTAGAAAGAATAAGTTATTTGGAATTGGAAATTTGGGTTTGAATATCCATTGTTTCTAATCTTGAAAGTAGTCTTTGACAATGGGTTCTTTTCATCGAAAATTGGTTTTGTTAGTGGGTTTTTACTGTCTTTTATTATTTTTAAAATAGTAAGGCCATTAATAATTGTTATTACTGCAAGCCCCCCTATGGCTACGCTTTTATATGTGCTATTGCTTTTTTTGTATCGTTCGACAGAATCAAAGTATTCCGATTTGGCCAGTTTTATATTTTCTGGATTTACAGATGTTTGATAGGCCTTCGAATTTATATCAACAATATTTTTGTCGTTGTCCGCCCTGTCTTTTTTGGCAAAAATAAACGCAGTAGTTGCTGCTGTTACTCCTATGTCCAAACCTATTAATCCGATTTTCAATAATTTTTGTTTATGGTAATAAGCCAGCTTATCATTATAGGTTTTATATTCTTCAGAAAGTGTGTTAAGGTTTTTTCTGTAATATAAAGTTGAGTCCGCTTCGATAACAATAGTATCCTCAATTAATTTTCTGGTTGGAGCCCATATTTTTATTTTATAACTCCCCGCGGGCAGTTCAATTTCCATCGGCCATGTTTTATTACCTAATTGGTATAATTTATTTTCGATTTCGATGGAAGCATTTTTAGGGGTAACTTGAAGTATCATTTTTCCATTGGTTTGAGAATATGATAAACAAGGAATAATGCCCAATAAAAGGAATAGTAATTTTGATGTCATGATTTATGAGATTTATGAGATTTAAGAGATTTAAGAGTATGTTGGGAAATTGGCCGTCAGTCCGTCCGCAACGCCTTTATCGGGTCTTGCTTCGCGGCTTTCCTTGCCGGAAAAAAACCAAATACCAGCCCGACGACCGCCGCTACCCCAAAGGACAAAATTATCGAAGCTGCCGAAACGACGGTAGGAATATCTGCCCGGCTGGCAATAAAGTTGGCTGAAAGCACGCCCAGTCCGATCCCGATCAGCCCGCCGAGCAAACTGATAAAAACGGCCTCGAACAAAAACTGCAATTGGATGTCGGTCATGGTGGCACCGAGCGAACGGCGGACGCCGATTTCTTTGATCCGTTCCAAAACCGAAGCCAGCATGATGTTCATGATCCCGATGCCGCCGACCAGCAATGAAATGCCGGCAATGGCCGCCAAAACGAGGTTGAACATGTCCTGCGTTTTTTGCTGCTGTTCCAGCAAAAGTTCGGGTACTTCCACTTCAAAATCAATCAGCCCCTTGTGCCTGCGTTTCAATATTTTGGCGATGACCTCGGCGGTCACTTTCAATTGGTCTGAATGGGTGACCCGTACCACTACCTTGTCCAATTGATGGTAGTTGTCCTCGCTTTCGTCGTCGTCCCATTGGTTGCTTTTAATGTCGGAACTGGTCACCCTTGCCCTGTTTTTTATGCGGAGCAAAGCTGTTTTTATGGGGATGTAAACATCTGAATTATAGTCTCTTATGCCGAGGTTTTCAAGGCTCTCTTTGCTGGCGTTCCTTTTTTCCAATACGCCGATGATCTTCATCCATGCCTTGCCGCATTTGATGTATTGGCCGAGGGGATCGGTTTCAGGAAAAAATCGTTTGCGCACATTTTGGCCGATGATGCAAACGGGTTTGCCTCCTTCTAAATGTTTGTGATGAAATAAATTGCCTGCTGCTAAACTCAGGTTGTTCAGTTCAAAAAAAGAATTGTTGACCCCGATGACCTTCGCCTTTCTTGTTTTCCCAAATTGGATAAGGTTGGTGGGCAGTACGATTTCGGGGCTGATGTGGTCAATGTTGGGCAGCACCTTTTCAAAAGAAAGCACGTCTTGCAGCGTAAGCCCGGGCGACCACGGGCGTTTGCCATTTTCTGAATTATTGCTTGACTGGTCAGTGTTGGCTGTTTCTTCCCCTTCTTCCCCTTCTTTTAAAACCACTGATTTGATAACAATATTATTGGTGCCGATCAGCTTCATCTGATCGAGGATGGACTGCTTCGCCCCGTTCCCGATGGCCAACATGGCGATGACGGCTGCCACCCCAAATATGATCCCCAACGCAGTGAGGATGGCGCGCAGGGTATTGGACACAACGCCTTCGATGGCAAGTAGAAAATTGAAAAGTATTCTTTGCATTGGTGGATCAGTGACCGGTGATTAGTTTATTAGTGATTAGTGATTAGTAGATTAGTGACCAGTGATCAGTGATTAGTGATTAGTGACCAGTGATCAGTGATTAGTGATTAGTGATTAGTAGATTAGTGATTAGTGACCAGTGATCAGTGATTAGTGATTAGTGACCAGTGATCAGTAGATCAGTGATTAGTGACCAGTGACCAGTGACCAGTGACCAGTGACCAGTGGTTAGTGGTTAGTGGATTAATTTTATGGTTACTACTCTGCCAACCACTGATCACTGATCACTAATCACTGGTCACTAATCACTGGTCACTAATCTACTAATCTACTAATCACTAATCACTAATCACCATTACCCAAAAATAATGACATTGCCTCCCCCTTCGTTCTTCGGTTGGTATTCATCTTTCACCTCGTTCATTTTTTTCAACGCTTCGTCCATCCGTTTTTTCTTTTCTTCTTTCAGCCGTTTTTTTATGTCTGCTTTAATTTTCGGATCGACCGCTTTGAGCGGCAGTTTTTCGGCATTGTCTGGCACAGTGAGCAATACCTCTTCGCCTTCTTTCAGTCCATGTTCGATGATGACCTCATTGTCGTTAGTTTCGCTGGTCAGCACTTCCTGCCTCACTATTTTGCCCCCCTCTTTTTTGAAAACATAGGCGATGGTGTCGTTTTGCAATGCCTCCAACGGGATGTAAAGTACTTGGGGGAAAGTGTAGGTGAGTATCTCGTTGCTGGTGGTCATGGCAGGCCGGAGTATGGAGTCCACCTCGTTGATGCGTACCGTAACCTCAAAAACTTTCGAATCGTAGCCCCGCAACTGCTCTCCCACGTTGGCCACTTGTATGACCGAGCCGCTGTACTCCCTGTCGGGGAACGCATCCACTTTTACCTGCACGTCCTGCCCTTTTTGCACCTTGCTGATGTCAACCTCGTTGACATAAGACTTGGAGATCATAATGCTCAGGTCGGGCAGTTCGGCGACCACCGGGTTCCAGGTGCTGATCTGCGAGCCAGGGCCGACTTTCCCGTTCCAGCTACGGGCATAAATGACCATCCCGTCTTTTGGTGCCTTGATGGTAAAATTGGCGCTGAGGTCAACAAAGCGCTGGCGTTTGATCTGTTCTTGCCGCAGCGACGCCATTATTTCAGAAATCTTTGCGATGGATTTGGTTTGCGTAAGCTCATATTTATAGCCCAATTGCTTGTAGTCCCGCGCCGCTTTTTCCAGATCTATTTCAGCTTGTTGGATGACCATTTGCGGCTCGTACCTGCTTTGTTCTACTTGGAGTTTTTTCTCCTCCATCGCAAACTGCATATTGATGAGGTCGTCCCTGATGCCCCGCAGTTCAATGGCCGTATCAATTTTTGCCTGGTCGAGCTGGGTCTGTATTTTATCAATTTCAGTTTGGGCTTCTTTCAGTTTGGTCTGCAGTTCGGTGCGGTCGAGGGTAGCGACATAGCCGCCTGCTTTCACGACGGTGCCTTCCGGCACCATGTCGGAGATAGTGGCGTTGTATATCTGTGCGCCACGCATCCCCGGAGGGCCTTTTATCTGCTCCGAATTTTTGGCTTTCAGTTCGCCCGTGGCAGTGACATATATTTTGAACTCCCCATTTTTTACGGGTACGGAAAGATTATGGGATTGCTCTTTTCCTTTGTTGGAAGTGCTGCTACAAGAAGAAAACAGGAATAAAAAAGCAAGGAGGGCAGATGGGACAAGGAGGTGTGTTTTCAATACTTGCATGGTGGTGGATGTTGGTGTTTAGATTGTTTTATGAAATTAGTTTTTCCGGGAAGCCTTCATTTTTCTGTATCTCAGGCAAAGCCGCTAAGTCGCAAATAGTTGATTTTCAATACTTTAAGGCTTAGCGCCTTTGCGTGAGACACACATTATTGAACACTCCCTTTTTCCGTTAAAACGGAAAGATGAAGGTATTGCCTTTATATGGTGTATCCCTCTAATTTGTTTCCTTTAAGACCTTCTTAACTATTTGGTGGTTGCATGGTTTCACCAAACAGTTTTTTTTGAAGATGTCATAATAACGACAACGGCGGAAAAAGTATCATTGCAATCAAAAATTTATGATTTCGTAATTCTCAAAAGCAAATTCCTGTTTCAGTTACGTTTACGGTAGTATTAATTTTGACGTGATTTCAAGCACTCAAGCCCCCGTCTCCGCTGCTTTGTCATCCGCCTTTAGGCGGATCTGTTCACGTTAGAAGTGCAGCCATGCAGCCTCCCTAACGTGAGCAGATCCGCCTAAAGGCGGATGACAAAGCAGCGGAGACGGGGGCTTGGCTTAAGTGTTTGGGATCACGTC
>DROJ01000153.1 GCA_011321935.1 Bacteroidota bacterium | reverse complement strand
TTTTATAAATCTTTTTTCAGCAATTCATATTGTTTCCTGACTTACTTCGATTGATATTTTCATTGTTCCTAAGATATAAATTTTGGATAAAAATACTAAGCCAATATTTTTTCCACCGATTTTAATTCTTTTTTGATTGCCTCGGAAATGGTTTCTTCCTGTTCTGATTTTTGTAAATATAAGGTGAGGCGCTGAATGAAATTGCCTGCGCTTTTGAAGCTGATGTTGCTTTGGATAAGTTCGACCAACAAGTCTTTTAATAAATCTTTTTTCAGCAATTCATATTGCATGACCATAGTTGCCGAGAGGGGTTCTTTTTTTGATTGCCATTCCCGGACGGCAGTGTCTGCTTGCCGGATTTCATTCGCAATGGATGGTATTTTGCTTTTATTAGTATTCATATTAAAAATGTAATTTAATGATTCCTTTTGGATAGCCTTTCCGTGAGGTTCCAAATAAATCGCGCCACCTTTTTTCTTCTCTTTGACAGCTTTCAAAATAGCGGTGATTCCATTTTGCAGTTGGTGCGAAAAAGCCATCTATATTGTATTTTAATTTTGAGGTTTTTCGCATCTTCTCTACAAATATAGCCTTTTTTACCATTAAGTCATAGGGTAGAAATGTAACTACATCAATGTCGCCCGGCTTCTTTTTTTGAGTAATAAAACTGCCGTCAACCCATTGGTGAAAACCTGCTCCGAAATTCTTTTTAACTTCATGTACATAGGCTTCATACTTTTTTAAAAGACGGGTTCTATGCCGTTTGTCCTCAATTGTCTCCGTAAACCAATACATGAATTCTTTCCATTCCTGTTCAATTACGTCATAAGGAAAAAGGTTGCCGTTTATATCAAAAGAAATCATCAGAGGTTGTTTGTCAAGGTCAAAAATTCAGTGTGAAGTTAAACAATTATTTCTACCCACCTCCATTTATCTTCTCCTTTATCTCCCTGATTTTCTTTTTCCTGTTCTCCTTCCTTCTCCTCCGCTTCTCCAGTTTTTCATTCTTTTTCCGCACCTTTTCCGAGCCATCGTTCCGGGGCCTTGCTTTAGAAGGTTTGCGGTCTTGGTCGGAATTGCCGACATGGAAGGCATCTTTGATGATGCGGATGAGGTCGCTCTGTTTGAGTTCTTGTTCCTTCATGGCCATGCGGATAGAGTCGGCGATGAGCGAATCGGGGTGGATGAAATCGGGGCAGCGGAGGGCAGCGAGGTTCAATGTATCGAGCGGTGCAAAGACCTTTCGGCGGTAAGATTTAAAATCGGGGTCTTTATAAACTTTCGATAAAAAATGGCCGCAGATGGGAAGGGCCGTAGCCGCTCCCTGCCCGTAGCGGGTGGAGTACCAATGCACGGCGGGCTGCGATGCGCCCACCCATGCGCCCGTTATCAGGGTAGGTGTGTAGCCGATAAACCAGCCGTCGGTATTGTTGTTGGTGGTGCCCGTTTTCCCGGCCACGGGGTAGTAAAAATTGTTGATATAGCGCAGCCGCCGTGCCGTGCCGCTGTCCACCACCGAGCGGAGGAAGGTGTTCATGATGTCGGCGTTTTTTTCTTTCAAAATACGCGGCTGTTCCTTCCGCTTGGGTTCTGGAAACTCGACAACCGTTTCGCCGTCTGCCGTTTCTATGCGGGTGATATAATGGAGGTCGGCTTTCAGCCCCCGGTTCGGGAAAATGCTGAAAGCCTGCACCATTTCAAAAAGTGAAATATCTGCCGAGCCGAGTGCGATGCCGAGTTCGGAAGGGATGTGGGAGGTGATGCCCGCCGCTTTTGCCAGTTCCTTGACCCTGCCGATGCCGACCCTTTTGAGCATGGCCACGGCCACCACGTTGACCGATTTGGTGAGGGCGCCTTTCATGGAATAGTTGCCGCCGTACTGCCCGTCGGCGTTTTTTGGTTCGTAGTCGTTGGCGTATTTCACCAGTTCATTGTCGAGGCGTTCGCAGGGCGGGATGCCTTTTTCGAGGGCGGCGGCATACACGAAGGGCTTGAAGGTAGAACCCACCTGCCGTTTCGATTCGATGTGGTCGTATTTGAAATATTTAAAATTGATGCCGCCCACCCAGGCCAGTATTTTCCCCGTTTGGGGCTCGGCGGCGAGGAAGCCCGTGCGCAGCAGGGTGAGGTAGTGCTTGATGGAATCGAGCGGCGTCATGAGGGTGTCTTTTTCGAATTGCTCGTTTTCCCAAGTGAAGATGGTCATGCGCACGGTGTCCCTGAAAAGGGAATCTATTTCGGTGGGGGACAGGCCGCGTTTTTTCAATTTGCGGTAGCGGGCAGAAGCCTTTTTGGACTGCTCTAACAGGTCGTCCCTTACTTTTTTTCTCTTCCTGAAATGCCAGATAAATTTCTTTTGCACCTTGGCCATCTGCTCGTTGACGGCCTGTTCGGCATGGCGCTGCAGGCGCGAATCAATGGTGGTGTAGATTTTCAGGCCATCGGTGTAAAGGTTGTACGGGGAGCCGTCGGGCTTGCGGTGCTTTTTCAGTTCTTCCTCCACGTCAAGGCGCAGGTGTTCCCTAAAATAGGTGGCGAGGCCCTCGTCGTGGCTTTCGGAATGGTACTTCAGTTCGATGGGCAATTGCCGCAAAGAGTCGAAGGTCAGGGTGTCGAGTTTTCCGTATTTTACCATTTGCGACAGCACTATATTGCGCCGCATTTTGGAGCGTTCGGGGTTTCGGCGGGGATTGTAGCCGGAGGTCGCTTTGAGCATCCCGACGAGCACGGCGGCCTCTTCCACTTTGATTTCTTTTGGCGTGGTATCGAAAAAACGCTTGGCCGCCATGCGGATGCCAAAGACATTTCCCCCAAAAGATACCTTGTTTAAATACAGCCCCAAGAGCTGGTTTTTATCATAAATACCCTCCAAGCGCTCGGCAATAAATATTTCTTTCAGCTTCGCAACGGGGATGGTCAGCAGGCCGTGGTTTTTTCTCGGAAAAAGGTTTTTGGCCAATTGCTGGCTGAGGGTGCTGCCCCCTCCGCCCGATTGGTCGCGCATCATAATGGTCCGGAAAAACACCCGCAGCCATGCCCGCATGTCAACGCCGCCATGTTCAAAAAAACGGGCATCTTCGGTGGCCACGAGGCCGTTGATAATGTAAGGCGAAATGTCGGCGATGTCGGAAGGCAGGCGGTTCTCGAAAAAATATTTGCCCAGCAAAACACTGTCGGCGGAATAGACCTCGGAGGCGAGGTTTTGGTCAATGTTGCGGAGGTCGGCCTCGGTCGGCAGCTCCCCGAATGCGCCCCAATAGACCATGCCGATAAAAAAGGCGAGGCTGAAAAAACCGACAAAAGCCGTCGCCACAGAGAACAATGTGACCCTCGCCGTCACCGGATGCTTGGCCCGGAAGGCTCGGTAGCGCAGCAGCGCAGGTTTTACGAAAGGGTAGATTTTCGTTTTGGCCTTTGCTTTGAAAACCCTTGCCCTGCGCAGGGCAGGCCCGAGGTAGGGGCGCAGCTTTTCTTTGACCGGCTGCCATTTTTCCGACCAAAAACCTTTCTGGACAAGTTTTTTAAAATCAAACATATTTAGGGTTTATTCAAATAACTGAACCTGTTTGACGGTCTCATAGTATTGTAAATACCTTTGCGCACTTGTGAACGATGGAAAAATAAGGGGGGTAGTGATTAGTAAAGTAGTGATTAGTGATTAGTGATTAGTAAAGTAGTGATCAGTGATTAGTAAAGTAGTGATTAGTAAAGCAGTGATCAGTGATTAGTAGGTCAGTGACCCACTGATTACTGATCACTGATCACTGATCACTGATCACTAATCACTAATCACTAATCACTGATCCCCCCCCCTATTATTTGGTCGTTCGCCCAAATGTTCGTTCGGTTTGCCTGTAAAAGTCCAAAATTTTTCCACAAAACAAAGCATCCTGCTGGCGGCGGCCATTGTTTTGTTGCTGCCTGCCCTGCTCACCAACCTCGGCCTCATCGCTTTTTACGATGACGAGGGCATCCGTTCCTTGGTTGCTTTGGAAATGCAAATCTCTGGTAATTACCTCACGCCGACCATGTTTGGCGAGCATTATTACAACAAGCCCCCGCTTTATAACTGGATATTGATTGCCTTTTTTGAACTCACCGGGAGGAACGACGAGTTCACCGCCCGCCTGCCGACGGTGCTTTTTTTGTTGGCCTATGCGGGGTCGGTTTATTGGTTTTTTAAAAAAAACTCCGCCCTTCCCGATTCTCGGACTGTGGACTGCGGACTGCGGACTGCGGACTGTCGGACTGTCGGACTGACAACCGCCCTTGCCCTCATCACCTGTGGCCGCATCCTCTTTTGGGATTCCATGTTGGGGCTGATAGATATATGTTTTTCGTGGGTCATGTTTTTGTTGTTTATGGTCATATATAGGGAGGGCGAAAAAGGGAGGTATGGGCGTTTGTTTTTGTTGTCTTATTTTTTGGCGGCCATTGGTTTTATGTTGAAAGGTTTGCCTGCGCTTGTGTTTTTGGGCATGGCATTATTGGCGTATTTTATTTGGCAAAAAAAAACAGCAAAACTGTTTTCGTGGCAACATATAATGGGGGGCAGTATATTCTTGATTATTGTCGGCGGCTATTATTTTTTATATTCCCAGGAAAATGGGTTGGAGGTTGTTTTCAACACTTTGTTCGACGAGTCGGCCAAACGGACTTTTGTGAAGTATGGCTTTGGCGACACCCTTCTGCACCTTTTTTCTTTTCCTTTTGAAATGTGGTTTCACTTCCTGCCGTGGACATTGTTCGTTATTTTGTTTTTTAATAAAAATGCTTTTAAAATAATAAAAGAG
>DROJ01000152.1 GCA_011321935.1 Bacteroidota bacterium | reverse complement strand
ACAGATTTACTGAATTTTTAAAATTTAGTAAATCTCGACTTATAGGACAGCCTCTGGATTTGTTTGAATTTTAATATTTTACGTAACTGCTTGACACCCCTCGAAATCTCAGGGAGGGGGAATAAATTCCCACCCTTTTGGGGGGAATAAATTCCCCCTCTTTTGGAAGGGCTTGTAGTCCTGCTCTCTATTGAGTCATAAAAATTTTTGATGTTTACGACTTCTTTTACCTTACTCCATGCCCTTCCAAAAGGGTGGGAATTTATTCCCACCTCTCTATTGAGGAAAAGGGGCATAAAAATTTTTGATGTTTACGACTTCTTTTACCTTACTCCATGCCCTTCCAAAAGGGTGGGAATTTATTCCCACCTCTCTATTGAGGAAAAGGGGCATAAAATTTTTTGATATTTACGACTTCTTTTACCTTACTCCATGCCCTTCCAAAAGGGTGGGAATTTATTCCCACCTCTCTATTGAGGAAAACGGTCATAAAAATTTTTGATGTTTACGACTTCTTTTACCTTACTCCATGCCCTTCCAAAAGGTGGGAATTTATTCCCACCTCCCCCTTCTGCCGCGCTGCGCAGATGGTTTTTGTAAAATCCATGGTGCAAAACTCGCAGGTGTGGAGGAGGGGATTATCACCGAATTGTAAAACCTTGCGGAACGGGGGTTAAGGTTTGCCGAATGCGGCATCCGCCGAAACCTGTTTGACCCTCGCTGCAACAATGAAGCATTTTACTGTTCGGAAAGTGGAAAAAAAACACAGATTCCGAAAGGCAATATTTTTTTACTGTTCGGAATCTATGTATTTTTGGGTACTTTCCGTAACCAAAAAATAATTTGAATGCCAAATAAACTGATTGGAAGAAAAGAAGAACAACTCATTTTACAAAAGGCTCTGGACTCCAAAGAGGCGGAAATGATTTCCATCATCGGGCGGCGAAGGGTCGGAAAGACTTATTTGGTGGGCATGGTTTATAAAGAAAAAATCGCTTTTGAAATATCCGGGATACAGAATGCCACAGGCCGCGAGCAATTGAGGAATTTTGCCAACCAATTAAAAAAATTCTCTGGGTCAGCCATAACAATCCCCCCACCGAAAGACTGGCTGGATGCTTTTTTTTTACTTGAGGAATTTTTGGAAGAGGTTGACCTGGAAGAGAAACCGGTCATATTTTTTGATGAAGTCCCCTGGATGGCCACCCTTAAATCGGGCTTTCTGAAAGGACTGGGTCATTTTTGGAATTCATGGGCAGTGAAAAAGAAAGTGGTCGTGGTCATTTGTGGGTCTTCTGCATCGTGGATGATCCAAAAAATACTCCGGGACAAAGGCGCGCTGCACAACCGGGTAACCAAACGCATCCGCCTGCACCCCTTTAACCTTGCGGAAACAAAAGAATACCTCGCCGAAAAAAACATCCGCCCCGAGCATTACCAACTACTTCAGCTTTATATGGCCATGGGTGGCATCCCTCATTATTTGAAAGAAATTGAAAGCGGCAAAAGCGCTGCCCAAAACATTGACAAAATTTGTTTTAGCGAATCGGGGCTATTACGGGATGAATTTTTGAGCCTTTATCCAGCATTGTTCCAACATGCCGATTACCATATCGCTATCATCCGGGCACTTGCTTCGAAGCCAAACGGAATGTCGAGGATCGAGTTGATCAAAGTTTCAAAATTGAAAGACAGTGGAAGGATTACCAAGGTTTTGGACGAACTGTCCGAATCTGGTTTTATTACTGCCTACCCTGCATTCGGAAAAAAGAAAAAAGACAAACTCTTCCGACT
Organism: Bacteroidota bacterium; assembly: GCA_011321935.1. Classification (GTDB taxonomy): domain Bacteria; phylum Bacteroidota; class Bacteroidia; order Chitinophagales; family Saprospiraceae; genus UBA6168. The sequence goes on along the minus strand of DROJ01000152.1, from coordinate 24,492 downwards.
GACTGACGAGTATTCCCTTTTTTACCTCCGTTTTATTGAACAAAATTTACTTGAAAAAGAAGGCATTTGGCTTTCTCTCAGCCAAACCCAATCGTATAAAACCTGGTGTGGATATGCTTTTGAAAACCTTTGCCTCAAGCACATCCCGCAAATCAAGAAGGCATTGGGCATTTCAGGGGTATATTCCCGTTCTGCTTCCTTTTTCAAAAAAGCCGACGGGCATTCTCCGGGCACTCAAATTGACCTGCTAATTGACCGCAACGATCAAGTCCTCAACCTTGTCGAGATTAAATTCTACAACGGCGCTTTTACCATTTCTAAAGAATACGCCCAGAAGTTGAGGGGGAAAATCCAGGTTTTCCGCGAACACACCAAAACCCGCAAACAGATCTTGCTGACTTTTATTTCTGTTTTTGGCTTAAAGCCGAACAAGCACAGCATCGGGCTGGTGGACAATGATCTGCAAGCTGAAATTTTATTTGAGAAATAATTTTGACCGGGTTTTTATAAATTTATAGAAGCTCCGCTGACATGGTTCTGATTTTTTTCAAAATACGCCTTCATTGTTCCGCTCCATAATATAAACAGCAACAACGCATTTGAAAAAGCCCAAAAATAAAAACCCCATTCACCGGGGTTTTGCAAAAGCATGAACAGCGAAAATGCCATTGGCAGGGCAAAAGCAGCGAGCGCCACTTTTCGGATATGGCGCCATTTACGGGCCAGGCCAATCGCTATTATTACCCCCCAAAAAGGTAGTATTTCCAATTTCCCGGTTTCGGCCACCAGCCATCCTTTTGCAAAATAGGGGATGACCACGGTGATGAGTACGATCAACAATATGGCGAGGGAGAGGTAAATTTTTTCTTTTGGAAATTTCATCGAGCATTAAGGTTTTCTCTAATTTTTAAAGATACGATGCGATTCCCTGCCCTTCCAAAAGAGGGGGAATTAATTCCCCCTCTTTTGGAAGGGCAGGGAATCGAAACAATATATCCTATTTTATTTTTAAAAAATCAATTACTGCCCTCAAAATACCCCTCCAGTTCCTCCCCAAAATACGCCATCGCATTATAAACAGGCAGCGGCATGCCCCCTCCGAGCGCGCACAAAGACCCCGTTTTCAAAGTCTCCAACAGGTCCATAAAAAGTTCTTTGTCTATTTTATAGCCTTCTTTTTGCGCCTTCTGCAAAAGCTCCTTCCCGCGCACCGAACCGATGCGGCAGGGAAAACATTTGCCGCAGCTCTCGTGCGCCGTAAAAGCAAACAAATGTTCCAGATAAACAACCATCGGAAACTCCTCCGGCACACTCACGATGCTGGCATGGCCGAGCAGAAAACCGTTGTTTTTAAAGCTCTCAAAATCAACCGTCAGGTCTTTTATTTTATTGACGGGGACAAGGCCACCGAGCGGCCCACCGATGTGGAGGGCTTTTATTTTACGCTTGAACCCGCCGCCCATTCCGTCCACTACTTCGGAGAGCGGCGTGCCCATGTCCACTTCGTAAATGCCGGGTTTGTTGAATGCTGAATCGAGGGAAAGCAACTTGGTGCCGGTGCTTTTTTCCGTTCCTATTTTGGCGAATGCCGAGCCGCCATTTTCCAAAATATAGGGGAGGCAGGCGAGGGTTTCCACGTTGTTGACGGAGGTCGGCTGTCCGAACAGGCCATAGCTGACGGGGTACGGCGGGCGCACCCGTACCTCTGGCCGCTGCCCTTCTATGCTGGCCAACAGTGCCGTTTCTTCGCCGCATATATATGCGCCGCGCGCTTCTATTATTTTAAATTCAAAATTGAAATCACTGCCCAAAATACCATCGCCCAAAAGCCCCGCTGCGCGCAGGTCTTCCACTGCTTTTTTATTTATTCCGATGCTCTCGGGATATTCAAAACGGATATATACCACGCCCCTGTCGGCCCCTGCGGCATAGCCCGCCACCATCATTCCGAGCAACATTTTGAGCGGCTGTTTTTCTAAAATATAGCGGTCGGAGTAACTGCCCGGATCGCCTTCGTCAGCATTGCAGACGATGAATTTCCGTTCGCCTCCGGCATTGCGGCAGCCCTCCAGTTTGATGCCGATGGGAAAACCTGCACCGCCACGGCCACGGAGGCCGGAGGTCTTTATTTCCCCTAAAATCTTATCGGCAGGAGTGGCGAGCATTTTTTGCAGGGCAGCTTTGCAATCGGCAACGGAATAGGCTTGCCCGGTGAGGACGCCGTGGCCTTTTGCCGCCACGTTGTAGCTGTCTTGGTACGACATTTTTTCCGGTGTACCGTTGAAATGGCTGGCGAATGACTGGCTGCCGGAGTAGTTATGCCCATTGTAAAAGAAGGCGCTGTTTTCGTGGCAACGGCCGAGGCAGGCCATTTCGCCGATCTCTTCCGGCTGGAAATGCTGGCCGAGTTCGGCTTTCAATTTGTCCTGCGTACCGGCGCAGAGGCAGGCCGTGCCGTTGCAGACGTAAACCTTTTTGCCCTTGTTTTCGGGACGGGTAAAATCATAAAACGAGGCTGCGCCAAAGACGCTCGCATCGCCGATGAGGTAGTCTTCGGCCAATTGCTTGGCGTCGCCATCGGTGAGGATGCCTTCGGGTTCGGTGAGGGTGCCCATTTTTTCAAACAGGTTGTCGGTGAGGCCTTTTCTGCCGGATAGTGCGGTGATGTTTTTTGACATCTGGAAATGGGTTTGGTCAGTGAAAAAGATGGAAGTTTTGGAGGCAAGAATCCAAAATGCGGTGAAATTGAAATCAGGGCTAAATGTCGGAAATTTTGGTGGATATTTATAAGGTATGCAAAAGGACTGAGGAATGATTTTTAAGAAGAGTAAAAAGAAGTGTTGTTGTTGTTCTCCTGAAGTGGTCAAGTATTATAAAATAGGTAAGAGCCTCGTATCATTTTAATATGTTGAGGTAAACGACCGGATCTGTCACCCCGTCTCCGTGCCCTTCCGAAAGAGGGGGAATTCCCCGCAGGGATGCCTTTGGCAAATTCCCCCTCTTTCGGAAGGGCACGGAGACGGGGCAAACATACCGTACCTTGAAGATTTAAAATACTAAAGAGGCTCTCCGTGCGCTGCAAATCATTTAAAAACCTCCCCCAAATCCAGTTCAATGCCCAACTGCCTGTCTTTCAATATTTCTTTTTTGGAAAAAACTTCAAAATCCCCGGGCGCTTTATAAACATAAACGGTGAGCACGTCCGGCAATACCAGCCAATACGATTTTATCCCGGCATCGAAATATTTCCGGGATTTTGAAATCAGCTCGGACATGCTTTGGCTGGGCGCTAATATTTCGATAACGCCGAGCGGCATCTCTTTTACTTTCACTTCGTCCAAGCCCGGCGTAAATTCCAGTTTTTTATAAATAGCCAAATCCGGGACTTTGTCTTTTGGGCTTATTTTGAGGCTCAGTTCGGGCAAAATTTTATATTGTTTCCCGAATAATTGTCGGATTAAAAAATAAAGGTTTCCCTGTACGATGGAGTGGTTTTTACTAGGTATCGGTTTGTTTCGTTGTTGTTCGTATGTTGATATTTCTGCAACGGCTTCCATATCCTTGATTTATTTTAGCCCAAGATAGGCAAAAAGGAGGAAGGTTTCAATCCTTGAAAACAAGGGCAATGTAAAGTTTCCACAAACAACAAAGCCGCCGGTACTTAAAGTGCCGGCGGCTTTGTTGTTTTCTCCGAAAAACCTCCCCTACCTCAACAACGTGACATCGCCTTTGAACTGCCCCAGCAAACAGCCATCCAACGATACCTCCATGTTGTAGATATACACATCCGAGGCAGCGGCCTTGCCGTTCTGTTGGCCGTCCCAACCGAGGGTCGGGTTCTCGTTGCTATATACCTTTTGGCCGAAGCGGTTATAGACATCGAACCTCGAAACGATGATGTTTTCCCGGATGCTTTCATCTACCACGAAGTTGAAAAAGTCATTTTTGCTGTCGCCGTTCGGGGTAAAGACATTGGGCACCACGATTTCATTTTCGGGGACAACAACATGGAAAATAAAGGTGTCCTGTGCGCATTTCAAACCAAAAATATCTTCGGGGAAAGCAAAGATGGTATTCGTTGCCGTGGGGCTGTAAATGGTCTCCGTGCAATCGGTGCAGGACAATTGCTCGGCAGGCGTCCACCGATAATTATAAAGCTCATTGGCGGGCACTGTCAAGGTGACGGGGTCGCCGAGGCAAGCGGTGAAGGTGTCTTTTTGCACTTGGATATCCGGCACCACCACGATGTCGAGCGATACCTCGCCGACGCAGCCGTCGGCGGTCGTCTCGGTCACCGAAATAGTGGTGTTTTCTGTCAACTCAACAGTGGTTACCATGTCGCCGGTATTGGCGCCGTTGGCAAACAAATTGGCAGGCTGCCAGACGAAGCTGCTGCCCATATTGCCGACGATGGAAAGTTCAGTGGCCTTACCGTTGCAGACTTCTGTGCCATTGACCATCGGCTGCGGCGCAGCAAATGCAGTGACCGGCAGGATGACCGTATCGCTGCAGCCGCCCTGGGCATTGTTGATAGCGGTAAGGGTCACAGAATAGGTCATTGGCTCAGTATAGGTATGTTCCGGGTTTTCCTCCGTGGAAGTGGTGCCGTCGCCAAAGTCCCACTCGTAGGTATCGGCAAAAGTGGAGGTGTTCTGGAAAGTGAAAGTTTCGCCCAAACAAACGGAGTTGTTGGGGTTGCCCGTGGTGAAAGCGGCTTCTGGTTTAGCGATGGAAACGAACTGGGTCGCGCTGAGAGAACAGGAGGGGTCTTCACCGACCATTATCAAAACGATGGGCACTGAGCCAGATATGCTTTCATCGTAAGTGTGGCTGACGGGGTTCATATTGGAGACACTGGTGCCATCCCCGAAGGTCCATTCAAAAGAACTGATGTCCACGGTGTCCCGCAGCGAAACCGTTACCTCTCCCCCTGCGCAGATGGCTGGCGGGGAAAGATCAAAATTGCCCTCTGGGCCGACCAAAGTATAGCTGTTGGTAAATGAATCGCTGCATCCGTTGGAAGTCGCAACAGTGAGGGTAACCTCAAAAGTCCCTTTACCAAAACTGGTCGAAGCGGTGCTGTCCGTGGAGGACTGCCCATTTCCAAAATCCCAAGTCCAATTAGTGATCGAGTCTGTCATTATTGAAGTAAAGTCTGCGATTTGCGGATAGCAGATAATATCAATGTTGTCGAGGTTACTGGTAAAAGCCGCGTCGGGAAAAGCCTGCACACTGACAGATTCGGTCGTAGAACTCATGCAGCCTGTGGCCACTTCCGTAAAATTCACCGTCACATCGTAATTGCCCGCAACCGGGTAAGTGGCCGTACCGGTCTGTCCGACACCTGTTTGGCCGTTGCCAAAGTCCCATGAATCCCAAGTCAGGTTAGAGCCTTCGCTGGTAAAGTCAGAAGCAAAAAAATTAATGCTTTCCCCCTCACAAATTGCCGGAGGCACAGCAGAAATATTGCTGGTGGGCGTGTAATATTCGATCTCTCCCTGCGCAGCCGTCATACAGCCCACCGAGTCGGTAATGTTCAAGGTGACCTGCAATGTCCCGTTGGGTCCGTCGGGCACAAAGCCGTAAGTATGGGAGGGGTTTTGCAGCATGATGGAATCCCCGTCGCCAAACATCCAGTCCCAACTGACAACGGGCGCGTCGCCGCTGCTGAGGTCGGTAAAATTGACATCGGCAGGGAAGCAGATGCGGTCAACGTCGTCGGCAAAATCAGCGGTCAGTTCAAAGACGGTAACATCCAGGCGCAGGGTGTCCCGGCAGCCGTTGATGTCGGTCACTTCCAGTGCCAGCCACTGCTCATCATTGGGACCGCTGAAGTTGTGGTCAATGGAGGCCTCCTCCGTCGTGATCGGCCGGTTATCAGAAAACAGCCAGGTATAGCCCCGGAAGCAATTGGCGTCCACATCTTGCGAGGGGCCGCCGTTGAGCATATAGGATTGGGTGGTACAAAGGATGGTATCGAGTTCGAAAGCCGCCTTTATTTCCCTCACGTAAATCAAGGCGGTATCGGTCGAGGCCGGGCAGCCGGAGCTGGCATTTACTGCTTCGAGTACCACAAAAAAGGAATCCCTGTCTTCGTAGGTATGGGTCACAAAAGGCATGTTGCTTTGTGTGCTGTCGCCAAAATCCCAAGTTACGCTGGTGGCATCATAGCTCGAATCTGCAAACACGTAATCATAGGGGCTGGCGCAGTCCATCGAGTAAGCGATCCTTGCGACAGGGCCGTTTACCCTTATCAAATCTTCTTTTGTGATGGTAGAAAAACAGCCGTTGTACTCGACGGTCAGCGAGGCGTCCATTGGTTCGCCCGCCTCCGTGACGAACGACCAGTCCAACTGGTCTTCTTGGAAACAATGCCAAGTGCGCCCCCGGTCAGATTCAAAATGCCAGGCATCAATGCGGGGGTCGTCTATCAGCGAGGCAAAATGAACGGTATCGCCCGGGCAGACCTCCGTTTTGTCAACCGAAAAGTCGGGCGAAAGCTGGGTGCCAACAAGGATGGGCAGGAAGTAAGAAGTGTCCTTGCAGCCGAGTGCGTTGGTGATGACGAGGAAAGACTGGTATTCGCCATCTGTTTGGTAAACATGCTGGAGCGGGTCGGCATTGCCGGCATTCTGGACATCGCCGTCGCCAAAATGCCACTCCCAGTCCACCACCTCCGTTTGCACGATGCTGCTGTCCATAAATGTCACCGTGAGCGGCGCACATCCATCTACCACGTCCACCTCGAATTTGGCCGTTTGCTCAAATGAGGGGACTATAAAAGTATCCCGGAAAACGCAAGCAGTGGAGGAAACGGCCAAGCTGAATTGATAAAAGCTGGTGTCTTCGACAATGTCGTATGGGTTGAGGCTTGTCTCCGGCAGGGTAAAAACCGGGTTTTGCTCGGCGGAATTGGTATTGTCAGGAAACTTCCATTGGTAAGTGACGCCGCTGCTTTGGTTGGCCGTCAATTGAATATCGGCGGGCAGTTCACAGACAAAGGAAGGGTCAACGGAAAAGCCCGGGTCGAGGTCTTGCACAAAAACTACTTTACTGCTTTCGCTTTCGCAAACGCCAACCGTCACTTTGAGGCTGACCGTTGTCGTTCCTGCTTGGGCAAAGGTGATTTCCGGGTTTCTCAGGTTGGAAAACTGCGGACTGGCACCTGCCCCAAAATCCCATTCGTAAGCACCCGTTGACGAGTTGTTCCCGATCACCGTCGGCTGGTTGATGCAAACGGTATCGGGCATATCAATTTCGCTCATCGGCGGCCCCACCGTAACCAAAACGGTTTGGATAAATGAGCAGCCGAGTGCATTGGTCCCGGTCAGCGTCACCTCAAAACGGCCTTCGTTGGAATAGGTGACAGCCGGGGGAGTCTGCCCGCTGAAGGTCGTACCGTTTCCAAAATCCCATTCAAAATCCAGCCCCGTGTCAGGTGTCGTGTTATCAAAATTGACGGTCAAAGGGGCGGTACAAGAAGAAGGCGGGTTGGCCTCAAAGCTGACCTCCGGCTTATCAGAAGTAATGATAAAGTCAGAGAACAGCTCCGTCGCATTACAGGTCGGGAGGCTGGAGGTCAATCGGAGCGCAACGCTAAAACTACCCTCTGTGGCAAAAATATGTGAGGGGTCTTCAAGGTCAGAAGTGCCCTGATCGCCAAAGTCCCAAAGCCAGCCCGCTACCGGTATGGCCGGGTCTATGTTGGTATTGTTGTTGGTAAAAGCCACGTCCAATGGCCAACAGCCAGAAGTTGGGTCGGCCGTAATCAGGATTTCCGGTTTTTCATAAACCTTGATGGTCAAGGTGCCGATGGCCGGGCCGCCCTGCGTTTCGCGGAAAGTAACGGTATAGGTGCCGGGGTCGGCGTATCCCTGCGAGGGGTTTTGGTCGGTAGAGGTGGCACCGCTGATGCCAAGCTCCCAAAAGAAAGTGGCGCTGCCTGCGGGAGCAGTGAAGTTGACCTGCAAGGGCGCACAGCCTTCCGTCTGGTCGGCAGTTTGGGCAAAAGCAAAAACAGACAGCAGGGAAAAAAGGGAAAGTGAGAGAAACTTTTTCATAGAAAAATTTAGAAATTGGAAATTCAGAAACCGGAAATTCAGAAATTTCTCAATTTCCAATTTCTGAATTTCTGTCACTTAATATTCATTTTTATTTTGAAATGGAGCCAAGTTTCCATTCAGGCAGAAAATTACGGCAAATGAAAGATAAAATTTAATTTTAATCCTAATTTCGCCAATAGCTTGCGCAGCTTTTACGCCTATTTGTCAAAAAGGTTGGCAAAAAGGACGGCTGGGCAAGGCCAATAAATTCAATATTTATCGCCTGCCGGCCAGAATGCAAAGCTTTTATTTTAAATTTTCAAAAATCATTTGCACATGAAATTTTTTCTCTCGTTCTGTCTGCTGTTTTTCACTTTCGCTTCTTTTGCCCAGACCGACCTGCTCACCTACGAGCAGCCGCTGCCCTGTCTGAACAAAAAATTCACCATCGTCGCCAATGTCGTCGAGGATCAGTTTGGCAACTGGAACATCACCGAAGATGAAATAAGGGAAAACGTGGCAGCGATGAACGAGCATTTTGCCAACATCTGCGTCAGCTTTGAGGTCTGCGAGTTCCGCAGCGTGAAAAACTACCAATTGGACACCCTCGACAGCGACCTCGGCGACTACGAGCAATTGGTGGTGGAAGAGCACCAGGCCAACCGCATCAACTTTTATTTTGTCTCCGAAATCGCCGGCGCCGACCCCCTCGTGTGCGGCTTCGCCAACCTCGGCGGCATCGGCGTACTCGACCGCGACGGCATCGTCATCAAAAAAGGGAACTGCGCCAACCCCACTACTTTTGCCCACGAAATGGGGCACTACTTCGGCCTGCAGCACACCTTCGAGGGCAGCGGGGAAGAACATGCCAACGGCGACAACTGCGAAACGACCGGGGACCAGATCTGCGATACCCCCGCCGACAACTTCGTGGTCGGCCAACCGATGAGTTCGTATGTTGACGGCGACTGCCGGTATATCAATACCGAAAGGGACGAGAACGGGGATTACTACCGCCCCGATGTCGGCAACATCATGTCCTATTATCCCTGTGCCTGTGGTTTTACCACCGGGCAGTTTTTGAAAATGGCGGAGGTTTGCCGGGCCACCAACGGGCGGATGTGGTAGGCTAACAGCTTTTGAAAACACTGCTGAAAAGGTTATATTTGTCAGGAACAAAAAAAGTATTTGTATGGAAGTAGCTGTAAAAATACCAACCACAATAAAAGAAAGGGCTGAACTGGGAGATGCCCTCGTCCGCATTCCGGCCACTTGGGAAGAGTATCTGGATATAGTGGAAGATTGTGAGTTTCCGACAGAATACGACAACAACGAAATCATACTTATGAGCATCGCTTCCGACCCTCACGAAACAATCGTTGCTAACATAATAACCCGGTTAAACCTTGCGGTTGACGACCAAATGGACATGTCAGTCAAAGGCAGCAAAAGGCATATATTCATTCCTGAATATACAAAAGATTATGCCCCAGATGTGCACGTCGTCAAAGGGCAACCAATAACGCACACCCTCCGCAAAGGACTCACTGCAAACCTCAACCCCTGGCTCGTTGTTGAAGTCCTCTCCCCCAGCACCTATAAAAGGGACACCAAAGAAAAACTCCCCCGTTATAAAAAAATACCCTCCCTGCAGCATATTATTTATATTGAACAAGAATATCCATTTGTAACAGTTTATAACCGGGTAAGGGACAGTGACGTTTGGGAAAACATTGATTACGATAAAATGAAGGATTACTTTTTGGTGGCCGGAAAGAAAATATATTTGAAGGATATTTACAAAAAAATAATTTTTAAAGAAGCAGGGTAAAGCCCCCCTCCGCCAGTCAATATATACTGCACCTTTTTAGGTTTTGTGCATTGAGCGTAGGCTCTCCCCTTCTGGGGCTGGGGGCTGGCGAGGGCAAATGCACAAAACCTAATAAGGTGCAGTATAAAAGTCCGAACATACAAACATATCTCCGTGCCCTTTCAATAGAGGGGGAATTTATTCCCCCGTCAGTCTCCGCGCCCTTCCATTAGAGGAGGAATTTGCCACAGGCATCCCTTTGGGATATTCCCCCGCCTCCCTGCCCCCACTTCCGCTACGCTCCAAACACTCCTCAACAAAACAAAACACCGCCGCCGAAGGGTTGATGGATTTTGCGCTCGGAAATATCCCGGTCGAAAAATGGTATAAATTATCCACCCCTTTTACCTTTCCTTTATAATCAACAACAGCCCCTGCGTCGTGCCCCATGCGGAGGCAGCCCACGGGGTGGTAAACGTCTTCCCCTTTATTGCTCGTCGAGGCCGGGTTATATAGCGGCGTATATTCCAGTTTATTTTTTTTCAATAATAACTCAACCTTGTCGCGCATTTCCGAAATGGCGTTTAAATCTTTTTTTGAAATATCCCAGCCGATGTGCAAGGCGGCTTCCCCATATTTATCTTTTTTATCGGCGAGGCTCAGTTTATTGTTGTTCGGTACGGGCTGTTCCATGTCCAGTTGAAAGCTCCATTGGCTTTGGTCAACATATAGTTTCTTTTTAAAAAACAAATAAAAAACAAAATTGAAAAGAAAAACAAAGCCGCTCAAAAACTCGCCAAAAGAGATGGTTGTTTCTCTTTTTCCAAATAATAATTCTTTTAAAAATTTAAACGATTTAATATTTTTATTAAAAACCATGTGCAGGAAACCGACCACGCCGTCGTCCGTTTTTACGATCATGCGTTTGGTAACGAGGCTGCCCTTGTATAAGGTGGGTGTAAAATCAATTCCATCAATAACCGGCCTTGCATTTTTGACAACAAACAGTTCGGTGGAAATATGGTCGCCGAAATTTTTTCCGATATCCGTATTATTCAGTACGCCCGTTTTTTTATTAAAATCCAATAATAAGCGGCAGGACTCCAATGCGCCTGCCGTTAAATAAAATTCATCAGCCGCCAGCTCTTCTATATTCCCGTTTTTTGATTTACAAATTATTTTTAATATTTTTTTATCCTGAAAAACAAATTCCGTGACCCTTTGCTCCGGCAATAGTTTTACATTTTTCAGTTCCCTTTTTTTCAGGCGGCTGAACATGTTCCGTTTTGTATATTTCAGCCATATGCCCGTTTTAATATTTTTGTTTTCGCCGAGTTCTATATTTATATTTTCGCCGAGCAGTTTTTTTAAAACTGTATTTTTATGCCGGGCATTTATTTTAATTATTTCGTCCCATGCGGCGTCTTTTTCTGGGTTGTCGCGGTCGTCAAAAAACAATGCCTGCCCGCCCCACCTTGCCGATGTGCCACCAAAACCAAAGTACCTGCCGTCCGTCGAAACCGTTGAATTTTCGGAAATAGAATCGAGGCCGATTTCACTCTCGTTTTGTATTTTCCGGTTGCCTATTTCCACGACGGCAATATCCACTTGGCTGCCGTATTTTTCCAAAAGCCTTTTTAATAAATACGAGCCGAAGGTGCCGCAGCCGATGATGCATATTTTCTTTTTCATTATTTTTGGTGGCGTATATTGCATTTTAAAAATGAAGTTGCAAAAGTAAAGAAAAGAGTGTTCCACAGTTTTCCCAGGGAAACTTTGCCTATTTTTGAAAAAAAAAACAGCCAAATGATAACCTACGGAACTGCCAATTCAGACGACGACCTCCGCCAAATACTCCTCCTGCAAAAACAAAACCTCCCCGCCAACATCAGTGCCGGAGAAGCCCGTTCGCAAGGCTTCGTCACTGTCGAGCATGATTTCGGTTTATTGAAAAAAATGAATGCCCCCCACCCGCATATCGTCGCCCGCGACGGAGGGGAGGTCATCGCTTATGCCCTCGTCATGCTGCCTTCTTTTGAAAAAGAAATCCCCGTGCTCGTCCCTATGTTCCGGCAAATAAACGGCATCGGGTACAAGGGCGGATTGCTCGGCGAGAGCAATTATTTCGTCATGGGGCAGGTCTGCGTGGCCAAAGCTTACCGGGGGCAAGGCGTGTTTGCAGGGCTTTACAGGGAGATGAAAAAGCGGATGTCGCCGCATTTTGACTACATCATCACGGAGGTAGCGAAGTCGAACGGGCGCTCCCTGCGGGCACATGAAAAGGTGGGCTTTGAGAAGGTGCATGAATATGCGGACGGGGAGCAGTGGGAACTGCTTTTATTGGCGCTGCAACCGATGCGGAACGGGGTTCGATGAATTTTCAAGGTATCTCAAATTTTATCAATATGTCAACTATTTGATTATAAAAAAACAAAAAAGTAAATTTATTTCAACTTTATCAGCAAATTATTTGCTAAAATAAAACTAATTAGCTTACATTTGCCTCATAATTATTTGGTGTCATAAATTAGTAATCACTTTTGTTGAGCACGCTCTGTCTAATTTTTTGACCCCGGAAAACCAATTTTTTTATCACAATTCCTGTCCACAAAAAAAAGGTGCCCGGCGCCCCGAAGGACGCCCGGCACCCGGTTTTTTTAGCGAACATCATTTTTGACAAGCCGCTTTACCCCACGATTTCCAAAAACTCCTCCTCCGTCAAAATCTCCACCGTGCCCAGCGCCTTCGCCTTTTTCAGTTTGCTGCCTGCCTTCTCCCCTACCACGAGGATGTCCAGGTTGCCGCTCACGGCGCTGATGTTTTTTGCGCCTGCCGCCTCCGCTTTTGCCTGCCCTTCCTTGCGGCCCATTTTCAACAGTTTGCCCGTAAAAAGGATGGTCTTTCCAAAGAGCGGCCCCTCCGTGTTGAGGGCTTTTGGGAGGTCTTCTTCCGTTTGCTGCATGTTCACGCCGAGGGCTTCCATTTCTTTGAGCAAGGCCACGTTTTTTTCATTTTCAAAAAACCTGATGACGCTGTGCGCCAGCACCGGCCCAACGTCGTGGATGCGGGTAAAGCGCTCCTCGTCCCAGTCTTTCAGATCCATGACATGTTTGATTTCCCCGGCCAAAATTTTTGATGCCGTCTTGCCGAGCTGATGGATGGCGAGGCTGTGCAACAGGCGGTGGATGGGGTTCTTTTTGGCCTTCTCGATGGCCGCTTTCAGGTTGGCCGCCGACTTCTCGCCGAAGCCTTCCAACTGCGCTATTTTTTCAAAATCGAGGCGGTAGATATCGGCGATGGTACGCAGCCAGCCCAGCTTGTAAAACCGCTCGACGATGCTCTCGCCAAAGCCCTCGATGTCCATCGCGTTTTTGCTGACGTGGTGTACCATGCGGGCCACTACCTGCGCCTCGCATTCGGGGTTTTCGCAGCGCCAAGCCGCCTCGTCTTCCTGCCGCACCAACTTGGAACGGCAGACAGGGCAATGGCTCGGAAACACGATTTCCTGCTCCGAGCCGTCGCGGAGTTCCTCCATCGGTTTTACGATGTAGGGGATCACGTCGCCCGCCCGTTCCACCAAAACAGTATCGCCGAGGCGGATGTCTTTATTTTTGATAAAATCCTCGTTGTGCAGCGAAACGGAGGAGACCGTAACCCCCGCCAAAGCCACCGGTTCGAGCTTCGCAACGGGCGTGATACTGCCTATTTTGCCCACCTGAAATTCCACTTTGAGCAGCTTGGTAGTGGCCTGTTTGGCCTTGAATTTAAAGGCAATGGCCCAGCGCGGGTGATGCCCCGTGCTGCCGACCCGCTGCTGCAAGGCAAGGTCGTTCACCTTTACCACCATGCCGTCCACCTCGTATGGGTACTGCTCCCGCTGCTCCTGCCAAGCAATGCAGAAGGCCGCTGCCTCCGCAATGTTTTTGCAGACTTTGCGGGCGGGCAAAGCCCCCCCCTGACCAGCCCCCCCCAGCCCCCCCAAAGGGGGGGGGAGCGCCTTTCCCAAGTTTTCAGAGACGGCTCTTTCTTTTCTTCCCTCCATAGAAGTCTGGAGGTTGAGCGCTTCCCCCAAGCCCCCAGAGACGGCTCTCTCCCCCCCCCCTTGGGGGGGCTGGGGGGGGCTGGCACTTTGGGGGGGAAACGCCTTTCCCAAGCCCCCGGAGACGGCTCTTTCTTTTCTTCCCTCCATAGAAGTCTGGGGGTCGAGCGCTTCCCCCAAGCCCCCAGAGACGGCTCTCTCCCCCCCCCTTTGGGGGGGCTGGGGGGGGCTTTCCCTTTGGGGCTGGGGGGGGCTGGAACTTGGCACCTTAAAACCCAAATCTTGCAGCAGTTGGATGGACGCATCGTGGGTCTTCAATGCCTTGATTTTGTCCTTGCCATCGGCATCTACGGCATAGCCGAGCTGATAGAGGAAGGCTTCTATTTTTCGGGCAGCGGTCTCGGAGGGGTCTTTGGTGCGGAGGCCACCCGTTGCCGCGTTTCGGGGGTTGGCGAAGATGTTTTGGCCGTCCTTTGCCCGCTCCTCGTTCAGCTTCGCAAAAACATCTTTCCGGATGATGGCCTCGCCGCGGAGTTCTACTTTATAAATGCCTTTTTCGGAAAAAGCGGCATGGAGCGGCACCGAGCGCAGGGTGCGGATGTTGGGCGTTATTTCGTCGCCCATGATGCCGTTGCCACGGGTCGCAGCCCGCACCAACCGGTCGTTTTCATAAACAAGGGCGATGCTGCCGCCGTCGTATTTTGGTTCGCAGGCATATTCGATGTCGAGGCCGGCATCGAGGCCGAGGTAGTTCTTGATGCGCTCGTCGAAGTCTTTCAGGTCTTCGGCATTGTAGCTGTTGTCGAGCGAGAGCATGGGCACCAAGTGTTCGACGGTGGGGAAGTCAGCGGTCAGGTCGCTGCTGACCCGCTGCGTGGGCGAATCGGGCGTCACGAGTTCGGGGTGGGCGGCTTCTACGGCTTCTATTTTTTTATATAAAATATCGTACTCGAAGTCGCTGACCACAGGATCGTTGAGGACATAATAACGCCATTCGTGAAAGACGACCACTTTGCGCAGGTCGGCCAAGATTTCCGGTGAGGCATCGGCTTTTAATAGTTTTTTTGAAAGGTCGAAAAGTTGTTTCTGTTCTTCTTTTTTGTACATGCGAAGGTGATTGTTTTGTGGGGGAAAATTACGTTATTTTGCGATGGAGTTCCAATTTTTTGACCGATACGCTTACCCAAAGAGGCTCTTCAAAGAGGTGCATATTGCAATGACTAACGTAAAGAGTTAAGATGTAACAAAAAAAATACTACCTTGGCCTAACCCCGTTTTTACAATAATAAATGGTTCTTTGACAATTTTTGCAATTTCTCCAATGTGGCTTTAGCCCATTGCTGTAAAGCCTTCAAAAACAATGGGCTAAAGCCGCATTGGATAGAACGAAAACCTATTTTGCAAAAATTGTCAAAAGACCTAATAAATTATATCGATTATCCCCACATATAATTGCTGGTAAAATGAAAAAGATACTAATTGTTTCACTCCTAACTGTGGCTGTATTCCAATTAATGAAAGCCCAAGCACATCCGGTTTCTCCGTCTTCAAAAATTGGCATACTGGTCAATGGTGGCATCGTCAATACCTACATGTTCAACCCGCCTTTTTTCTGGGTCAGGTGTATTGAAGGCTGTACTCCTGAATACCAGCAGTGGAAAAAAGGAATAGTGTTTAACCTTGGTTTGTCTTATCAATTAAATGAGCGGCACTATTTATATTTATCCGGTGGTTATTCGAGTTTTGGGTTTAAGGAAAAGGTCATACAGTTTGAATTTCCTAACGGGCGAGAAGATAAAAAATCATGGAAATTTATCGGACTGGAATTAGGCCATCAATTCAACATATTGATTACGGATGAAATGAAATTCTTTTTAGCCAATGGGATAAGGCCAGAAATGACCGTTCAAGATGAATATGATGTGCTGAAAAAAATAAACCTGAGCTATAGCGGAAGGCTCGGCATTGAATACGCAGTTAATGACCATTTCGGAATAACCTTTAATGGCTTGTTTAAATCAGCATTATTAAAGTATAATAAAAGTGACCGGGTCGGTTTTTATAACGATTATTTGCCTTATGGGCTTGGACTTGAATTAGGAGCAGTGATCCATCGTTAATTCGTTTCACTAATTTACATTTATATTCTTAAAATCCTCCCTCGCCGGCTGGAACACATCCAAAATCCTACAATCGGTAAGCGCCCTTCCCGCATGTGGCATATTGGAAGGGATGACCACCACATCGCCTGCCGACAAGTTGAGTTTTCCCCCGTCGAGGGTCAGTTCGAATTGGCCTTCCAGCATGTTCAATACCTGCTCGTGCGGGTGGGCATGTTCGGGGAGGTCAGCGCCTCCGGCAACCTCCACAAAAGAAAGGGTCATGTTTTCGGAATGGACGAAACGGGCGGTGAAGCCGGGGCATATTTCAAAAGTCCGGACGTTTTTCAAAGTGTATTTCATGTTTGTTTTGTAACCATTCAGCACTCTTAGCCCAAGTTGGGGACTACATATTGAACTTAGGTTAGGAGGTTTCCCGCAAAGTCCCGCTAAGGTTTCGCTAAGTAGCGCAAAGCTATACGTGTACTCGCCTCGCTTTGCGATACTTAGCGAAACTTTGCGGGACTTTGCGGGAAACCTCCTATTAAGTGCCTATGCTGAACGGTTTACCTTGTTTTTATTGAAAAATATTTTTCTCAACCCGCTCATTGCACCGCAAAATCAAACCGTTTTAAGGCGACTTCGACCGCTTGCGCCTGCCCCTCTTTTATTTTATAAACCTTGTTTATTTCCAAACCACTGAACGACTGCTTGGTCTGTTCGCGGTTAGGCCACAGCACTTCCAGTTTGATGATTTTGACGGCATTGCCCAAGCCCGTTTCCAGTTGCAGGCTGTTGCCCCCAAAGCTGCTGCCCGTCGAAACAGTATTAAAAACCGTCCTTTGGTTCCCTTTCGGATCGGCGACCACCAAGCCCACCCTCGCCCCGATGGCCGACCGGTTGGAAACAGTCCCTTCCAATTGCAAGGTGACCCAACTGCTTTGCTGCCCAAGCGGGTTGAGGAAAAAAGCATCGCCAAAAGCATCGCCTTCCATCGCCCCGCCGATCACGCAAAAAATGTCTTGGTCGCCGTCGTTGTCGAAATCGCCAAAGCCGACACTGTGGCCTTTTTGGATATGCCCAAACCCCCCGGCAGTGGTCACGTCCTGAAAAGATTTCCCTTTGTTGTTGCGGAACATTTTATTGGGCACCACGGAGGTAAAAGCGGGCGTCCCGGTGCCGAGGTAGCAGTCCAGCCAGCCGTCGTTGTCGAGGTCGCCATAGTTGGAGCCCATCACGAACAGGTCTTCTTCCAGCCCAGCTTTTTTAGAAAAATCAGTGAAGGTGTTGTCCCTGTTGTTGAGGTACAACTTGGGTGCGCCTCCGGCAAATTGTCGTTCTTTAAAATTAAGCGCAGCAAGTTGGGCGGCCTGATGCCCTTCCGGCACGCCAAAACCCGCGGCGAAGATGTCCTGCCAGCCATCGTTGTTGAAGTCGAACATCCAGCAGGGAAACCCGACCAATGGCCTGCCGACCCCTGCCGAGCTGGTAATGTCCGAAAAAGCAACCGCTCCGGTCTGCGTTGCGCCGTTGTTGAGCAGCAATTTATTTTCGCTGGTCAGGGTGTTGATGTAGAGGTCGGGCCATCCGTCGTTGTTGATGTCGCCCGCGGCCACACCTTTTATATATGCTTGGTAGGTGCCCAGCCCCGTGTCCATGATTTTGTTGGTAAAAGTGCCGTCCCCGTTGTTGAAATAAAATTCGCAGTCATTGGCAAAACCTTCGCTGCTTTCATTTCCAACAAACAGGTCGAGCCAGCCATCGAGGTTGAAATCGGCCCATTCGGCGGCCTGTGTCGGGTGGTAGCTCAACAGCCCTGCGGCAATGGTCACGTCCTCGAAAGTGCCGTCGCCCTTGTTTTTCAAAAGGGAATTGGGCAGGTTGCCATCGGCGCCATACCATGCCCCGCGCAAGACCAGTACATCCACAAAGCCATCGTTGTTGAAGTCAGCGTGGCGGATGTTAAGGCCTCCCGTCAGCCCCTCCAAGCCTGCTTCTTTGGTGCGGTCGTCAAAACGGCCATCACCGCGGTTGACAAAAAAATGGATCTGGTCGTTGAGGCCCCAAGAAGAAGCAACAATATCGAGCAGCCCGTCATTGTTGAAATCTTCCACGCAAACACCCCCCGACAGCCCCATCGTATTCACACCTACCTTGCTGGAAATGTTCGTAAAAACAGGGATTTCATAATCCGATTTAAAGGCCGATTCCGGTATCCGCCATTTGGGGGGCACCTCGTCGGGATAGCCACCGATGGTCATGTACGCAATGTTGAGCATCCAGATGGTTTCGCCGTCACCGGGCCGTTCCTTCAGCATTTCGCTATAAATTTTTATGGCCGACTCGCTGGCCTCCCGGATGGCATAGGTTGCCTTTTTTTTAAGGGGGATAATGCAAGATTGCTCATTGTTGCGCTTGATGCAGTTTTCGGTTTCGCCGAGGCGCATGTACGACAGCGCCAGCATTTTTTTTATTTGATAAACATAATTCGGAGGGAGGGAATATTGAGCCGTCAAGCCCAGCAGTTTTTCAAATTCGACGATGGCCTGCTCGTTCCTGCCCGCATTTAGCAGCTCGGCTGCGTACTTGAGGTTTTTCGACAGGCGGGCACTTGGCTTGGTCATTTTTTCCATCTGGCCTTTCATCAGGTCTGCCCGCCGCGAATTGGAGGCGAACTGCACTTTCATCGGGTCTATTTTGGCGTTGGCCTCTTTGATGAGCGCAATCATTTTGGCAGTGCCGCTGGCTTGCGCTTGTTTTGGAGGTTCGGGCGTTTTTGCTTTTTCGTTTTTACTTTCTCCGCCACAGCCTAAAACCAGGGCAAAGGAGATAAAAAGCAAATGGGATATTGTTTTTTTTAGGAACATGAAAAATTGGTTGCTGTATTTTTGCCAAGTTGGGGCTGTCTCATAAGTCGAGATTTACTAAATTTTAAAAATTTAGTAAATCTGTTTTTAACTCAAAATGAGTATTTTACAAAACAAATTAAATTTAATTTTTTAAAAAAATTGACTTATGAGACAAGCCCAACTTTTAGAATAAAGGCTGAGAATTTGCGGCAAAATTTTCAACGCAAGGACGCAAAGGCGCAATGGAACGCAAAGTCCAATAAACTTGCCTTGCGTTCCTTGCGTTGAAAATTTTGGCGACGAAGAGCAGCTTGTTATCAACACTAAAAAACGGGCCTGCCGGTCCACTCGAACACCTGTGCTGCCGCATTGTTGTTGCCCACGAGTATCAAGAAACCGCTGGAGTTTTTGAGGCTGACCGTTTCGACGCTGCGGGCGTTTCCACTGCTCCAAAAACCCGTTTTGGCATTGGGCACAACAATCAGGTTTTTATTTTTTTCACCTAAAATAACCCAGCCGTCGCCTGCATCCATGCGGCCCGATTCTACCTCCAGCCCATAATCGTTGCCGACGGCAATGACGTCGAGGAGGCCGTCGCCGTTCACGTCGCGCAAGGCCATGTCCATGATAGGGGCGACCTGTGCCATTGGTGGGAGGTCGGCCCTTGTGAAACGCCCCCCGGCACTGCCCCAAAAAACACTGTTCGACAGCATGCCCGCTTTTAATTTGAGCGCTTTTTCCTGCTGTTCCACCGGGATGACCTCGTTGAACGTGGCCTTGGAATAGGTACGGTAGCGGTTGAATTTTTTCTTGAAAAGGGAGACCTGCGAGATGAGCATGTCGCGGTGGGCCAAAGGATAGCGCTTGCCGCCGTTGAAATAAGAAAAAACGGGATCTATCGAACCGTTCTGGTCAATATCGAAGGCATAGACTTCGAGCGGCTCTTCGGGGCTAGCATGGAGGCGGCAGTTGAGGCCGAGGTTGCCAGCGATGATGTCTTTGAAGCCGTCGCCGTTGAGGTCGGCCACTTGCAGGCAGTTCCACCAGCCCTCCGTATTGGCGAGGCCAAACTGGCCGGTCACTTCTTTCATCCCCTGCGGGGAAATATCGAACACGGTCACGTTCATCCACTCTCCGGCAACGATCATTTCGGGTCGGCTGTCGCCGTTGAGGTCGGCAAATTCAATGGCGTTCACGATGCCCAAATCCGCAAAGCCCGGTGCAAACTGATCGGTCACATCCACAAAAACGCCCTTTTCATTTTTCAATAAATAGCTCTTCGTGGTGCGTGGAAACTGCCCCGGAACAACACTGCCGCCGACGGCCAGATCCATGTCCCCGTCCCGGTCAAAATCGAATGCCTTGACACAAGACCCATTGGCGTTCAAATTGGGGATGCCACCGGGGTAAGGCTGCAAAAGCCCCTTTCCGTTATTGATGAACAAGCGGTCGAGGTAGAACCGCTTATCGGTGGGGGCTTCTTCCCCCCCGCTCACAATGTAGAGGTCCAAAACGCCGTCCCCGTTGGCATCAAAAAAGGTAGCGCCGACATCTTCGCGGTTTGTTTCCGCAGCAAAAGCAGGCTGCTCCAGCTCTTTGAATTTTCCGGGTTTTGTCTGAATAAAAGTAGTCCCCTTTTTATAAAAAGTGCCGCCGATAAAAACATCTTCCAGGCCATCGCCATTGAGGTCGCCGACGGCCAATGCCGGCCCCCTTGCCGAGTACTTCCGGTGTACCAAGCGCTCCCGGTCGAAGTCTTCAAAATTGTTTTCAAGGTGCTGGTAATCCAGGCCTGCGGTGGCGGTGGTTTCTTTGCAGGGCACTTTGGGTTTTGCCTTTGGCTGCCATGCCCGGTCGGCATCGGCATATTGCACTGCGAGCATTTGGTTGGCCGGTATGTTTTGCAAAACCTGCATTTTTTTGCCCGGCCAGACGACCTCTATTTCATCAATCGCCGTTTTGTCGCCGAGGCCAAAATGGAGCGGTTGGTCCATTGCCGAAAGGAAGCCCCTGTTCAGTTGTTTTTCAACGACTTGCGTCAAATCACCAGTCCGTATTTTAACTTTTGCGCCTGCGCCCAAAGGGTTGTTTGCAGGGCCTTTCAACTGGATTTCCAGGTAATTTCCGCCCCCCGTTTCGCGGGTGGTGTTTTTATAAACAGCCGCTGGGTCGTCGGTGTTGTGAACCACCAGGTCGAGGTCTCCATCGTTGTCGAGGTCAACGTAGGCAGCGCCGTTCGAAAAAGTTTTTTGCCCCAGCCCCCATTCTTTGGTCACGTTTTCCATTTTCAGGTCATGCGAATTTCGGAACATATAATTGCTGGGTTTATGGGAAGGGATGAACTTCAATAATTTTGAAAAATCATCGACCGGGACGCCTGCCGTGCGCAAGGAGTCCATCACAAAATTGGCAAAGTCGAGGTCGTTCACATCCTTTTTCATGCCGTTGGTAATGAACACATCCTTCCAGCCGTCGTTGTCAAAATCGGCAATCATCGGCGCCCAGCTCCAGTCGGTGGCTTCCATGCCCGTCAAGCAGGCAACCTCCTGAAAGCTGCCCTTGCCGTTGTTCAGTTGAAACATGTTCCGCATGATCTGGTGGCCAAAACCATAGGCCAAAGTTGATTTATAGCGGTCCCATTTCATGGTCGTCCCGTTCTGTTTCTGTAGGTAATTATCGGGCGGCAGCATGTCCAAATTGATGATATCGAACAGGCCGTCATTGTTCACGTCGGCCACGTCGGCGCCCATGCTGAAGTGGCAAAGGTGGCGCAGGTAGCGTTCCCATTCGTCCACAAAAGTACCGTTGCCCTGGTTGATGTAAAAGTGGTCTGGCTCGATGTAATCATTGGCCACATAAATGTCCGGGTATCCATCTTCGTTTACATCTAAAATATTGACACTCAGGCTGAAAGCCCTGTTTTCGATGCCGGCTTTGGCACTTACGTCGGTAAAGGTATTGTTGCCGTTGTTCCTGAAAAGGCGGTCGGATTCCATGTCGTCCTTGGGCCGGTTGGTGCGGGTCAGCACCCCGTTTACCCTTTCGACAAACACCTTATTGTTAGTAGAAAAATCAACGGGCCGGTTGATGAGGTACATGTCCAGGTCACCGTCGAGGTCATAGTCAAAAAAATTGGCTTCCGTGGAGGCATAATAGGTATCGAGCCCATATTTTTTCGACTCCTCCTTGAAGGTCCCATCGCCCTGGTTGACGAACAGTTTGTTGCCCCGTTCCGACCTGTCTTGCCCGGTGCGGCACTGGTAAATATCGAGCCAGCCGTCGGCGTTGATGTCCACCACGCTGACCCCCGTTTTCACCCCATCGTTCAGGCCGATGCCCGCTTTTTGGGTCACGTCTTCAAATTTGAAATTGCCCCGGTTCAGGTACAGTTTGTTCTCGCCGGTAACGGCGACAAAATACAAATCCGACAGCCCGTCGTTGTTGAAATCACCGACGCCCACCCCGCCGCCGATGTAGAGGTAGTTGGCATTGAAATAATTGATATTGCTCTGCTCTTGGACAATGTTCTTGAAACTGATCCCCGTTTCGGACGGGTTCAGCAATTCGAATTTGGGATGGGAATTAGTGCTGGTGCTTTCTGGGGTCTCTTTATTGGAACTGCTTTCGGTGCAACTGAACATGGCCAAGCAGGTCAAAAAACAGCAAATTTGGTGGATGGATAATTTCATACGGGAGGTATTTCGCTTTTTATTAAATTAAAAATAAAGGTAACTATTCAGTACCCTCCATTAAACTGTTGATTTCACTAACCCCCGACTTCCCGCCTACCGGCAGGCAGGCAGTCGGGGGAGGGCAAAGTACAAATCTGGGTTTTAACCCAAAATTTTAATATTTTTTGGGTTAAAACCCGATAATGTTTTGTGCCTGTCCCCCCGACTGCCTGCCTGCCGGTAGGCGGGAAGTCGGGGGTTAGTGAAATCAACAGTTTAATGGAGGGTACTGAATAGTTACAAAAAAAATGAAACGGCAGATCAGGGCTTTCGTTTCCACAAAATTAGAAAAGAAAAAGAGCTGTCCAGCAAAATGGAAAAGAATCGGGGAAGCGGGGTCAAATTGCCCCTCTTTTTTTGTCCAAGCGCTCCGAAATCTGCGCCATCACCGCCCAGGCCACCCGCAATGCTTCATACCCTTCTTCCAGCGAAACGACCGGCGCCTCCCCGTTTTTGATCGCTGCCGCAAATGCCTTCAGTTCTTCCTGGATGGCATTGACCTGCACCGCAGGCGGCATCTCCATGCTCAAGATTTTAGTGCCGTTCGGCGTCTGGATTTCAAAAGAAGCAGGCGGCAGTTCCCCGTCCCCTGTTTTTTCCGAAAGGCGGATGACCTGCGATTCTTTTTTCAAAAAATCGAGGCCGAGATAGGCATCGCGCTGGAAGAGGCGCACCTTCCGCATCTGTTTCATCGAAATGCGGCTGGCGGTCAGGTTGGCCACGCAGCCGTTCTCAAATTCGAGACGGGCGTTGGCAATGTCGGGGCTGTCGCTGACCACGGGCACGCCGCTCGCATGGATGCTCCTGATCGGTGATTTTACCAAACTCAAAACAATGTCAATGTCGTGGATCATAAGGTCGAGCACCACGGGGACATCGGTGCCGCGGGGATTGAAAGTGGCCAAGCGGTGCGCCTCCACGAACATGGGGTCGAGGGCAATGTTTTTCACTGCCAACATGGCCGGGTTGAAGCGCTCCACATGGCCGACCTGCGCAGTGACCCGGTGTTTTTTGGCCAGTTCAATCAGTTGTTTGGCCTCCTCCGGCGTCTGGGTCACGGGCTTCTCGACGAACACATGTTTGCCGCTTTTGATGGCCTGCGAAGCGAGGGCAAAATGGGTGGTCGTCGGCGTGACCACATCAACCACATCCACTTCGTCCAACAATTTTTCTATATTTTTAAAACACTGTACCCCAAGCCGTTGGGATACACCGACTGCTGTTTTTACATCAATATCAAAGAAGCCGGAAAGGTGGAATTCGCCTTCCAATCCCTGCAAACATTTGAGGTGGATCTTGCCCAGGTGGCCTGCTCCGAGTACGCCTATTTTTAGCATGAAATTTTGATGACCCTTCGCCCCCTCCTTGTTCCCGAAAATCGGGGACAAGGGCTAGAGACGAAAATTTTCTTTTTTTTAAAGGCCAACAAAAGTAGGGCAAACTGATACTTATCAGTTTTATTTTCAGAAAAAACAACAAACAAGCGCAGCCATTTCCACGTTAGCCTTCTTAGCATTAAAATTGCGGAACGTTGGTGAAAGAGGGGGGGGAATAAATTCCCCCTCTTTTGGAAGGGCACGGAGACGGCGGCACAAACCGATCAATTGTATAAGTGATGACACCGAGGACTCTTTTGAAACCGACGGAATTACTTTTCAAAAAAAAACAGCTCATAAAAAGACACACAAAATACTTTTCCGATGATCAGAGGAGTCTCCGTGCCCTTCCAAAAGAGGGGGAATTAATTCCCCCTCTTTTGGAAGGGCATGGAGACGACGGCATCTAACCATCTATTGCTTGAACGATGATAGCGGGGATAATTTGAGGAGAGCTTTTCAAAAAAAACAGCTCATAAAAAGACACACAAAATACTTTTCCGATGATCAGAGGAGTCTCCATGCCCTTCCAAAAGAGGGGGAATT
>DROJ01000151.1 GCA_011321935.1 Bacteroidota bacterium | reverse complement strand
GGCCCGCCGCAACAAGCGGGTTTTTGACCTGCTGTTGGCTTTTTGCTTTTTGCTTTTTGCCATCGGCCTCGTTTTTTGGGTGCGCCAACCTGCCGGTTTTTTCAAAAACATATTTCAAGTAATGACCGGGAAAAAATCATGGGTAGGGTATGCAGTATGCAGTCCACAGTCCACAGTCCACAGTCCGCAGTTACTGCCGACCATAAAAGAAGGGGTGCTTAGCCCGGTTGATGCACTTGGCGGCAGGCAACTCAATGAAGCGACCATTCAGCGGCTTAATTTTCTGTACGCCAAAGACTACGACGTGTGGCGGGACATGGAGGTGATATGGAAGGGTTTGAGGCAGTTGGGAAGACAAAAGGGCAAACCGCAAAAAAGTTAAATGCTTAGCTCTGAATGAAAAAAACAGCCTGAAAATTTTCCCCTTTCCTTTGTAGTTGTATCTTGCCGGAGTTTCTGAAACTTATATTTTATTTGGTTTCTCCAAGCTGATTTTAATTTATATTTTGAAATAATCACCAAATTATCTTCCCTAAAAGCATAATTTCCGTATGTTGCCCCGAATTGTCATTTTCACTAATTGTTTTTGAGACGTGGTCAGGCAACGGCATTTTCAGGCCAGTTCCCGTTTCATGGCAGGTTCCTGGTCCACATCTATCAATATCATCTAAACTCATTAATCATGAAACTCAACACTTACTCTCAAGTAGCCCTTTTGCTGCTTGCATTCTTTTGTTTTACAAGCATTGTGCAGTCGCAGACCACATTGACGGGCCTGATCACTGACGACAGCGGCGAAACCTTGATCGGCGCCAACGTTATCGTCAAAGGGACGACCGATGGTACGGTCACCGACATTGACGGTACATTTACACTGAAAACCTCGCAGAAACCTCCTTTCACAGTGGTGGTATCCTACACTGGTTTTACTTCCCAAGAAGTAGAAGTGACCGATGCCGGCACGCCCATCAATGTTGCATTGACCGAAGGGCTGATCGGGCAGGAAGTGGTCGTTTCCGCCTCCCGTAAACGGGAAAAGGTGCAGGAAGCCCCTGCCTCCGTTTCCGTATTGGGCGCACGCCAATTGGAAGGCTCTCCACAGACCGACCCCGTGCGCAACCTCGTCAACGTGCCCGGCGTGCAGATCCAGCAACAGAGCGCCGCAAGGATCAACATCGAGATGCGGGGTTCATCCGGCATCTTTGGCACCTCTGTCTTTCCTATCATGGATTACAGGAGCTTGATCGGCCCAGGTATCGGCACCTTCCAATCGGATGCCGTTGGCCTGAGCACCATAGACATGGCAAGGATCGAGGTGGTGCGCGGGCCGGGATCAGCGCTTTACGGCCCAGGAGTGACCTCCGGCGTGGTGCATTTCATCACAAAAAACCCAATTGATTACCCCGGCACAACCGTTCAGGTGGGCTATGGCGAACTGAATACTTTCGTCGGGGCTGTCCGCCATGCAGGCACGAATGCCAACAAAACTTTTGGCTATAAAATCAATGCCCAGTACAACAAGGGCAACGAGTTTACCCTTGATCCAAAAGACCCAGAAGACGCAGCACAGATTGCCCTGTTCAAAAAGACCATTGTACGGCCTGCCGTTGCCCCCGACGGCCATGTTGACCTGACCCAGCCGGGCAAAGTGCTGCTCACTGAATCCGACCTCGACCCAGACAAGGACGGCAACCCCATGCAGGATGACTGGTGGAACACTGCATTCAACGCAACCTTGGAATTCAGGCCACAAGACGACCTGAGCATCTTTGTTTCCGGTGGCTACAACCAGGCCTCCGCCGTTTTTTACAACGACCTCGGCGAGGGGCTTTCGCAGGCTTCTGAAATCTGGACCCAAGCAAGGGTACAGAAGGGAGGCCTGTTCGCACAAGTATTTTATGTGGATAATGATGGCGGAACAGATGATAACCCCACATTCCTTTACCAAACCGGAAACATGACCGGGGTAGGCCGCAAGCAATTGGAAGGGCAGGTTCAGTACAACCTCGAAACACCAAGTTTTTTGAATGCAGACTGGACCGCAGGGGTTGATTACCGCCAGGCCATCAGCGATACCCGCAGCCTTACTTACGGCAGGCATGAAAACGATGACGACTACAATATTTTTGGAGGCTACCTGCAAGGAAAATTCGCATTGGTGGACAAGCTCGACCTCGTTCTCGCAGGCCGTTACGATGTGTTCAACTTCCTCGACGAGGGCTTCTTTTCTCCACGGGTTGCCCTAGTGCTCAAAGCCAGCCCGCGGCATACCTTCCGCGCATCTTTCAACCGGGCAGGCGCTCCGCCATCTGCCCTTGAAACGTACATTGACTTCCCCGTGAACGCCCCCATACCAGGCTTGTTCGATTTCTGGCTCGCTGGCCAGACCGACCAGCAAATATTCGATGACAATGCCCTGATAGATGTTACCCTCCCGGGCGTGCCCGACCTTCCGTGGGGCACCCCCGGACTGCCGCTTGCCATCCCTTACGGCGCAGTCAACGAAGGCGTACTTGCCCAGTTGATACCCGGCCTGATGGCCGATCCCCAGACAGCACCGCTGGCCCCTGCCATTGAGCAGTTTTTGATGGGTTATACACCGACCGGGTTCACGGGCAATTTGTTTGGGGTCAATGCTTTTGAAAACAACAGCCCATTGAACGAACTCATAAACACCAACAAATCTACCATCAGTGTGCACAACACTTTTGAGGTTGGTTACAAAGGTTTGTTCGAGGACAAACTGAGCGTATCCGTTGACATCTACAGGATCGAAAGGAGCGGTTTTTCCGACTTCACACAAATAGGCCCATTGGTCACTTTGCAAAATGCCGACATACCCAACGACCTGGGGGCTGCCGTTGCTGCCGACATCACCCCCTTCCTCGTTGCCATATTGACCCCTGCCATCGGGCAGGCTGCTGCCGAAGCCACTGCGGCCCAATTGGCCCCTGCCATCGGCGGTGCCTATACTGCCGGCGGGCAAGGGTTTGTTGACGGAGTCAATGCTGCAACACCTGACAACAATGGGGCTGCCTTGTTTTTAGGAAGCATCTTCGGCGCTGTAGAAACAAACCGCTCGCCACAAAACGACGGCATTGTCCACGTACCTGCGGGCTACCGGATTTTTCCAGATGCGAGCATGACGTATTGGGGTTCTGATATTGGCCTGGAGTATTATTTCAGTTCCGACTTCTCTGCCTGGTTCAATTATTCTTGGCTCAGCGAAACCGAATTCCGCGGCAAAGACCTCGGCGAACCCGAGGACTCCCCGCTTTCGGTTTCCCTGAATGCCCCTAAAAATAAGTTCCGCTTTGGCCTCAATTATACGCCTGCAAAAGGCATACGGGGCAACCTCTCTTTCCAGCACGACGACGCCTTTGACGCCAGCGTTGGACTGTTTTCTGGAAAAACGGAAGAAAAGAACCTGATAGACGCAGGGATTGGCTACAATTTCGGCAACGGCCTCGCCATTGACCTGACCGGCCAAAATATACTGAACAACGAATACCGGACTTTCGTCCACATGCCCAAGATCGGCAGGCGGGTACTCGTCAAAGCGACCTATACTTTTGGCGCCGACAAAGAATAGGTTTTAAGATTTATAATAATGGTTTTATTATGGTAGGCTTCCCTCCGGGGAAGCCTATTTTTTGTATATTAGAGGCTGCAAAAAAAATCTCGGAAATGAAAAACACCGCTGCACTCTTGCTTTTCCTTTCAATCGCATTTTCCCTCCAGGGCCAAGAGATGGAAACAAGGCTTCCTCTGCTTGCCCTGAAAGCCAGCCCTTTTGGCATTGCCAACATCAACGTGCCAACCCTGATGGCCGGCGCCGAAATCTGGCCCCTGGAGAACGTCGGCATTTACCTGGAATACGGCTTCCCTGCCAATTTCGGAAAGCCCATCAAAGGAAAACTGGACTGGCATTTCAAAAGGATGAGGGCCAGCCTCAGGTATTATTTTACCAGAGATAGCAAACGCGCCGCTTATATCGGCATCGGCATGGATTACGTCCCACAGTCGTACCGGAGGGAAAACGATTATGTCAGAACGGAGGACGGGACGGTCTTCAGCTACACCTCTTCAAAAATCCAAAAAGACCTTTTCAGCACCCTTGTAAGCGGCGGTTTTCAACTAATTTCAAAAGACAAGTTTCTGCTTGAAATATACTTCGGCCTCGGCAGCAAAAAAAGAAAAATAAAGCACAACATAGCCCCCAACGGGGCAACCGAAATTGCCGAGCTGCCCTTAGAGGAATGGTTCGGCAAACCTGACCGCCACGAAGGGACTACCACTTTGCCGCACGTTGACATGGGCTTCAAGATCGGTTATACCTTTACGAGAAGAAATTAAGGAGGCCTGCCAAATTCAATGATTTTGAAAAGGCTCCATACAAAAAATTTTAGGCCAAAGCCTGACTTTACAAAAATGAAAAACACCGCCGCACTCTTGCTTTTCCTTTCAACCGCCATCCCTCTCCTGAGCCAAGAGACGGGCAAAAGCTACCCCCTGCTCGCCGTAAAATATTCGCCCACCAGCCTCTTCAACCCTTATACCGGCACCTTTTTGACGGGCATAGAAATTTGGCCCTCCGAAAAAATGAACTTCCAGTTTGAGTACGGGCACCAGTTCCTCGCCTTCAACGACAAAGATTGGAGCAGGGACAAGGAGCAACAGTTTTACAGGAAATATAAATTTGGCCTGCGGTACCATTACTACCAAAATTTCAGGCAACCCCCCCTTTTATTTTACCTCTTTTGGTGGAACGCCCTCCTGCCCCCCGGCCGCAGGAGGTTCATCGGCTTCGACTTTATAGCCTTCCCCCAGTCCTATGTTGACAACAACGGAAGGGTATTGTTGGAAGACGGGACGGCCCTTGCTTACACCCAAGCCAAAATCAACAAAAATGCAGTGGCCGCTACCCTCGTCCTTGGGAGCCAGATCCCCCTCGGAAAAGGTTTTTTCGCAGAACTCTACGCAGGCATCGGCGTCAAATGGAAAAATGTTGCCCACGAACTTGACCCAATGCTCACCACGCCCATTTCATCCTTCTCGGTCAGCTTCCCATACGATTTCTCTCCCGACAATGTGGACGGCCGCCATGCCTTGCCCTATGTTGACTTCGGCATCAAATTCGGCTTTGGCTTTTTGGAAAAATGACCAATGGTACAAATCCTACTTCGCTACCAATTTGGCTTTTGGTTAAATATCGGATGCTGTTCGACCATATTTGGGAAGCGGCCATTTTGAGGTTGTCTCATAAGTCGGGATTTACTAAATTTTGTAATTATTTAGCGCCCCTCGAAATCTCAGGGAGGGGGAATAAATTCCCCCTCTTTTGGAAGGGCTTGTAGCCCTGCTCTCTATTGAGGAAAACGGTCATAAAAATTTTTGATATTTACGACTTCTTTTATCTTACTCCATGCCCTTCCAAAAGGGTGGGAATTTATTCCCACCCTATAGACTCTTTTGGAAGGGCTTGTAGTCCTGCTCTCTATTGAGGAAAACGGTCATAAATATTTTTGATATTTACGACTTCCTTTATCTTACTCCATGCCCTTCCAAAAGGGTGGGAATTTATTCCCACCCTATAGACTCTTTTGGAAGGGCTTGTAGCCCTG
>DROJ01000150.1 GCA_011321935.1 Bacteroidota bacterium | reverse complement strand
TTAAGAGAATTAACTTCTAAAGTGAGCTCTCCGTATATTTCTGATTTTTCAAATATCTCTATTTCATCCTCATATACACAGCCAAAATCATTGGTTACTTCCACATGGTAAATTTGGTCAAATGCGAGTGTATTCAAAGATCCCAATATTGTAGGAAAAGGTATGCTTGGATCATCAAGGTATTGTCCCGGTGTCCATTCGACAGAACAATCGTTGCAATCATTTATACCAGTAATTGGCAAATCTTGCAGGCCAGAGCAGACGATGATGTCAAGGTAATCTATTTCATTTTGTTCACAAATATATGTAAAGTCTTTTGAAACGCTTGTTGATCCTAAACAATCATCCCTCACGGTAAGTGTCACTTTAAATTTGTCTCCACACTCTAATGGCTTGACAGAAGGTGGCCTATCTTTAAAGAAAAAGTCAAGAACATTGTCGAGGGTAGGGTTTGAATAACCCGGAGTAGTCTCGGTTATAAAACATTGAAGGGGGATACCGTCAATATAACGACAGACAGTCCAATCGTATTGATTATAACCATTGCCACCGACAGCAGAGACAGAAACAGTCTGGTTTTCACAATATGCGTCGTTCAATTCAAGTGCAGGGGGAGAAGGAGCTACTCCGTCAGAACACAGCCCGTCTATGTAAGCATAACTAAAATGACCATTGGCTGAAACGGAACAATCGGCCGTGATAAATTCAATACATATTTCTTCTCCTTCATCAACGTATTCATATAAATCAAAACATTCCTTAGTCCAACCTAACCACACAAGAAACCGTTCTTCATTAACAATAAAAAAAGGATTATCTACATCGGCTTTAATAGGTTCTCCTTCTCGTTTTACATTTCCATCCCCATCTAATATATTCCATTGAAAATAAGGTTGCTGGCTTGCGGCATGAGCATAATCGGGACGGTCTCCATCTTCCATTACCAAAGCATAGTAAAAACTGAAAGCTCTATTATCATCAGCAGCAGTTAGGCAGTAAGTTAACCTTTGTGAACGCAACTCTTCTTCAGCATTCCCTAATCTGACAAAGTAAGCACTGCCGTCAGGAGAAGCAAGCGGGATATCGGCGCCAGCATATGGGTCAAAATCGCCAGAGGATGATATTATTTGATGTTTGGAGGTTTGACCTGAGCCTGGCGGATCAATTGTTTCATCACCAAAAAAGTTTCCTGAAACTAAGCCTATCCCACCTGTCCATCCTTCAAAAGTCCCTTCTTCGAATCCACCATTGAAGCAAGAGCCACGAGGGGTTCCTTCAGGAGGGAAAAGAATTACAGGATTACCGATATATGTCGTGGTACATTGTTCATTAGCAACAACAATATTGTATTCACCTTCCCCAAGATTAAAGAACCCACAATGCTGGGAATTAGGTATCGGGTTGCAAGAGTAAAAATTTGCTCCCCCATCTATACTGTATTTCAAATTTTCTCCCGAAGCCCGAATTTGAATTTCACCGTCAAAGCAGATCGGGCAGGTAGGGTGAGCGTAATTCACATTGTATATACTTGGAGAACAATCCGGATCCTCACAATCCACCAGCCCATCGCAGTCATCATCTTTTCCATTATCACAGATCTCCGAGACCCCCGGCACCTCCACTTCGAGCAGAGACAGTGGCCCTGCTGTTTCATTTTGTATCCGTATAAATTTCACGCCCGACCTGTCTATCGGTATGGCACTACCTGACGAAAGGGCTTCCACATAAAGGTATTCATTATTGGGGGAAACAAGTTCATTCGCCAAGTTTCCACTTTCAAATGGGAGAGAAGAAAGAAGCACATAAAATTTCCCCAAAGGTTTATCGCTCGGATACCAGATTTTCAGTTCTTTCACGTTTGTGGGTTTATCCAGTTCGATTTCGAGCCAAGCATTCCCATCGTTATTGGTTTCAGCAAGGCTTGCATCCGAGTAATTGCCATCAATGGCATTGGAGGAATCATGTACGTCATTGGTCGAGGATTGCTTGGATGTTGCCGTAGCGGCTACATTATAGGTTGATACTCCGTCATCAGAGCCGCAAGGGTATTCTCCGAGTATGGAATTTTCTTGTGAATACATAGTGGCACAAAAGATAACAGAGAAGATAAAAATAACTATGCTGTATTTGATTGATTGATACATGTTTTTAGTTTTTTTTTGATTCGGATGACGGGTTTATGGCCGGGTAGATAGAAGGCATTTCTAAAATGCCCCCTATCTAAAGACCACCTGTCATTCGTGTTTTTTGAAATGAAAAAATTTGGGCAGAGGTGTTCTGCACCTCACCTGACAATGGCTATTTTCTTGATAAGGTGGAGCGAGCCGTCGCCGCCTTTCAGTTCAAGAAAATAAATGCCTTCGTTGATGCCGGAAAGGTCGAGTTCAAATGCTGCTGCATTGAAATCTTGCAGAAGTACTTGCCTGCCGCTCAAGTCGTGGAGTGCAACGGAGACGGATCCGGTACCCGAACTGATGCCTTTTATATATACCCGGTCATTTGTCGGGTTTTTCCAAACCTCCCCTTTTATATTAGACTTTATTCTATTTTTTTTTGTAAGAGCCTTTTCAAAAGCAATGAATTTAGACGGTTTGTGTGCTACCGCACACAAATCCGAATAAGGTCTATTGCCTTCACAAAAAAAATCCTACGTCGGTACTCATAAACAACTGATCACCCCGGAAGAATACCTTACGCGCGTAGCTGCGAAATCGCCGGAAGTTTTGTTGCCTATCCATTGGCGCAACGCAATGGATGACAAAAATCACCCCCTCCTGTGACATACCTCACTCAACACTTTTTACCGAAGTCCGACCTTGCGGCAAATTTCAAAACCCGAAAAAAATCCGCTTGCAGGCTTTGGTTTTGCAGGCTTTTTCCCAACACAGGAGAGAGCCGTTTTTATTTGACAAAAAATATTTTGGAAAAAAATAATATAAATTCGCACCTTTGGTGCGAAGTGTTCAACCCCGTTCATTTAGAAATATAATTCATTG
Source organism: Bacteroidota bacterium (assembly GCA_011321935.1). GTDB lineage: Bacteria > Bacteroidota > Bacteroidia > Chitinophagales > Saprospiraceae > UBA6168. The sequence goes on along the minus strand of DROJ01000150.1, from coordinate 2,639 downwards.
AAAATGAATATCATATTTGTACTGATAATTGTCAGCCTTATCGTTGCCCTCGGTTTTTTGGCGGCCTTTATATGGGCTGTCAAATCAGGGCAGTACGAAGACGACTATACCCCTTCCGTAAGGATGCTGTTCGATGACAAGCCGAGTGTCGGTCCACAGTCCAAAGCCGCTGCCCCCGGGGTCTCGGGGCAAGCAGCCCGCAGTCCACGTCCAAGCCCTCTACCAAACCTTAAAAAATGATCTTTCTATATAACAACGAACAATCAACCTGCCTGCCGGAGAGGTAGGCAACTAATCAACTAACATGTCTAAAGTAGAACAATTTAATTACGACAACACCATCGTCAGGAATTTTGCGATAGCCAGCATTACGTTTGGCGTGATCGCAATGCTGGTGGGCGTGACCGCAGCGTTCCAGTTGATTTTCCCGGAAGTCAATTTGGGCATTGCCGAAACGACATTCGGGCGTATCCGCCCGCTGCACACCAATGCTGCCATTTTTGCCTTTGTCGGCAACGGTATTTTTACCGGGGTGTACTATTCCATGCAGCGCTTGCTAAAAACAAGGATGTACAGCGATGTGCTGAGCAAAATCCACTTTTGGGGCTGGCAGGCCATCATTTTGGCGGCAGCCATCACCTTGCCGCTCGGCATCACGAGTTCGCATGAATATGCGGAACTGGAGTGGCCCATTGACATCGCTATCGCAGTGGTGTGGATTATTTTCGGTATCAATATGTTCGGTACCCTTATCAAGCGCAGGGAGCAGCATATCTATGTGGCCATCTGGTTTTACATCGCCACTTGGGTGACGGTGACGGTGCTGCATGTCGGCAACAATATCGAGCTTCCCGTCACCTTGTGGAAGAGCTACCCCGTTGCCGCAGGTGTGCAAGATGCCCTCATACAATGGTGGTACGGCCACAATGCGGTGGCCTTTTTCCTCACCACGCCCTATCTGGGACTGATGTACTACTTCATTCCCAAAGCCGCCAACCGCCCAGTTTATTCTTATAAATTGTCGATCATCCACTTCTGGGCACTGATCTTTATTTACATCTGGGCGGGCCCTCACCACTTGCTTTATACAGCCTTGCCGGATTGGGCGCAGTCATTGGGATCGGCCTTTTCGCTGATGCTCATCGCTCCGAGCTGGGGTGGCATGTTGAACGGGCTGTTGACCCTCCGGGGCGCCTGGGACCGGGTGCGGAGAGACCCCGTTCTGAAATTCATGGTGGTGGCCGTCACTGCTTATGGTATGTCCACATTGGAAGGCCCGATGTTGGCCATCAAGAGCCTCAACGCCATCACCCACTATACTGACTGGACGGTGGCCCACGTACATATCGGTACATTGGGCTGGAACGGCTTCCTCACTTTTGGGATGCTTTATTACCTGATCCCGAGGCTTTACAACACCAAGCTCTTTTCTACGAAACTGGCCAACTTCCACTTTTGGATCGGTACTTTGGGCATTTTGTTCTACGCCATCCCACTGTATTGGGCAGGCTGGACACAGAGCTTGATGTGGAAAGAATTTTTGCCGGAAGGCATTTTGAAATACGGGAACTTCCTCGAAACGGTCACGCAGATACTTCCGATGTATGCCATGAGGGCTTTCGGTGGCACCATCTATCTGATAGGCTTTTTGGTGTTGATATACAACTTGGTGAAAACCGCAGCGCAAGGCTCCTTCCAGGCCGAAACGCCTGCCGAAGCACCGCCACGGCCAACAAGCCTGGCTGGCCACAAAGGAGAATACTGGCACCGGTGGATCGAGCGCCGCCCTGTCCAAATGCTGGTCGTTGCACTCGTCGTTATCCTCGTCGGTGGTATAGTCGAGATAATCCCAATGGTGCTGATAGATGACAACGTGCCAAAAATTGCTTCTGTAAAACCTTATACGCCGCTCGAACTGGAGGGCCGCGACATATACATCCGCGAAGGCTGCGTGGGCTGCCACTCGCAGATGATCCGCCCTTTCCGCTCAGAAACGGAACGCTATGGCGAGTACTCCAAATCAGGGGAGTTCATTTACGACCGCCCATTCCTCTGGGGCAGTAAACGGACCGGGCCCGACCTCCACCGCGTGGGCGGCAAGTACCCCGACAGTTGGCACTACAACCACCTGCTCGACCCCACAAGCACTTCGCCGGGTTCTATCATGCCGACCTATCCGTGGCTGCACGAACACGACTTGGACAAATCGGAAACGGCAGCCAAGATCAAGACCTTGCAAAAACTCGGCACTCCTTACCCCCCACGTTACGATGAAATAGCTGTGGAAGACCTTGAAAGGCAAGCTGCCAAAATCACTAAAAAATTGCGCAGCGAAGGTATCAAGCAAGAGGGCCTGGAGAACAAAGAGATCATTGCCGTCATCGCTTATCTGCAACGTTTGGGTACGGACATCAAAGTACAGACGGGGGATTAGTGATCAGTTATCAGTGATTAGTATATTAGTAGAACAGTGATTAGTATATTAGATCACTGTTTTACTAATCACTAATCTACTAATCACTGATAACTGATCTACTAATCACTAATCACTAATCACTAATCACTAATCATTAACAAAAATGTTTAAACATATTCTGGCCAGTGGATCTGATATTAATTGGATGGCCATATTCGCTTTG
>DROJ01000149.1 GCA_011321935.1 Bacteroidota bacterium | reverse complement strand
TCCATTCATTATAAATAAATGGGAGGTGTTTTTTTATATACTCCAGTGAAACCCGACCTTGCCCCAAAGGCAGCCCCATGTCCCATTGGTATTCGCCGAGGTAATCATATATCCCGAAATTTTGCAAACCTTTATTTTTCCAACCTGTGGCAATTTCATTAAAACTCAAATTACTGCTGTTAAATGCCAATGCCATTTGTCCATATAAATTCGGGGACACCGTGGTATTTTGGGGCGGCACTAAATGCGATGGATAAATATAAATAGATGCCAGTGCGCCCGGTATTTCATTGGCCAGGCCATCGGCCACATAATTGGCAATGTTCAGAACTTGGTCGGCACCATTTCCCAAAGCCAATGCGTCGGGGTGATAGGATATGCCCGAACCATCCTGCGGCTCAATGGTAATCATAAATTCTTTGGGGTTTTCCGACTTATATTCGTTCAGCCAATTAATCCGGTTTTCCAACATCAGTTGCGCCAAATCCATATTGCTATATTCGAGATTAATAAAGTCGCCGTTTGCGCCATTGTCCAAATAATCCTGCCACGTATATAATGTGCCGTCTTCTTTGGTGGCAAAATATTCAGGGTGCGCCTGAAATTCATCGGGGTTCTCCGCCATATCATCTTGGTAAGAATGCCCGACGGCAAAAGTGGCAGGATATGGGTCGCCCTGTTGGGTAATTATGCTCCCCTGTTGGGTGGCCCGGAAAAAATATTCCCGGTCCCTTGCATTTTTTGAAAGTATGGGACCGAAGCCGTCACCATCTCCATTGGCATACCATAAGTTCCGGGAAATAAAATCCGGCTCGTCAAATTTTTTATTGATAAAATTCCAATTCGGATTATATGGGATGATTGTCCAATCGGGCGAAGGGGTGAGAAATTTACAGCCCAGTTGTTTCACAAAATCAAACATGCCGTGCTGTACGCCCATGCGGAAATTGCCGACAATAATAATGCGGTCATTATTAATGTCACTTAAAAATGCTTCGCCATTCATGGCCGCCAAAGTATTGTCATCGGCGGCAGAAAGGGCATCCGTGTTTTGCCGGATGGCCAATAATATGCCAGAGCCATTAAAATTTCCGGAATTGTTTATTGTATATTCATTGCCCTCTATTTTCAATAAATACCCGGCGAGTTCTTCGGCCAGGTTGACCATGTTGGTATCGGTGGCAGGCTGTACATAAATGGTTTTGTCGGAGAGCTGCCCATAGCCGCTTATGGAAAAAACAAGGAACAAAAAGGCGATGGCAGATAGTTTGAATATTTTCATTTCACAAAAGATTTATGTGTAAAAAATGGCTGTTCGTCCCTGTTACGGACGAGGTGTTTTTTACCCTACTTTTGTTTGGGATTTTTTATGATTTGAATGGATATGCGCCCGGTATTGAGGCGAACAGGTTTCTCCATTTAAAAGACAAAAGGTTTTTTTGGAAAAAAAAGGACAAACAGGGAAAAGTCGTAAATTTGCGGAAACCGTGTTGCAAAAGCAAAAATAAAATGAAAAGGATACTGAAAGGAAATTCCGATTTTGGGTACATCATCTCGAACAAGGGGTATTTTGTGGACAAGACCATGTTCGTCAAAGAATTTTTCGACAGCGGGGACTCCGTGGTCGTGCTGCCCCGCCCGCGCCGCTTCGGAAAGACGTTGAACCTGTCCATGGTCGAGCATTTTTTCGACATCAGGAAAAAAGAAAGCACTACCTTTTTTTCGGGATATAAAATAAGCGGGGAAAAGGGCTTTTGCGAAATTCACCAGAATAAATACCCGGTGATAAACATTACCCTGAAAGGCGTGGGGGGGGAGAATTGGGAAGAATGTTTTTTGTATTTGACCAATGCCGTGACGGAATTGTATCGGCACCATGATTATTTGCTCGATTCGGACAAGCTCAAAAATTACGACAAGCAGTTTGTTGAAAAAATAATATTGAAAAAGGCCGGCCAAATTGATTATGAACTCAGCCTCAAAAACCTGAGCATTTATATGGCCAAACATTTTGGCAAAGAAACCATCATCCTAATCGATGAATACGATGCCCCTATTATTGAAGGATATCAAGAAAACTATTATAAAAGGGTCATCAACTTCATGCAGGGTTTTTTGGGAGCGGCATTTAAAGGGAACCATGCCCTCCACAAAGGGCTTATTACCGGGATATTGCGGGTAGCGAAAGAGAGCCTTTTTTCAAAGTTCAACAACCCCGGCATATATACCATCGTTGACCCATATTTTTCCGATAAGTTCGGTTTTACGGAACAGGAGACAAAAAAAGCACTGGAATATTTTGGGCTGCAAGGTGATTTTGAAAAAGTGAAACACTGGTACGACGGATATAAGTTCGGGAATACCGACAATATTTACAACCCCTGGTCCATCATCAATTATATGGACAGGCACGTGCAGGGCTTCAAGCCATATTGGGTGAACACCGGCTCCGACCCGCTGATAAAAAAACGCATATTGGAGCCGGGCATCGACAATACCTATGACGAACTGCAAAAGCTCATTTCCGGCGAAACATTGACAAAGACGCTGGACGAGAATTTTGTCTTTTCAGATTTGGAAGGGAAAAAAAGGCTGCTCTGGACATTGCTCACTTTCAGCGGTTATTTGACCCAAATTGAAAAAATAGATTATGAAACATATAAGCTGAAAATACCGAATTTCGAAATAAATACCATTTTTAAAAATATAGTTTTTGACTGGCTGGAAGACGAGCACAAAGTGCCAAAAGAACTGCTCGTGGCTACCACCGAGCACTTGGTGAACAACCGCATTCCGCAGTTCGAAAAAGGTTTCAAAAAAATAATCGGCGATACCTTCAGTTATTTTGACGAGCGGGGCATGGCCGAAAATGTATATCAGGCTTATTTTTTGGGAATGCTCGCCATTGTCGGCGATGACTATGCCATCCGCTCGAACCGGGAGAGCGGCGACGGGAGATATGATATATTGCTCATCCCACATAATAAATCAAAATATGGGCTGGTCATCGAAGTAAAGCGGGTTGACAAAAGGGGCGAAAAAGAAAAAGAGGCCAGTTATAACAAAAGGGTAAATGCCGCTTTGAAAAAAGCCCTCGAACAGATAGAGCGGAACAAATATTACAAAGAGCTTATTTCCCATAAAATAAAAAAAATAATAAAACTGCCCGTGGTGTTCGCGGGCAAGGAGGCGCATGTGCTGCCGCTGCCGGAAAAGAAACGAACATATAGCAGCCCTCAATTATTTTAGAGAACAAATATTTCCATAAAACCAAAAATTGTTGATTTTATGGAAATATATGTTTTCTACTTTCAAATCGGATAGCTATACTGCACCACTTTAGGTTTTGTGCATTTGGGAGGAAATTGCGGGGCAATAGAAAATTGCCCCGCAATGCAAGCACTTGCCCTGCAATTTCCTATTGCAGGGCAAGTTATATTTTCCATTTGCAAAAAACCTAAAATGGTTCAGTATAGTAGGCGCAAATTATAAGGGTTAGAACCGAGGATATTACCCCGGTTTGTATCCGCTCAAAACCATGTGGCCTATGCTCGTCCCGACAACCGAGGATATATATCCTCGGTTGTGTGCCAGAATAACCGAGGATATATATCTTCGGTTGTCGGGACGAGCAAAGGTCATTACAAATGCAAAGAGCAGGCTCCTTTCATTTTCATTTTCCCCGAGGTTTCGGGGCAAGCTATTTTTATTTATCAAGGCTTCACCTTTTTTCCCATCGCCTTCTGCATCGGGTTCAACGTCTTTTCTGCTTTGTCTTCTTTATATACTTTAAACAATTTGGGCGTACCGGGTATGGCCGTCGAATTATTGGTCTCATCTATATCTGCCGTTTCGCGGTAGGGGTCGAGGCGCACTTTTATTGCTTTTTTGTTTTTTTCAAAAACCTTGGTCAGTTCTTTTTCGTTTTTGCGCCATACTTCTGCGGCGATGCGTTCTACCTCGGTGGTGCCGTCCTCGAAAGTCCATTCCAAAATGATGGGCATGACCATGCCGTAGTTGGTGAATTTTATTTGGTAATAATTTTTCCCGCTATATTTTTCCTCTTTTTCTTTTTTGGTAAATTTGAGTTTCTTGGTCTTTTTTATCTGCACCGAATCGGTTGTTTCCCAGGGGCGGTAAGTGGTATAAAAATCAATCAGGCCGGGGTCTTCCTCCACGCTGAATTTCATGCCCGACTCCCGGTTCCTTATTTTGGAAATATCGTCGAAAGGTTTTTCTCTTTTGATCGTTTCGGTGACGGTCGTTTCGGCGGGGTCGTTCACGAGGTCGGGTTGATACCAGGTCACCGAGTCCATCGAAATGTCCACTGGGTCAATGCCATAAAACCAGCCGCGCCAAAACCAGTCGAGGTCCATGGCCGAGGCGTCTTCCATGGTGCGGAAGAAGTCGGCGGGGGTAGGGTGCTTGAAGGCCCATCGTTCGCAATATTCTTTGAAGGCCATGTCGAACAGCTCTCGGCCCATGATGGTTTCGCGCAGTATGTTGAGTCCAGTGGCGGGTTTTGCGTAAGCGTTGTTGCCAAATTCGATGATGTTGTCGCTGTTGGTCATGATGGGTTCGAGGCGGTCGGGGTCTTGCTTCATATAGCTGGTGATTTTATGTGCAGGCCCACGGCGCAGGTCCCAGTTGTTGTCAAATTCAGCTTGGGCGAGGGTCTGCACGAAGGTATTGATGCCCTCGTCCATCCACGACCATTTGCGCTCGTCGCTGTTGATTATCATCGGGAAATAGTTGTGGCCCACCTCGTGGATGATGACCCCGATGGCGCCCTGTTTCGCCCGTTCGGTATAGGTGCCGTCCTCCTCGGCACGGCCAAAATTAAAGCAGATCATCGGGTATTCCATGCCGTTGGCGGCCTCCACCGAAATGGCGGTGGGGTAGGGGTAGGGGATGGAAAATTTGGAATAGGTTTTCAGGGTATGCGCCACTGTTTTTGTGGAATATTTGCTGTAGATCGGGTAGGATTCCTTCGGGTAATAGCTCATGCACATCGCCCGTTTGCCGTCGGCGTTGTAATGCGGCATGGCGTCCCAGATGAACTTTCGGCTGGCGCCCCAGGCAAAGTCGCGCACGTTGTCGGCCTTGTATATCCAAGTTTGCAGGGTCTTGCTTTTTTTGCTGGCGGCGTTCTTTTTGGCCTCGTCGAGGGTGATGATCTGTACCGGTTCTTTGGCCGTTTTTGCCTGTTCCCAGCGCTTGAGTTGGGTTGGGGAGAGCAGGGAGGCATAGTTGAGGCACTCGCCGGTGGCGGCCACCACGTAGTCGTCGGGGAGGGTCATTTTGACCACATAATTGCCGAAGGTGAGGGCAAATTCACCCCTTCCGGTAAACTGCTTGTTCTGCCAGCCCTCCACGTCGGAGTAAACACAAAGTCTTGGAAACCACTGGGTTATGGTAAAGATATAATTGTCTTCGTCGGGGAAATATTCGTAGCCGCCCCTGCCCCGGAAGGCGCCTTTTCGGTCGGTGATGAAATAATGCCATTTGATGTTGAAAATAAAATCCTTGCCCGGTTTCAGCTTTTCTGGCAGGTCAATGCGCATCATGGTACCGTTGATGGTGTATTTCAGCGGCTTGTCGTTTTCGTCGCTGATGGCCTCGATGATGTCGCCGTATTTGTTGTCCTCATTGAAAGCCTCCAGCATGTAAAGCGCCTTTTGGGTCATCTCCTCTTTGATGCTGCTGGCATTGAAATGGTTGTGGTCGAGGTCGGCCTGGTGCTGGTTCTCGTCGAGCTGCAGCCAGAGGTATTTCAGGGTGTTGGGCGACTGGTTGTGGTAGGTTATTTTTTCGGTGCCGTCGAGGCGCAGGTTCTCGGTGTCGAGGGTGCATTCGATGTCGTAGTCGGCGCGCTGCTGCCAATATTCTGGGCCGGGCGAGCCGTCAATGCTGCGGTAAGGGGTAGCACTTGGCAGGTCGGTGTCGAGCTGCTCGAATGCCCTGCCGTGGTTGGAGGTTTTTTGTGAAAAAACAAGGGGACCGAAAAGAAGGAAAAACGCGGTGGCCGCGAGGAAATGCTTTATTGAGTTCATGCTGTGAGAAATTTTAGGCAGTGTATCAAATGTAATGCTTTTTTTCGAGGGATTTACATCCCTCGCTAAGGTATGCCGTCTCCCGAAGTAAATTCAGGACAAGCTCTGCGGGACTAGTGCCTTCGGCACTATATTTTTCAACGCAAGTCGTGGCTTTTAACAGTGCCTTCGGCACTAGTTTTTTTTCAACGCAAGGCCGCTAGGCCGCAAGGGAGCGCAAGGCAAGAGAAGGCTTTTAACCCTTGCGTTCCCTTGCGGCCTAGCGGCCTTGCGTTGAAAAATCTAGTGCCGAAGGCACTAGGTGGAAAGCCTGTCTATCCTAGTCCCGCAGAGCTTGTCCCGAATTTACTTCGGGAGACGGCATTTCTTAGCGAGTGTCGTGAGACCCTCGAAACAAAAAGAAAAAAAAGCATTACATCTGATACGCCGTTTTATACCTGTTGTGAAAAATGGATTTTTTGGGTTCGCAAAGGTAAGAATTGAAAGGAAAGCAAAAGGTTGCTTGCACGACTTGGCGGCAGGCCGGGGTTTTGGAAAGGGAAATCAAGGGCTGGCTTGGAGTTCGTTTTTTTACAAAAACGGGGGCTGATTTATACTCGACCATAATAGGTTTTCCCGACCCTTCGGGAAAACCTAATATGGTTCAGTATATTATTTGATCGTTACTAAATGACTTCCCCCAGCCTCCTCAATATATGAAAAACCCCTGGGCATATATTTGCGTTCATCCCGTGCAGTTTCATGTTTTTTGAAAAATCCAAATTGTCGGTGTGGGGAAATTGCCGGCATGCCTTTGGGCGTATCTCATATATCAGGCAGTTATTGTTTTTTTGTAAAAATGGGCAGGGGGAAGTATTCATTACTATATCGCCATCTTCATCAATTACTAAATATTCCTTTTCGAAAGCAGCGGGTTTCATGCCCAGTTTTTTGGCGATCCGGCTGGCGTCGGTTTTATTGACGATGGGCGGAATGCTCGTGCAGCAATTGGCGCATTCGAGGCAGTCTATATTTTTGAAAATATTGCCGTGAACCTCATCGGCGTGCTTGTCCAATTGTTTCCCTTTTTTCTTTTTTAATTTTTTTAATAATAAACGGGTCTCGGGTTTGGCGGGTGCTTTTTTTCTTTTCCATTCGTTTATTAAATTGTTTTTTGACATGTATTAATTGCCTTGTTTTAAAATACCGCAAGGTCTTGAGGTGATGCCTTTGGGCGGGGAGAGCGGGGAGAAAGGCGTTGCCTCTGGTTTCGGATATAAGAGGCAACGCCTTTCTCCCCGCTCTCCCCGCCCAAAGGCATCACCTCAAAATACCTTTATTGATAGCTTTAACCAATCCTGGCCCCTCGTAAATCATCCCCGAATATATTTGGATTAATGTGGCCCCGGCATTTAATTTTTCCAAAGCATCCTCCGCAGAAGCAATCCCGCCCACGCCGATAATAATTAATTTTCCTTTTGATTTTTTATTTAAATAACGGATGACTTCCGTTGCCCTTTCTTTTAAAGGTTTGCCGCTCAGCCCTCCGTTGCCGATGTTTTTAATTTGTTGTTCGCTGGTATTCAGGTCACTGCGGCTGATGGTCGTATTGGTAGCAATGATGCCAGCCAATTTTGTTGTTTCCACAATTTCGAGGATGTCGTCCAATTGTTCGTCCGTCAGGTCGGGCGCTATTTTTAATAAAATCGGTTTTGGTTTGTTTTTTTGTTTATTTAAAATTTGCAAGTGGGAAAGCAGCTCGGTGAGCGGTTTTTTTTCTTGCAAGGCACGCAAGCCCGGCGTATTCGGCGAACTCACATTTACCACAAAATAGTCAACGTAATTAAATAATGCCTCAAAACAAATAGAATAATCGCTGACAGCTTCCTCATTTGGCGTTGTTTTATTTTTACCAATATTCCCGCCGATAATTACATTTTTTAATTTTCCTTTTTTTAATCTTTTTACCATTGCTTCTACCCCCTCGTTATTAAATCCCATCCTATTAATCAGCGCCCCGTCTTTTGGTAAGCGAAACAAACGGGGCTTCGGATTTCCAATTTGTGGGACAGGCGTCACCGTCCCTATTTCAATAAAACCAAAACCCAGGGTGGACATGGCTTTGTAATATTTGCCGTCTTTATCAAAACCAGCGGCAAGTCCAACGGGGTTGGGGAACGTAAGCCCAAAAACATTGCGTTCCAACCGCTTGTCCGCCACTGCGTATATTTTTTTAAATAACCAATTAATAACCGGAATATTCAATATTGTTTTTAAAATAAATATAGTGAGGTAGTGCGCCCTTTCGGGTGGGAAAAGGAACAAAATGGGTTTTATGAAAATCTTGTACATCATAAATTGTTAATTGGCCATAATTGAACATTAATCATTAAACATTAATTCATGCCAGCCGAACAATTTAATTATGGCAGCAATAATAATAACAACGAGCAGTCGGTGCGCCCAGACATTTGCCTGCTCATACCTCGATCCATAATGGGCAGTGAGCCAGCCGCCTGCCGTTTGGCCGACGGCCATGAGGAAGCCAATTTTCCAATCAATCATTCCTTTCCATGCAAATATAAAAATGACGACGACAGTATATAATCCGACAATAATTGCCTTAACGGCATTGGCGTCCATAAGGCTGTACCTTGCTCCCAATACCATGATGGCCAAAAAGAAAATGCCCATGCCCATCTGTATAAACCCGCCATAAAAACCGATGCCCAAAAACGCCGGCACCATGACCCATATGCTGGGTTTATAATCGGAATCTGTCGCTCTTAACCAGCGTTTTGGCTTTATTAAAATAACGGCGAGCATCCCGACGAGCAGGTAGCTGAACACTGTTTTGAATTGTGCATTGCTCACCTGCGTCGCTACCCATACGCCGATTATTGCACCAATTAATGTAAATATAATGAGCAGCCTGTCCCGATTGAAATCGAGCATCTTATTTTTATGAAATACCCACGAAGCGACGAGGCTTTGCGAGGCTACTCCGAGGCGGTTGGTGCCGTTGGCCATATTGGGCGGCAGACCTAAAACCTCGGTCAATATGGTCAGCGTAATGGCCGAGCCGTTGCCCGCCAAAGTATTGATGGCCCCGGCGATGAAACTCCCCACGATGGCGATTATATAAATCATTGTTTCATTGATTCATTGTTTCACTGCTACATTGTTTCATTGTTTCACTGCTTCATTGTTTCAATGCTTTATTGTCATTGAAACAATGAAGCAGTGAAGCCATTTAACCATTTTTAATACTTTGACATAACTCGATGAGTACTCCGTTGGCGGATTTGGGGTGGATGAAGCAGACCAGTTTATTGTCGGCACCTCGTTTGGGTTCTTTGTTGAGTATCCTAAAGCCCTCATTTTCAAGGCGTTGCATTTCGGCCTCGATGTCGGCCACTTCAAAGGCAATGTGGTGGATGCCTTCGCCCCTCTTTTCGATGAACTTGCTGATGGGGCTGTCGGGCGATGTGCCTTCCAGCAGTTCCACTTTGGATTGGCCTGTTTTGAAAAAGGAGGTCAGCACGTTTTCGGAGGCGACTTCCTCTGTTTTGTAATGCTTTTTGCCGAGCAGTTTTGCAAAAAGCTCGTTGCTGGCCTGGAGGTTTTTTACGGCGATGCCGATGTGTTCGAGTCGTTTCATGTTGCTTGTTTTAAGGCATAAATGCCATAAGAAAAAAGGGCAAAGGAAGATATTCAACGACTTATGAAATGATAGAATTCAATGGAGACGTAGAAAAAGTTCTTGAAAAATTCAATAGAAAATTGAATAACTCCGATGAATTTGTAAATTTACACCGCAAGTGTCGAGAATAAATGAATATTATTTTAATTATCTTTTAAATATTACGCTCAGATTGAGAAAACTGCCAATTTTATAAGTAGGCCATTATAGCTTTTAAAGAGGGATTATTAATAGATATTTAGGGGTGTTAAGAGAAATTTTTGAAGCAAAATTTTTGTGGGAATTTTCATCTATTTGTAGAATAAATGCTTGGTTTGATTTCCCCTGATTCTTGCTTTGAGAAATATTGTCGCCCCGCTGGGGCTTTGGATCACTTTTGACTTGGTTTTTTACAAATATATCCGCCCCGCTGGGGCTAAAAAAATTGACCAAAAATTTCTCTTAATAATAGATATTAATCAGTAAATCTAAAGGACAACGAGTTTCCTTTGCATAGGTATTATGGGCAAATTCAAGCTACATAAAGTAAAGCAATTGATCGTACAGGGACAAACTGAGCGCGCACTCCATGTTCTCACCAAAGCAGTCAGGAACCATGAAAGGTACGAGGAGCAGGTAACCTTATTGTCGGGCCAGTTCTCCAAGTTAAAAGACAACCGCCGGATGAACTTGGTCTTGGAAGAAAACTACTCTGTTTCATTAAACCGGATCAACCAATCGGTGCTCAGTATTGCTAGGGATTTGGAGATGGAATTGCGCAAGCATAGTTTTAAGGACACCCGTTCGTGGGCCAGCAGCACCCGACAGTTTTTTACTTCTACCTTCCAGCACCTTGACTTGGACAAGAAGCGTATGAACGACAATATGCCGATCTGGTTTTTAGCAGTTGCGGGAGCGGTTTTTATTGTTTCGTTGGTTATTATATTGTCTTCCCAAGTTGGAAATAATGTATCAGGTGAGCCTTCTGTTGAAGGGGTATCAGAGGTTCGTCCTCCTAATAAACCAGAGAATGAAATACGTCATGAGGAAATACTGCCAAATGTAAACGAGCAGAATAATGGCAGCAATAAAACACCTCCTTATGTTTCTCCCCGTACGGATGAAAGCGAGAAAACAGATAAACCCTCACAAGTGGTAGGCACCAATAAAAAATGTATATTAAGCGGCAGGGTTTTCACAAAAAATATTGGAACACGCTCGGGTGCTGAAGTGGAACTTGTTGGGTCGGACAAAAAGTGTTCTACTGATGGAGTTGGAAACTTTAGATTAGACGTGTCCAGTATTCCCAGACGGGCTGAATATTCTTTGAAAATTATTAAAGGACGGCGAACGTATGCTAAAGCCAAGTGCAACGTCCCAGTTCAAATCAAATTGTAATGGACGCCGATTTGGACGAGCGTATGACATGGTTTGCTATCAGACTTGTTCGGCTTTATATTTATTGATAATCAATGAGTTATGTGATAAATTTAGTAATAAAAAAGAGGCATTTCGACCAATAAGACAATTAATTTTAAATTTCATCTGTAAAGTGCTGTTATTCAATTTTATATAATTAATTTATTAAAATTAATTGAAAATATAGAGTTTGCCTTATTTTTCACAACTAATTGGTTGCCAGGCCAGAACAAGTCTATTAAAAAATAGATTTCGAGTATCATAAACTATATATCAATGATTTGCCCTATATGCGAATATCCAAACATAGCCAAGGCCAGCAAGTGTGCTGAATGTGGTTTTATATTTCAGGAAAAAACCGAACCGCCTGTAACAAATTCAAACAATAGCGGAGAGGGCTCGCCCAATGAGGTAAAGGCAGAACTGCAACCCGTTGATATAAAAATTGGACAGGTAGCCGAGGACAGGCAAGTCGCATGTGTGCAGTGCGGCTACCTGCTGGCAAAAGGGGTAACAACATGCCCCAACTGTAATTATTGTAAAGATGCAACAGCATTCAAAATATATTTTTCGGACATGGAATCTGCCAGAAAGACCGAAATAAAAGCAAGTGGAAATTCACTTTATTTGCACGGATTGCCCGGCGGAAAGGGACTGCCAAGCATATCTTTTACAGAAAAAGACAACAGGCTTCTATTGAGGGATTCCTCTGAACGGGTCTTTATATGCACCCCGTTATCAAAAGGGCAGGAAATTGCAGACGGCAGCTTTATTAAAATAAAAGGAGGCCCTTTTGGAAAGATAACCATCGAGAAATAAACAATTCTATGACACCAATTTTTTGACCTTATAAGACAGACACATGAACCGGCAAAACCCTAACAGTTTTCAATTTTGCGAAAGCTTAAACGACATCCCCCAAAGGGTCATCCTCCATGAGGGTGACCGGTTGAACCTTGCATCTGGGCAGTACGAAGTAAAAAAGGCATTGGGCAATGGCGGCTTTGGCAGCGTTGTCGGGATAGAAAACAAAGAGGGGCAGGTTTTTGCGCTTAAAGTGCTTGATCTTTACAAGGCCATGCCGAATGATTTTGAGCAAATGAAAAAGCGCTTTTTGCAAGGCTTTAAAGCCGGGCAACTGCAATCCCCGTACTTGGTCAAAAACTATTTTATGGGCAATGTGGCCGGCAACCCCTACCTTATTATGGAATATTGCCGTCGGGGAAACCTGACCCAGCAAATCAAGGAATTTGCTTCGGAGGATAGTTATTCCGGCCTTGGCATCAATATTCTCAAAGGCTTGCACGACCTCCACTCCAATGGTATTATCCATCGCGATATAAAGCCTGACAATGTCCTTTTTGACCAAGATTTCAGCCCAAAACTTTCTGATTTTGATATATCTGGCTTCGTCCGTTCCCGCCTTACTTCCAAAAACTGGTTTGGTGGGGCAGCCGAAATTTGGGGCACTCTTTTGTACGCACCGCCCGAACAGCTCAACCGGGCAAAATCATATAAAATGGTCAAACCCTCCATGGACATGTTTGCCTTCGGGGTCACGATGTACGAGACGATCAGTCAGGGAAAGCATCCTTTTGCCGGGCCCAACAAACTCGAAGAAAACCCGGTGGAATATATTGAGAAGGTAAAAAAAGGACGCTCTACTCCCATTGCACAATACAGGCCAAACGTATCTCCGGTTTGGCAGAATATATTGGAAAAATGCCTCCGGCCAAACCCAAAAAACAGGATGCAGACACCCTCGGAAGCGCTTGTCCAACTCGACGAAACGCTGGTCAGAAAACGGGTCAGAACATATCCCACAAATGCTAAGTTTGGACTACAGGTCATGAACGGAGAGGAGGTCGGCAAAATATATGACCTATCTGCTATACGTTCACAAACCGGAAAGAACATCATTAAAATAGGCAGGCAGGAGGGGGGGAGGAACGACATAGGAATACTGGAGAGCATCACCAGTTATGTGTCCAGAAAGCACCTTACTTTGGAATACAACAGCCAGAAATGGCTTGCCAGGGACGGGCAATTTGTGAAAACAGAAAATGGCCCAGCTTGGAAGAGGTCATTGAACGGTACGGCCTTAAACGGGAAAGATATAGATGACCGTGCTGGAGGTTTGCTGATGCCCGGCGATATAATTTCAATCGGGGAAACAACCTTAAAATTTAAAGTACTTTGATATGGAGGGGCCTGTCCGCAAAAATATCATCCTTGCAGGCTATAAACTCACTGAGCATATCGGTGGGGGGAGTACTGCGGAAGTATGGAAGGCCATGAATACCGAAGGACAGGCGGCGGCCATTAAAGTATTTGGCAATAATGGAGGTCTCCGTGAATTAGAAAGAAACCAGATACAGGAAGAACTAAAACGTGTTGCAGACCTCGACCACCCCAACCTTGTCGTTCCCAAAGAACTTGGCCGGCATGGCAAAAAAATCTTTTTTGTGATGAGGCTTTGCGACGGCAGTACGGTCGATCTAATGTACCAAAAAATACAGGCCGGCGAGAGAAACAAAGGGGCGCTATTTTCAGAGGAAATGGTTGCCCGGATTTTAAGGGACACCGCTATGGCCCTTGTATATTTAAAAAGTAAATCAACCCTTCACCTGGATATCAAACCGGCCAATATATTGTTCAAAGGGGATGGAGAAAACCGGCAATATTATATTTCAGATTTTGGAAGCAGTGTGAAAATGAGGCAGACTGTTCCCGTTGGCAAACATGGCGGTACGGGATTCTCGGGGGCTTATGCAGCGCCCGAACTATTGAACGGGAGACCTCAATATAAAAGCGACATTTTTTCTTTGGGCGTTGCGCTGTTTGAGATAGCGACGGGCGGCCTGCCCACGCAATCCCCATATGTAGCACTTTCATTGGCAGCAGGGGCTGAAATCAACTCATTACCTGTTGGCTTCAGCCGTCGGTTTGCCAACTTGCTCAAAAGGTGCCTGTCCATTTCGCCCGGGGACCGCCCGGAACCGGAAGACCTTTTGCTGTGGTCGGGAGGATATCTGGACCAACAATATTGGAGCGCTGAACTGAAGAGTGCTGAAAGCGGAGAATTGCTGCAGGACATTAAAGACGGTGCGCAAGGAACAGGGCAAAAGAGTGTATTGACCAATTTGCAAGAATATGTATTCGATAATTTATTAAATTCAAAATTAAAACCGGCCGCAAATAACATAAGCAAAAGCATCGGCGCTAACTGGAAAGTATATGGGTTTGCATTTGCAGGGCTATTGTTTATTTTATTATCTCTGAATATCATGAATTCAAATGCACCCGTGCCTGAACAGGGGTATGCTTATGCCACCTATCGGCAGCAGTTGCTGAACGGCAAGCCAATAGAAGCCGCCGCTTCTTTAGAAGAACATTGTAAAAACAATTATTGCAAAAGCGGATTGAAACGGTCATTGTACCGCCTGCAAAAAATAAAAAGCCTTTCCCCTTTTTTGTTCGGATCAGTGTCAATAGCCACCAAAGACGGCATACGGTGGGGGGTGGTCGATACGATGTTGTTGCCAGTGATCAGGTATAATTATGACTCCATCCGCATATTGTCCGAAAATTATTTCTTGGTATGGGATGGCTACCTGTGCAACGTGGTCGGAAGGGCAACCTTTCCGTTTGGAACGGTACATTATGACTCCTGCACCTGCCTGCCGGACAATAACGTTGTCAGGTATGAATATGGTGAAGCAGATACAATATTGTTGAACCTATAATTTTTTAAACAAAAACAATCGAACATGGCAAGAAGTACTCAACCCAACCTAGGCCGCAACCTCGCCGCAACCATTAAGCAAGGCTTTCAAATGATGGCGGGGCGCGACATGCCCAACTACACCCTTCTTTTCCTTGACCCTGCCAAAAACCAAGAAAGGGGCAACCACAAAAACTATGTCCTCAACCACATGGACATTGGCCGTTCCAGTGGTTGCGACCTCCAGTACGGCGACAACTATTCAACGGTTAGCCGCAAGCATGCCTCCATAAGTTTGCGGGATGGCAACTTCATCCTGCAGCACAACCCAAGTGCGGCCAACCCGACCCTCGTCAACGGCCAGCCAGTGCAGTCACACCAATTGCAAAACGGCGACGAAATACAGTTTTCGAGCGGTGGCCCGCGTGTCCGGTTCAACACTTCGGCAGTCAAGACCTCCACTATGGGCTTTACCGCCCGCATGGCCATGTGGAGCAATCAGGCTCTGAGGCCCTATAAATACGGC
Source organism: Bacteroidota bacterium (assembly GCA_011321935.1). Taxonomy (GTDB): domain Bacteria; phylum Bacteroidota; class Bacteroidia; order Chitinophagales; family Saprospiraceae; genus UBA6168. The sequence continues at coordinate 5,203 of DROJ01000149.1, read as the reverse complement.
ATTGCGGCTTTGGCCATTTTATTGATGAGCACCGCTTTGTACACCGTTTACAGCAAGGTGAATTCTGACCGTCAAATAGCAGCCATGGAAAAGGAAAAAAACGAACTGGCAGCAAAACAAGAATCGTTGGAACGCGATCAACAGGCTTTAAATGATGAGTTGTCGGCAAAGGAAAAGCAACTGAAACAACTGGAAAAAAAGAACCGATCCCAGTCGGTAGAGGCCTCGCGCCTGAGAAAGGAAATTTCACGCATCAGTAGCCAGGTTGAATCGGTGCGGGAGGAGATCAAAACAGTAACTGACCCTGCCCTGCCAGGCAGCGGGGGGGCAAATCTTCCTTCTGGAAATGTATCAAGTGGCTTAACCGACGAGCAGGCTTCTGCCTTGTTGCCAAAGGAGAATATATATTTGATAAGGGCTGTTAAATTTGATGTTCCATACGTCAAAGATATATCTGAGAAAGCGATGTTCAAGGAAGTATATGATGAATATAAGATATTGAAAAAAGGTATATATGCTGGAACGGGCTTTCTTGCAGATGATGGAAAATTTGTAACTGCCCGCCATATAGTCCAAAGTTGGCGATATCTTAACCCATATGCAGACTTTAAGACTGTGAATCCAACGGCCTTATATTTATTGTTGATGAATTATCTTGAAACAGAAAGAGGCTCGAAGGTTGATATTATTTTTGAGGCCACGGATCAAAGCGGTAATACCCTAAGGTTCAAATCCAGTCAATTTCGGTTTGATGATACACATGATATTTCATATGTGGTTTCAATTCCAAAGCAGGATAGCAATGATACACTTTCAATAAAAATAAAGTCAAGTAGGGGCGGTGCAAATAACTCTGACTGGGCATATATAAATGTAAACCAGGAGAGCAGTATTACGTACAAACCGATAGAGTTAAAAGACAATCTTAAACCTGGAATTAAGTTGTATAGTTTGGGCTATTCAGAGGGTATGAACCTGCAAGAAAGTGATAAATTTTCTGCCCCTCTTTTTGGGGTCACTACACTAGCCCGTGCCGTTCAATCGGATAATATGCTTTACATTACCGATAGGAGCTTTACGCACGGTAATTCGGGCGGGCCGATTTTTGTCATTGTAAACAACCGCCCGGTCGTGGTGGGCATTGTTTCTTCTGGAAGAGACAACCTCGGCGACATCGTTTCTATTAGCCAGTTATATTGAAAAATATAAATCCGCAAGCACCTACAGCAATAAAAGAACGGCCTTCTTTTATATCTGTTGGTGCTTGGTTCAACTAATATTAATGCGACCCTATTTTTTAAAAAACATTCTTTTTTTTGCCCTTGCTTTTTTAATAGTACCGGTTTTTGTTCATGCCCAAAATAATGTGGAAGAAACGGAAGGCTTACCGGTTTCTTTCTCTTTTTGGGAAGATTGTATCAAACAGTTGGTCATTCCGGCCACGGGCATTTTCTCCCGGGAATACATTCTTGTTTATAGGGAAAAAGAATATGTAAAATTGACCGACCGCTGTTTTGGCATGGACAAACAGTTTGGTGTTTTGGTGGGTGGCCAACTTATCGTAGCAGAAAACAGAGAACCTTGGATAGACGATAGCCTCCTTACGATAAAATTGAAAGCCTACACGCCCAAAGAAACCATACGTTATTTTAAAACCATGCGCGGAAATAAAAAAATAGATGTCAATATAGCTGCGGAGGCCACAAGGCAGGGTTTTTACTTTTGGCCATTGGGCTCAATGGAAAATACTGGGTTGAAAAATGCTGGTTACCCAAAGGTCGCTGAAGAATATATTGCCGTACAGTTTTTTGCCAAGGGCAAAAAAGAATTAACTGTCCGGGATATACGCTATAAAATTTCAAGACAGGTTTGCCATCCCTTTGACGGTCAATATTCCTGCGATGAGTTGCCCGTGGTTCCAGGAGAATTGCTTGGTGGTTTATTGTTAAAAACGGAATCAGGGTATGGAAAGGTAAATTTAAATGTAGCTGGTATATTGGATGCTACGGGGATGGGGTTTTTCCCACTGCCAAGGTAAAGCCAGTTCAGTTCTAATAAATAAGACTAATTATATGGAAATTATATTCGTCGGAAAAACTGACCAAGGGCTGTCCCGGCCTCACAACGAAGATTATTTTGCCATCAGCCAGGATATTACTTCTGGAACATGGAAGCCAACAATAGAAGAACCGGTAGTGCTCAATGACTCACCTGCCGTTTTCATTGTTGCCGATGGCATGGGGGGGGAAGAAGCAGGGGAGGTCGCTTCACAATTAGCCGTTGACACTATTAAATCAAGGATTGCCATAAAGGCCGGCTACGGCCTTGAGGGAACTGCACTTGCCGAATCATTGCGGTCTGAATTTCAAAATGCCCACCGGTCTATACTTGCCGACGCCAAACAAAACCCAAGCCGCCAGGGCATGGGCACCACTCTTTCTTTGTTATACCTGCACAAGGGCAAGGCAACTGCTGTATGGAGTGGGGACAGCAGGATATACCGTTTTTTGCCTGCCCGTGAAGGCGGAGAACCCGTACTTAAAATGGTGACAAGAGACCACTCGTTCGTCTGGCAAATGGTCGAAAAAGGGATGCTTAGCCCGGAAGAAGCCAGAACTCACCCGCAAAGCAATATCATCACCCAATGTTTGGGCGACCCCAATAACCCGCCCAAACCCGAATCGGCCACATTTGATCCGATTGCCGGAGAGAAGATATTGCTTTGTTCGGATGGGCTGAACAGCATGCTTTCGGACAGGGAGATTGCCACTATTATGGATGCAGGCCTGCCGGTCGGTGAATTGGCCGACCACCTTATTGCCGCAGCCAACGGAAAGGGCGGCGCCGATAACATTACCGTGGTTATTTGTGAAATAAGCAGGAGCGATAATGTTCCTGCCCGTTCCTATAACGCTACTACTTTGAACCAAAATGATCTTGGGAAATTAACCGCGGCTACGGGCATGCCCGCGGGTATAGACCAAAAGAATTGGCTGAAGATAGGTTTGATGTTGTTGATGGTTGTAGTTACCAGCCTGCTTTATTGGCGATATTCCCAAGAAAGAAATTCAATGGTTGAAGTAGAAGGTACGCCTGAAAGTAATTCTATAAATGAAGGGGCGCATGTCGGTAATATAGAAAAAACAATTACTAAAAAACCACATGCCAACGAAGTTGAAATACCAAATGCCCCACGACCAGCCAAAAAGAATACTGTTCAAAAACCAGAACAAAAAAAAGCCCGTCCTTCTACCGCTGACGGGAATAACGAAAGTGAGCTGTGGATAAATTTGAAAAAAGAATATGACAAGCTGTTGTATGAAAAAAACCAGCAGAAAGAAGAAATAAAAAAATATTACCGATGCGAGGGAGGAAGCCCAAACTGTAAAGACGGTTTTGACGAGTTGGCTGCGAAATCGGAGGGTTTTATTGTTGATATTTACGATAGTTTTCAATCAATTTATAAAGATGGAAAATTTATACCCAATGATGTATCAGCGGTGGAAGATCAATTCAGATATATTCGTAACAATATAAACATAAACGCTAACCTTTTAATAGGAAAAAGGGAAGGGATAAGTGAAATCCAACGTGATACTCCAATAACTGATGCCTTGCCCGTTGATACGCTTCATTAGGGCATCTTGCGTATTTTTTCAAAAACCAAAAGTGGGAATAAAAAAGGAATTGTGCGCGGGTTTGGGCGAATTGTGGTATTTTTGTTTGGAACAAAAAAATTAAAAGATGGATACTTTACAAATTTCAGTGACCCGGCAGTTGGACGGTGTGAACTTTTCGCTTGATCCTTTGGAGGAGATCGCAATGGAAGAAATGTTCGGACAGAAGCCGATCCGGAAAATATTTTTGACATATGACCGCCAAGCTACTCTTGACCCATTGATAGATAGGGTCAGCAAATTTATTTTGCCTGCCTTTACGGGGATAACCGATCCTGTCAGTTTAAAAAAAATAAAGCAACTGCTTTTTATTGAAGCAGGATCGAGGAAAAAACTGAAAGAAATAGTGCTGAACTAATGTCAAAACGTCAAAATTTATACCTTGGAAAAGCAGGGCAATTTGTTGCCATGTCGGAATTTTTGGCAAGACTATATTCGCACAAATGTAATTGAGTGGAAATCAAAAATGTGATGCAAGTCTCCGCTCTTTTGTCATCCTGATAAGGAACTGTTCACGTTAGAGCGGCTGTCATGGCAGCACTTTTAACGTGAACAGTTCCTTATCAAGATGACAAATGAGCGGAAGCTTTGGCTTAATTTATTCGTTTATTTTTAAACAAATAAATTTATTCTAATCAAAAAAATAATTGCCCACCAATCAACCTATTTCCATCACAACAATTTTCCCTTTCATTCAAATATTTAATTATTTAAAAAAACAAAGCCTATTTTTCCCTGTCACAAAATAATAAAATAGAGCATTGACTTTCTCGTTTCCCTCTTTCATGGCGTCCCTTTTTCCCATAGCTTTGCAGCAGATTATTCAACAAATTATTCTTTCTTCTCCTTTTCTCGTCCTTTTTTTCTCCTTCTCCTATAAGTTGCATTTAATTAAATCAGAAAGTTTTTTATCTGACTGCAACAACATCCAACAACAATATTGGGCACTGCTTTTTAGGGAAAACAAATCTTACAATTTACCAAAACAAACACCATGAAGTCTCTGTTTTTTAATTTACTTTTTTTGACCTTCTGCACAACCTTGACTGTTTCCGCCGATACCGGCGGCCCATCTGACAGGAATATAAACGGCATAAAAAATACAAATAAAATAAAGCCAGCAAACAATGAAAATGCTGAAGCCGCTACCGTCAACCTAAATTTCAAAGTAATAAAAAGGGGCGGGCAGGTTGATTTTTTCTGGGTCACGCCATTTACAGGTGCTGCCCAGGGTTTTGTCGTCCAGTTTTCGGAAGACGGGAAAAAATATTATGATATATCAACTGTTGAAACCGAGAAAGTCGAGGTTGGCGATATATTTTACGACTCCTATTTTGTCCCCTATAATATCAAAAATTATTACCGGATCGAATTGATAAATGTGGACGGCTCGATCAGTTATACCAAAACTGTTTTGAAATGAAAAGCGGCACTAAAACCTTGGAGGTTTCAAAAACCTCCAAGGTTTCAAAAACAAAACATACCCACCCTCCAACAGCACACTATAAACCCATACACCACCTCCC